>JBDTPH010000162.1:0-7848 GCA_039932795.1 Chloroflexota bacterium
TTTAGCTTACCCTGCTTCTTTGTTAATGCCCAAATGGATAAAGTCTAGCTAAGAGTCTATCCGAAAATTCACCATGTCTTTGCGAGCCTTCGGGAAGCAATCTCTCACAAGCCAACTTTCTCTACCAAATGGGAGATTGCTTCGCCGCCAAAGAGCAAAAGCGGCGGCTCGCAACGACATCTGGTACGTTTTTCTGAATTTTCGGATAGGTTCTAAATTCAACTCTCACCTGTTCACTTTCAATTTTCAACATTAAACTTATTCAATGCATCGCAGACTCCTTTCCCTCACCCGTGACTCTCGTCACGCGCTCCTTTTAACAGTTCTTTCCGGATTTTTAGCGGGTCTGTTGACCATAGGCCAGGCCTACCTCCTCAGCAGTACGGTCAATGGCGTCTTCCTGCAGGGACAGACTCTTGCAGATGTGACACCCTGGCTGCAACTCATCCTCGTCATCATTACTGGCCGCGCGTTCATGACATGGGTCAATGAAGTCAGTGCGAACATCGTCGCAGTAAAAATAAAGTCTGACCTGCGTGAACGACTCTTCAGCCATATCCTGAACCTTGGTCCCGCCTATACCCGCGGACAGCGTAGCGGGGAACTGACTACAGCCGCCGTCGAAGGCATTGAAGCGCTCGACGCGTATTTCAGTCAATATCTACCGCAACTGGTTGTCACAGCGCTGATCCCAATCAGCATTTTGATCGTTGTGTTTCCCATCGATCCATTATCGGGCGTCGTCATGCTCGTCACCGCGCCTTTGATCCCCTTCTTCATGATCATGATCGGCAAAGGGGCAGAGATCGTCACCAGGCGGCAATATCAAACGCTCTCGCGCCTCTCGGCTCATTTCCTGGACAGTCTACAGGGCCTGACCACCCTAAAACTGTTCGGTCAATCCAGAGCACATGCCGGGAACATTGAAAAGGTCAGCAACCAGTTTCGCGATACAACGCTCGGCGTTTTACGGATCACATTCCTCTCTGCGCTCGCGTTGGAACTGCTCGCCACTCTCAGCACCGCGGTCATCGCGGTCGAGATCGGTTTCCGCCTGCTCTATGCACGGATGGAATTTCATGAAGCCTTTTTTATCCTCGTCCTTGCGCCAGAGTTTTATCTGCCATTACGTATGCTTGGTGCGCGCTTCCATGCCGGTATGTCTGGCACCACCGCCGCAAAACGGATCTATGAAATACTCGATACACCTATTCCAGTATCCAGTAATCAGTTATCGGTAGCTAGTGAACTGCAAAATGATGTGGTTACATCGATTGATTTGGAAGACGTCACGTATACATACCCGGGTGAAACATCTCCCACACTCGAGAATATCAACCTACAAATACAGACCGGGAAGCAAATAGCTCTCGTGGGCAAAACAGGTGCAGGAAAATCAACACTGGTTAATCTCCTCCTGGGGTTTATTCAACCAACAATGGGGCAAATTACCACACACACTTTATCCACTACTTTCCCCTTTCCACCTTCTACTGCGTCAATCGCCTGGGTCCCGCAAAAACCACATCTATTCCACGATACGCTGTCAGCGAATATTCGTCTCGGCAAACCAGATGCTGCAATTAAAGAAGTGATCGAAGCTGCCAAAGCCGCGCACCTGCATGAATTTATCGAAACACTTCCAGATAAATATGAAACGGTCATAGGCGAAAGCGGAGCACGACTCAGCGGTGGACAGGCGCAACGTCTCGCACTTGCCCGCGCCTTCCTGAAAGATGCGCCCATTCTGATCCTCGACGAACCCACATCCAGCCTTGACCCTGGAACCGAGTCAGTGCTTGAAGAATCCACGCGGCGCCTCATGCAGGGCCGTACTGTCATGACGATTGCTCATCGCCTGAACACCATCTTCAAAGCCGATCAAATTGTTGTTCTTGAAGAGGGCCGGGTGATCGAATCAGGTACGCATCGCGAACTGCTCAACCAAAAGGGCGCGTACGCAAAAATGGTACAAGCGTATGAAGTTTCAGATGTAAATATTGAAGGTAGCAGTTCAAAAACTCCGCCTAACCTTCAACCTTCGACCTATGACGTTCAACCGGTTACCAATCACAAATCAACAATCGAAAATCGAAACTCCCCAATCCTGCTCCGTCTCTTCTCCTTCCTCAACGGCTCATGGGGTTGGGTTGCGCTCTCCGTCCTTCTCAGCACTCTCACCATCGGCTCGAGTGTCGCGCTGATTGGTACATCTTCATGGCTCATTGCAACAGCGGCATTACACCCTTCCATTGCAGATCTCGGCGTTTCGGTTGTTGGCGTGCGCTTTTTCGGCATCAGCCGCGGCGTATTTCGTTATCTTGAAAGGCTTGTCTCTCACAACGTCACCTTCCGGTTGCTGGCCCGACTGCGCGTCTGGTTCTATGAAAAACTCGAACCGCTGGCGCCCGCCCGCTTGATGGAATACAAAAGCGGAGACTTGCTGGCGCGCGTCATTGGTGATGTGGAAACTCTGGAAAACTTCTACGTGCGCGTCATCTCTCCTTCATTGACTGCTGTGCTCATTGGCACCATCGTCTCTTTCTTCTTCGCCTCTTTCTACCCGCCAATTGCCCTCGTATTAATTGGCTTCTTCCTCACTTTGGGTTTGATCCTGCCGACACTCGCCCAGGTCTTCAGCCGCGGCCCCGGGCAACGACTCATTGCCCAGCGCGCAAATATGCAATCGCAACTTGTGGACGGGATCCAGGGCATCGCTGACCTGCTCGCCTTTGGTCGCGGTCCGGAACGCGTCAAACAGATTGCACATACGGGCACAATCTATGGCTCGACACAGAAACAAATGGCGCTCATCAGCGGAATCCATTCTGCGCTGGGCACTCTGTTTACCAACCTGGGCTTATGGCTTGTGTTATTCCTTGTCATTCCACAGGTAACAGCAGGCAACATCAATGGGGTATTGCTTGGCACCTTTACGTTGATGACCCTTGCATCTTTTGAAGCGGTCACTCCCCTGCCCCTGGCCGCACAGATGTGGAACTCATCCCGGGAAGCTGCGAAACGATTATTTGAAGTGGTGGATGCGGAGCCGGCTGTCAGAGAGACTGGAGCAAAGAGACCGGAGATTGATTCGTCGACCAGTCTCAAAATCTCAAATCTCTCATTTATGTATCCGAATCAATCCATTCCAGCATTGCAAAATGTGACATTTACTGTCCCCGCTGGGAGATCGGTTGCCATCGTCGGGCCAAGCGGCGCGGGGAAAAGTACACTTGCCAATCTCCTGCTCCGCTTCTGGGATTTTCATGAAGGAGAAATTTGCCTGGGGGCTGATTCGCTGAAGGCGCTTAATCAGGACGAGGTCCGAAAGCGAATCGCCCTTGTGTCCCAGAATAGTTACTTCTTCAACACCAGCATGCGTGAGAATTTACGGCTGGCGCGTCGGTCTGTGAGTCAGGAGGAAATGGAGGCCGCGGCCCGCGCTGCACACATCCAGGAATTTGTTACGAATCTGCCTCATGGTTACGATACCCTGATCGGCGAACAGGGTTTAAGATTATCGGGTGGGGAACGTCAGAGATTGGGGATTGCGCGGGCATTATTGAAAGATGCGCCGATCCTGATCTTCGACGAACCCACTGCCAATCTTGACCCCCTGACTGAGAAAGACGTACTCGACACACTCTTTGAAACCATGCAAGGTAAAACGTGTCTGCTCATTACACACCGTTTGATCGGCTTGGAAAAGGTGGATGAAATTCTGGTGATGAGTGAGGGTAGAATTGTGGAGCGCGGCAGTCATCATGAGCTTCTGGCACAGGCAGGTCTGTACCGTCGTCTGTGGGATTTGCAGAATCAAATGCTATATGATAAACACGGGTAAAATAGTGCTATGCGAACTTTCGAGTTAAATATCTTTATTGACCGCCCCCAGTACGAAGTGTATGACCACATCGCAGAACCCATCAACATGATCGGGCTTCAACCTTTGCTCACATCGATCGATGTACTCAAAGAGCAGAAGGACGCGGAGGGCATCATTTTGCGGCCGTTCTACACCGTGGAGACATTGCGCTGGCTTGGGCTGCCCGTGATGCGCAACCGCATCTATATAGTGATTCATCTTACCAGGCCGCCCAGTGAGCTTGAATTCCACGTGTTCAGCAAGCCTGATGTACAAATGATATTCCGCTATTTATTGCAGGAGAGCGAAAAAGGGCAGACGCACCTGGTCCAGACGGTCAGCTCTGCAAAGGTAAATAAATTGCTTGAAAACATTGTGTTTGACCATGCCATTAAGAATCAGCGTGCCATGCTTGCTAATCTGAAAGTACGCCTCGAAAAAAGTTGAATATTGCTTGCATGACTGATTCGAACATGCTATAATGAACCAACTCCCCAGTGGCTTTACAGATCCCATGATTGCTTGATCCGTTGCACGGCGATTTAACCTGCAGGGGTCGCGCGTATAAAAACTTGAGCGAAAATCCACACGCACCAACAACCTAAGGGTAAACTCCAGCCTGCAAAGTGCAGCGCTGGGTCATTTTCTTTTTCACTTCATATCCCAACTCAACGAGAAAAAAAACATGAAAATTCTAGAACTAGAGAACGAACCACTTTCCAAACTGCGCGGCATGGCAAAGACGCTGAACATTCCCAACTCCAACCGCCTAAAGAAAGAATCGCTCGCCATGATGATCCGTGAAGCGGAGGCGCAAAGGGAGGGAATCGAATTGCGCGGCGGCGTTTTGGAAATTATGAGCGAGGGCATAGGCTTTCTGCGGGCCCCAAACTACAAGATCAGCGATCAGGATGTCTATGTTTCGCAGGCACAGCTCCGCAGGCATGACCTTAGGGCAGGTGACCTGGTGATCGGACAGGTCCGGCCGCCCCGTGAAAGTGAACGGCATTTCGGCCTATTGAAGGTTGAATCCATCAACGGACTTGACCCCGAAGAAGCCAGTCACCGGGTACTTTTTGAGAACCTTACCCCCATTTTTCCAGAGAAAAGGTTCGATCTTGAAACCGACCACGATACGCTTGCTCCGCGTTTGATCAACCTGATTGCACCCATTGGAAGGGGCCAGCGTGGACTGATCGTTTCACCACCTAAAGCGGGGAAAACCACAATTCTCAAGCAAATTGCGAACTCCATATCAACCAAATATCCAGACGTGCACTTATTGGTCGCCCTCATTGGCGAACGTCCTGAGGAAGTAACCGATATGGACCGCTCAGTGGATGCTGAGGTCGTTGCCTCCACATTTGATGAGCCGGTCACATCACACGTGCGTACAGCCGAACTCGCCTTAGAGAGGGCTAAGAGACTGGTGGAGATTGGGCGCCACGTGGTAATCTTGATGGACTCGATCACTCGTCTTGCCCGCGCCTATAACCTTGTTGTGAACCCCTCAGGGCGTACGCTCTCCGGCGGTATGGACCCATCGGCGCTATATCCACCCAAGCGCTTCTTCGGTGCGGCAAGAAATATCGAGGAAGGCGGTTCATTAACCATCATTGCCACCTGCATGGTGGATACCGGCTCCCGTCTGGACGATGTGGTGTACGAAGAGTTCAAAGGCACAGGCAATATGGAATTATTGCTCTCACGCAAATTGCAGGAACGGAGAATCTTCCCGGCAGTGGACATCGAACGCTCATCCACGCGGCGCGAGGACCTGCTGCTGGGACCCGATTTGTTACAGCGCGTCTGGCTGATGCGGCGTATGTATATTCAAATGATTTCCTCCCCGCCTGCAGGAGCAGGTATGGATCAATCTGTCGCCACTGAAGCTATTGTCACCCGGCTCGACCGGGCACGTAACAATCAGGAATTTCTTGAAAATCTTGGAAGGGATGCCTAACACTGTTCCAGGTGCGGCTTGAGCAGGAGCAGCCTATCGAATGTCAAAACTCTCATTGATCTTCAACCAGAATCGCTTCATCATCATCAGCTGGGCAGTCACTCTGGTTCTCGTGGCAGGGATGATCGGAAGCGCACTCAAATGGAAACAAACATCCAGTGTGCAGGCGCTTGCGCCTGTGCCTACCGCCGCGCCAGATGAGAATTCTCCTCAGGTAGCCATGCCAGCCCTGGGTGCGCCAGAAGCGTTCCAATCCATAGAGCGCGAAATCCAGATCAAGACGAATGTTCCAGCGGATAAGCCGCGTTATGATGTCGTCGAATACCGCGTGACACGCGGCGATTCGGTCTTCGCCATCTCCGAGTCTTTTAAAGTGCAACCCGAAACCCTCCTGTGGGCGAATTACGATGTTCTTCAGGATGATCCGCATAGTCTTGCGCCGGGACAGGTCCTGAAGATCCCACCGACTGACGGCATTTATTACCAATGGAAAGAAAACGATTCCATGGAGAGCGTTGCGAGCGAATTCAAGACTACAGTGGATGAAATTCTCAACTTCCCTGGTAACGATATTGATCTCGCCAACCCGAAAATTGATTCCGGCTCGTGGGTGATGCTGCCCGGCGGAGAACGGGAGTTCGTGCAGTGGCTCGTGCCAACAGTGGCAAGCGGTGCATCCGGCACATCAGGTACCAGTCAGAGCGCATGTCCTGGCGGCGCGGTGGGCGGTGGTGGATTCGTGTGGCCGGCCGACAGTCACTTCCTTTCCGGAAATGACTACTGGTCCGGGCATCTCGGTATTGACATTGCTGCCGGCGAAGGACAGTCAGTGTACGCTGCGGATGGCGGAGTGGTCACGATGGCGACGGGCGGCTACAACTATGGGTACGGCAATGTGATCCAGATCGATCACGGCAATGGTTACTCAACCGTTTACGCCCACTTAAGCGTGATTGGCGTGGGCATGTGCTCCAGCGTTGGTGCAGGTCAATGGATTGGCGCATCGGGTAACACGGGCAACTCACAGGGCGCCCACCTGCATTTTGAAGTACGTCAGGGTGGCGGCTTTATCAATCCCTGGTTTGTATTACCTTGATATAAAAACCCTGATAGTCCTGGATACTATCAGGGTTTTGGTTTCCCATGAATAGAACCGAAATAAAAAAATCCCTTTCCAGGCTTCCCCTGGGTGGCATCAAATATTTCGAGTCACTCGGCTCAACGAATGATGAAGCGCTGGCATGGGCGGCGACCGATGCGCCCGATCTCTCGCTCGTCATTGCGGACGAACAGACCGCCGGCCGCGGCAGACTCGACCGGAAATGGTTCACTCCCAGTGGAACGGCCCTGGCCTTTAGTCTGATCCTGCGCCCCACTACGGATGAAAAACTGCATCTGACACGGATTGTAGGGCTGGCAGCACTTGCCCTGGCCGAATCTTTGCTGAGGCGTGGCATGGCTGCCCAGATCAAGTGGCCCAACGATATCCTCATCCTGGGACGCAAGGTATCTGGGATTCTGGTGGAATCTGTCTGGTCGGGCGATGATGTGGACTGCGTTGTGATCGGTTTGGGTGTCAATGTGTTAAAAGGATCCGTTCCACCCGGCGAAGTGCTGCAATTTCCTGCCACAAGCCTGGAGGACGAATTGGGCCAAACACTCGAACGCACCGAAGTTTTACATGATATTCTTGCCGCGTTCCTGGAACTCCGTCCACGCATGGGCACGAGCGAATTTATCGCTCAATGGGACAGTCTTCTGGCGTTTCATGGCGAACGTGTACAGGTGGAAACGGGGACAACTCCGGCCATGATAGGCCACGTCAGCGGCCTGGACTCTGATGGAGGTTTGCGATTACAGAACGACCATGGCGAATCCATGACAGTACGATTTGGGGATGTGCACCTCCGTCCGCTCGCATGATATACTTTTCTGCTGAGGTAAAAAACCATGTTCGATAACCTGCGCGATTCCGCATCACCGTTTTACGAAGAGGAACAGAACGATCTCTATAAAGAGT
>JBDTPH010000163.1:0-3153 GCA_039932795.1 Chloroflexota bacterium
GACGTGCTCGCGGCACGAACGGTGTGAGCGTAGCGAAGGGTCTCGGTTTTCAGTCACAGAGATGCTTCGCCTCGCTCAGCATGACATGACCAAGAGTCAACCAATTACGGTTAAACAGAACACGAGGTAAAAAATGAGCATCTATCGTATCGGCGAAACCCAGGCCAAACCGGAATCGACCGAAGCCTTGCGCGACTTTCTCGTCTCGATCATGCCCATTATCAAATCATCGCAGGGTTGCAAGTCCGTACAGCTATATCAAAACCAGGATGACCCGACCAGGTTCACCATGATCGAAGTTTGGGACAGCATCGAGTCTCACCGTGCATCTGTAAAAAACATTCCGCCTGAAAAGCTGACCGCGATCAGGCCTCTTCTGGCGGCTACGCCGAGCGGGGGTTACTATAATGTTGTAAATGAAAATCAAGTTTGACAAAAAGAGAGTGGCGCTACTATTGCCACTCTCTTTTTGTCTTTATGGCTTCATGACCACTTTCACACAACCGTCCGTCTTGTGCTTGAAAATCTCATACGCCTGCGGCGCTTCTTCAAGGGGGAAGATATGCGTCACCACGAACGAAGGATCGATCTGCCCGCTTTCGATCATCTCGAATAATGGCTGCAGGTAGCGGTGCACGTGTGCCTGTCCCATTTTGAAGGTTAAGCCTTTGTTGAAGGCCGCGCCGATGGGAATTGTGTCTACGAAGCCTCCGTAGGCTCCTGCCAGCGAAACCGTCCCACCTTTTCTACAGGCCCGGATTGCCTCGCGCAGGACGTAAGGACGGTCAGTCTCTATGCGGGCAGCCTGTTTGGCGCGGTCATAATATCCTTCAAGACCATGCTTGTGCGCCTCCATCCCGACCGCGTCGATGCATACATCGGGACCCATGCCGCCTGTCATTTGCTTGAGCGTCTCAACCACATCAACACCTTCGTAATTGATGACTTCCGCGCGGCCATATTTCTCAGCCATGTCGAGTCGCTCAGGATAACGGTCAATGGCAATCACTCGCGCGGGGTTGAACGTCCACGCACTTTGGATCACGAATTGACCCACGGGTCCACATCCCCATATCGCGACCGTGTCGCCAGGGCGGATATTTGCCATTTCAGCAGCCATGTACCCGGTCGGGAAAATATCTGTCAGAAACAGCACCTGTTCATCTCGGAATCCATTCTCGATCTTAAATGGGCCTACGTCCGCAAACGGGACCCGCACATACTCGGCCTGTCCACCGGCGTATCCGCCCATCAGGTGTGAGTATCCAAATATCCCGGCAGGCGAATGCCCGTACATGGATTCGGCCAGTGATGCGTTCGGATTCGAATTGTCACATAATGACCAGAGTCCGCTCTGGCAGAAAAAGCAGTTGCCACAGGCAATCAGGAAGGGGACGACCACGCGGTCGCCGGGCTTAGATTTTTGACTCCGCTGCCGACTTCCACCACTTCGCCCATGAACTCGTGCCCGAGGATGTCGCCCATTTTCATCGCCGGGATATATCCATTATACAGGTGCAGGTCTGAACCGCAGATGGCGGTGGAAGAAACCTGAATGATCGCATCCCGTGGATTGATCAGCTTCGGGTCGGGGACATCCTCCACGCGTACATCAGTAATACCATTCCAACAGACGGCTTTCATGATGGGATGCTCCTTTTATTTTTCTTGCCGGAGATCCACGCCGGGGGATCACTGGCGGGGAATGATTGGGCGGACGCTTCCTCGACCATATCCTTTTCGCGTCGTCTTTCGGAAATGGATCTTTCGAAATCTTTGTTTCTGCCCGAAGGCTGTCCTTCCACCGAAGCGATTTCCCCGGTTTCCATCATCTGCTTGAAATGACGCAGATCGTCGCGCACCTGTTGACCCGGTTCTTCACCCAGGAGTTTCGCAATCGCTGCGCCCATTGACCCTGCAGGTGGGTTGTACTGCATGGAAACACGGATAATGGTTCCACGCCCGCCTGGCGCGTCTGAGAACTCCACACTGCCCATGCTATCCACAACGGATCCAGGCAGGGAGTTCCAGGCTATATATTCATTCTCGCGTTCTTCGGTAATTTCTGCATCCCATTCTGCTTCGCGTCCAAGCGGCGCTTTCGCCACCCAATGCGAGCGATCCCCGGCGCCAGCCTCGTCCACATCCACACGTTTGAGATGTGTCATGAAGCGCGGCAGGTTCTCAAAATTGCGCCATATGCGGTACATCTCATCCCTGGGTTTGTTGACCGTGATCGCCCGTTGCACCTCGATACCCCTGTTCCCTTCCTCAGAGCGATTGATTTCCATCATCTGATAGAACACACAGTGCCCTGTTGCCCCCCGATACATCATGTATCCAGCCTCCAAAACCAGTGGAACACTCATTTTGGTGCTGGGCCGGCGCTTCAAAATATAAGACAGCAAAGCCAGCCCGCTCAGAAGTGAAACACCGCGCTCTGCGGCTCCCACATTCACACGACGCGGGACCGGTCTCTCCATTTGTACTTCCATATCAGCCTCCGTCTACTAATCAAGATCTATATATTAGATGTTATCGGAAATAACATACAAGCACCGTCCCGAAGGGTTTATTTCGAGCAATTTGAACGCCCAACAACAACCTTCGGGACGTTTTTTCTAATTACCGATAAAGTCTATTGTCTTTTCGCGTTCAACTGTCGGGCAAGTACACCCAGAGAGAGCCCCCATACAATGTGGGCAATAATCATCAGCAGGTTCCTGCGCCAGGGATGTGTTGTAGCAGGCGGCAAAATCCCCAGTGCAGGAAGCCAGCCCAGGTAACTTCCTGTCCAAACCGCCAGACCCGCCAGCAATCCCTTTATGCTGCTGGCGAGGGGAACTCTGTCCTCGATCATCCCATATGCCGAACCCGCCAGTGCGCCAAAACTGAAGTGAGACAAGAGCGTCAGACCCACCTGCTGTTTCTCACCGTGCAGCCATGTAGCGCCCAACTCCGTGACCACTTTACGCGTGATTTGGCGGGGCGGGAGCGGCTGTTTTTCACGTGTGGGTAAAAACTGCCACGCCGCTTGCATAAAAGCCGTCATGGGAGCCGTTGCGGCCAACCCGGCCCCTGCACCGGCTAGTAATTTTTTGAGTGGGGATTTCATACGTGACAGTGGACGAACGATCGTCCGTAACCTCTCTC
>JBDTPH010000164.1:0-3589 GCA_039932795.1 Chloroflexota bacterium
AGTAGCCACTCTTCTTGAGGCGTTTCAGAATTTCGACTGTGCCCGGGAAGGAATCACCGATAGAATCGATCCAATTATCGGGATAGGCCTGAATCAGATCTGAATATTGTGGGAACAACTGTGAAAGCTCGGCGACGCCCTGGGCAAATGTGCGCCCTTTATCCTGCTGGGTGTTCCAGTCCATGAAATTCACTTCATTGAGAAACTGTTCCATGGCTTCTTCGTCATTGGGAAAATAACGGCGATAAACATGTCTGGGATCCCACTCAAGCAGGACATTCCCGAAATCGAATACGATGGCTTTGATATTTGTGGTCATCCCACGATTTTACTTGAGATTAATAACATACGCTGCCGATTTTTTTCCTGTAGCGTATGTTATTAATCCGTATGACAAAGCTACGCCTTTATCTTTTCCCCTTTCGGATCATACAACGGTTCTTTCTCCACCGAAGCTTGAATCTCCACGCCAAAGCATTCCACACTGACGCGTGTCCCCGCTTTTGCCAGCTCGGTGGGGAGGTAGGCGTAGGCAAGGCTTTTATTCACTGAATAGCCATATCCGCCTGAAGTGACCCAGGCGATCACATTGCCATCATGGCGAATGGGTTCGCTGCCAAAAACGACAGTATTTGAGTCATCCAGGACAATACAGCACAGCTTCTGCTTGATACCTTCCGCCTTCTGTTTCTGCAGCGACTCCCTGCCCATGAAGTCTGCTTTCTTGTTCAGTGCAACTGCGAACCCAAGCCCGGCTTCATAGGGAGTGTAATCGGGTGTGATGTCCGCGCTCCAGTAGCGATAGCCTTTTTCGAGACGAAGTGATTCAATAGCCTTGTATCCGCCGGCCATCATGCCCAGGGGGTTGCCCGCTTCCCAGAGCGTATCCCACAATTGTTCGCCGTATTCGGATGGCGCGTAAAATTCCCAGCCGAGTTCGCCAACATAGGTGACGCGTAATGCCAGCGTTGGTACATTCCCAATCGTGATCTGTTTTGCGGTCATATATGGAAAAGCAGCATTGGACACATCATCGCGCGTGACTGACTGCAAAATATCCCTGGCTCGTGGGCCCCACAAACCGAAGCACGTCCGCGCGGAGGTAATATCGCTGATGTAGACCGTCCCATCCAATGGCATATAGCGGCGCAGGTGAGTCATGTCATGCGTGCCGAAGGCTGTGCCGGTGACGATCATGAAGCGATCTGGCGCGATACGTGACACAGTGAAATCACATTCGATGCCGCCGCGTGCGTTTAACATTTGAGTGTAAATAACTGTGCCGACGGGCTTGTCAATATCGTTGTCACATAACTTCTGTAAGAAGTCACATGCGGCGGGGCCAAGCACTTCGATCTTCGAGAAGGACGTCTCATCGAAGAGCGCGGCAGCTTCACGCGTGGCGCGGTGCTCCGCAGCGATGGCCGGCGACCAGTTGTCACGCGCCCAGCCCGAAAGGTGCGGGATGGAGGCGGCGCGGGGATCCTGTTCGTTGGGCGCGAACCAGTTCGGCCGCTCCCATCCGCCTTTTTCGCCGAAGACCGCGCCCAGATCCTGCAGGCGATGATAGGCGGGGGAGAGTCGCAGAGGCCTCGCAGACTCGCGCTCCTCGTACGGCATATGGATGTCATAATACTTGCCATAGGTTTCGATCGTGCGCGCAAGTGTGAATGCCTGGCTGCCGTATTGATTTCCAAAGCGGCGCGCATCGAGGCGCCACATATCCCATTCGGGGTGACCATCAATGATCCATTCTGCCATCGCCTTGCCGATGCCGCCAGCGCCCGCAATGCCATGCGCACAGAACGCGCATGCCACCCAGAAGCCGCGCACAGCTGTAGGGCCCAGCAGATATTCCGAGTCGGGTGTGAATCCTTCAGGTCCATTTAACAATTGCGCGATCTCAGCCGTTTCCATCGATGGCACACGCTTGATGATATTCTCCATTAATGGTGTGAAGCGGTCCCAATCAGGCTCGAGCAGTTTGAAGTTCCAATCCTGCGGTACACCTTTTAATCCCCAGGGTTTCGGCTCGTGCTCGTATCCACCCGCGATCACGCCGCTGGCTGTGCCGCGGAAATAGACAAGATTATCAGGGTCGCGCATCGTCGGCATGGACGGCGGCTGATCCTTGACAGGTCTCGTGATGAGATACAAATGGGCCATCGGGATGATGGGAAGGATGATCCCGACCATGTTGGCGATGTCGTTGCCCCATAAGCCCGCGGCATTAATGACGACATCGGTCTTGATCACGCCTTTGTCTGTCACCACTTCCCTGACTTCATTGTTGCTGACAGTGATCCCCGTTACGCGCGTGTTCATCATGAATGTTGCACCGCGATTCCTTGCTCCCGCGGCGAGCGCGTTCGTCAAACCCGTTGGGTCGATCTGCCCATCCGTGGAAAGGAAGACTCCGCCTTTGACATCGTCAAGCGACATTAACGGGAACAGCTCCTGGCACTCTTTCGGCGCAAGCATATCCAGCGGCATGCCGAATGCCTTGGAATACCCCACCACCCGCTTGAGCTCCTCGAGGCGTTCATCAGATGATGCAATACGCAGACTGCCCACTTCGTCCCAGGCCGGGTCAACGCCCGTTTCTGCCTTAAGTTTGCGATACAGGTCCGTGCTATATCGCATCATCCTGGTCAGGCTGGACGATGTCCGCAGCTGCCCCACCAGACCTGCCGAGTGGAAGGTTGAGCCGCTGGTCAGTTCATGTCGCTCGATGACGACGATATCCTTCCATCCCATCTGGGTGAGGTGATAGGCGATGCTCGCGCCGCCGACTCCGCCTCCGATGATGACTGCCTGTGCATAATTTGGTAAATCCATGATTTGTCTCCGTTATTTGCGTGAAGCGTGAATTGTGAAGCGTGGAGCGATTAGGCATTGCTCCGGGGAGTCCATTTGCCTGGTTCAGCCATCATGTATGATCATAATGGTCCTCGAGTTCCTTGTGCAAGGAAGGAGTGAGGTACTTGAAGTGTAATGCAAAATCCAACCAGACGATGGTCTCAGTTGCTTCAGTATCAGAGTCCGTTAATTTGCTGACGAAGTTCCTTGGGTACTTCCTTCCTAAGAGACTGTTTCTTAACTCACCACAAAGGACACAAAGAGCACGAAGGTTTGACGTTTGATGGGCAAAATTCGTGGAAATACGTGAAATTCGTGGCTGAACATGGTTTGAAAGGCGTTTTAACATGGCTTCAAACTACTTAAGAGGATTCGGTAATTCCCGAAAAGCACGCAGATTTCCTGTCTTGAAGAGCGGAGCGGCAAAAAAGCTGTTGCCAACAAGCAGATTCTGGAGAAAAGCCGAGATTTTTTTGCCGCCAAGTTACGCCAAAACGGCATTTTGACCTCCAGAAACAACTCAAAAACAGGCTTTTTGCGCCAAAAATAATTACCGAATCCTCTCTACTTAAGAAACACTCTCTAAGCAATATTTGCACAGACCGAACGGGACGATCTTCTGATTTGGTCGGTTAAGCTATACTTTTCTTCTGGTGGAAATGAATCTTATTTAGGTTAGTTCGTGGTGCAAAACTCAGAAGAAGTGGCGAAAAGCCAAGCTGAATATGAG
>JBDTPH010000165.1:0-57271 GCA_039932795.1 Chloroflexota bacterium
CAGCCTATCATGCCTCATTTTTGCCAAAACCACAAAATCTATTAGAACCAGAAAATTTTTACAATATTCCATATCCGGAAAAGGCATTTTGTGGAATAATCAGGGCACCGCGCGTATCCGTGGGAACGCGACGGAACAAATCTCGAAGCTGTCCAGGTCGCGGCGAACAGGGGACGACCGCAACACAAACGGCTCCTACCATTCGGAGGATACCTATGTCTACACCAGCACCCATTTCCACCAGCGCGACTACGCGCAAAAAAGTCACCACACTTACCTATCGCCAGAAAAAGGATCGCGGCGAACCGATCACCATGCTGACCGCGTACGACTACCCCACTGCCCTTGCCATGGACCGGGCCGGCGTTGATTCCATCCTTGTCGGCGATTCACTGGCAATGGTGGTTCTCGGTTACGAGAATACACTTCCCGTTACGATGGATGAAATGCTCCATCACTGCCGTGCGGTGGCACGCGGTGCAAAGAGCGCGCTCCTGATCGGTGATATGCCATTCATGTCCTATCAGGTCTCGGTTGAAGAAGCAACCCGCAATGCAGGCCGTTTCCTGCAACAGGGCGGCATGGACGCGGTCAAGCTCGAAGGCGGACGCGAACGCGCGGATGCGATCCGTTCGATCACAGGCGCAGGTATCCCCGTCATGGGGCACCTGGGGCTTACGCCGCAATCCGTGAATCAGCTCGGCGGATTCCGCGCCCAGGGCAAGACTGCCCTCACCGCGAAGCGTCTCGTGGACGACGCGCTGATTCTTGAGGAGGCGGGCTGCTTCAGCATCGTGCTTGAATCGGTACCTGCTCGGCTGGCAGAGTTGATCTCAGACAAAATTTCCATTCCTACGATCGGGATCGGCGCAGGCGCAGGCTGTGATGGACAGGTACTGGTCACGCATGACCTGCTTGGCCTGTTCGATCGCTTCACTCCCAAGTTCGTCAAGAAATACGCCAACTTTCACCACGAGATGCAAAGAGCCTTCGCCGATTACATTGAAGACGTGGAGACCAAACATTTCCCTGCACCAGAACATACGGTTGAAATGGATGATAAAGAATGGGAAAGTTTGTTGAAAGATCTTGATTGATCCAACTTATGTCGTTGCGAGCGTAGCGAAGCAATCTCCTTGTATCTTGGACACCTGTAGGTCTGGAGATTGCTTCGTCGGGATTTCGACGCTACTCGTCTCAACCCTCCTCGCAATGACATAAACATTTTTACATGAACAACATCCTCATTGTTGGCACGGGCGCTTTGGGAAGTCTCTTTGCGGCGCGGCTTGCTCAGGCGGGACAGCAAGTGACCATGCTTGGCACGTGGAAGGAAGGAATCGAGACGATCCGCAGGAGTGGCTTGCGGTTAACAGCCTCAAATGGGTTTGAACATCGATTCAATATTCATGTAACGGATGACCCGCTTGAATGCATTGGAACCAAGTATGCACTTGTCCTTGTCAAGGCATGGCAGACGGAACGCGCCGCGGCACAGCTGAAAGAATCTCTTGCAGATGACGGGATCGCTGTCACATTACAGAATGGACTCGGCAACCGCGAAACGCTCATTCAAAGCCTGGGGCTGAATCGCGTTGCCCTCGGCGTCACCACTACTGGAGCGACCCTGCTTGGGGCGGGGGTTGTGAAAGCCGGTGGAGATGGAGTCATCTCGATCGAACGGAATCAGGCACTCGGTCCGCTTGAGGCGGCGTTGAGGTCTGCCCGGTTCGACGTGCAGATCGTGGAGGATGCGCTGTCACTGATCTGGGGAAAACTCATTATTAGTTCCGCGATCAATCCGTTGACCGCCTTATTAAAAATTCAAAATGGCGAATTATTGCAGCGTCCATCGGCGCGTAAAATGATGGGAGCCCTCGCACACGAGACCGCGCAAGTGGCAACTGCTGAAAAAATAATCCTTCCCTTCAGCGATCCTGTTGCCGCTGCAGAGGATGTGGCGAACAAAACCGCCGCGAACCACTCATCCATGCTGCAGGATGTGTTGCGCGGCGCGCCGACCGAGATCGACGCGATTTGCGGCGCGGTGGTGAGAACCGCGCAAAAACATCATATTGCGACACCCATGAATTGGACTTGCTGGAACCTGGTAAGTGCTCTAGTGAAATAAGCGGTTCCTTATCAAAGGGGTTATGGGTGGCAATGACATTCTTCCACAAAGTAGGTGCGTTTTGTTGTATTAACTGAAATTCATTGCGTGATAAGATTAAGTTAATCTTAATTTTGGAGGTCCACTCATGCGCAAGTGGCTACTATTCGTTCTGTTTTTGGCATTACTGGCCCTTGCCTCCGCGGCGAGCGCACAGAGCGGAACGAAACTGAAGATCATAAATATTGAGCTTTGGTCCGAATATGACCAATCCAGTATGCTGGTGATCCATGAATTTGTCGTTGATGAAAGTACGCCTCTGCCCGCCCAGGTAACCTTGCGGTTCCCAAAAGATGGAAACCTGACCGCCGTTGCCTATCTTGAGAACACGCTGATCAACGCAGATTTTACAGGTCCCGAGCAACAGGGCGACTGGCAGACAGTGACATTGAACGTCCAGTCTTATGCACCACACCGAATTGAATACTATCAACCGCTGGTACGCAATGAGGACCGGCGTCAATTTTCGTTTCGATGGTTCGGGGACTATCCCGTGCAGGAATTTACCGTAACTGTACAAGTGCCAGCAGACAGCACCAGTATTGCTGCAGAGCCAGCCCTCGGGGATATGTTAACAACGTCTGACGGGTTACACTTTATGGGCACCACCACCCGCAGCGGGTTGAAGATGGGACAATCGTACGAGTTTCAGATCGAGTATGAGCGCAAATCAGAATCAGTGACCAAATCTGGGAACGGTTCCGGCATTCAACCCTCTGAGCCGATCGGCACTAATACCGAAGGGCGGGTCTCCATTGATAATCTTCCCTATATTATCGCCGGCTTTGGTCTGGCATTAATCGGTCTGGCATTGTTTTTCTACTGGCGCTCCACGCAGGCTGGTGAACGAACCTCCCGCCGTCGCCGCCGTCACTCCGCGGACAACCAGGAGGATGCTGAAGAGCAGGCATATTGTCACGAGTGCGGTGCGCGGGCGAATGCCGGCGACCGCTTCTGCCGCACATGTGGCAGCCGGTTCAAGCTTTAAATTAACGCAGCAGTTCGAAAGGAAGAACGAGGCGAATTGTGATCCTCGGCGCACCCTACATCGTCCCCATTTACTTCATTTATGGCCTTGCTTTTTTCAGTATGGGCCTGCTGGTGGCTATTGAGGGCGGGAGGGCGTCGGATGTCCGGTTACGGAGGGCTTTGCCTCCACTGGCTGGCTTCGGTCTTGTCCATGCGGCGCATGAGTGGCTGGAGATGTATGTACTGATGGGACATCCCGTCAGCGACTTTGAGTTATCCATCATCTGGGGGGTTCAACTTGCAACGCTGGCTTTCTCATACATTTCACTTGCTGCATTTGGAAGTTTCCTTCTCGCTGAAACCGAGGTGACACGGCGATTGATCCTTCTCATTCCGATCGGTCTTCAAGGCGTCTGGGTCTTTGGCCTCTACAACTTCAGCGGACAATATGCCGGTGAGACACTTTGGGATATTGCGGATGTATGGACCCGCTACACCCTGGCCATGCCAGCCTCGGTCCTGACTGCCATTGGGCTGATCGTGCAGCAACGGGCATTCCGCCGCTCGGGCCTGATCCGCTTTGGGCAGGACGCATTGTGGGCTGCCATCACGTTTGGCTGGTACGGGCTCTTTGGGCAGATCTTCTCAAAGGTCAGCCCCCTTCTGCCTTCCCAATACATCAATCAGGTCATGTTTCAGGAGATATTCGGCTTTCCGATCCAATTGTTCCGCGCACTGACGGCTGTAGCCGCGGCAATATTTGTCATACGCTTTCTGCGTGCCTTCCAGGTGGAAACGGAGCGCAAGATCGCTGAGCTGCAAGCCGCGCAATTGGAGGAATCACAGCAACGAGAAACCATGCGCGCTGAACTCTTCCGTCATGTGGTGGCTGCCCAGGAGTCGGAACGCCAGCGCATCGCACGCGACCTGCACGATGAAACAGGTCAGTCATTGACGGCGATTGGCATGGGTCTGCGCGGTCTGGAAGGACGGCTTAGTACACGCAACAAGGAAGCCTTGAATACCCTGCACAAACTTGAAATACTGACAGCTGATTCACTCAAGGAACTCCAGCGCCTGATGACCGATCTGCGTCCCTCTCATTTGGATGATCTGGGTCTTTCTGCCGCGTTGCGCTGGTATTCGGCAAGGATGCAGGAACACTCACCCATGGGCATCCGGCTGGATATCCATGGGGAGGAATGTGATCTGGATGACGCCATGAAGATCACCATCTTCCGCATAATCCAGGAGAGTTTGAACAATATCATCAAACATTCACAGGCAACTCATGTGAATATCCATTTGCACTTCGAGGAAAAGAACGTACGTATCAGTGTGTTTGATAACGGGATAGGGTTCGACCGTGACCAGGTGCAACAGAGGCGCACCAGCCGTCCGTCACTGGGGCTGGCAGGCATGGAGGAGCGCGCCGCGCTTCTGGGTGGAACTGTCACTGTCCAATCCCGTCCGGGCTATGGAACAGAAGTGGAAGCGCTGATCCCATATCATCATGCCGGGATATCGTCGCTAGGGCACCCGGGGTTCCACATTCAGGAAGAGGTAAAGAAATGACCACACGTCTGCTGTTAGTGGATGACCATGCTGTTGTCCGCTCGGGGTTGAGAATGTTGCTGGAAAACGAACGCGATATGGAAATCATCGGTGAAGCGGCTTCGGCGCATGAAGCCATCAAGGCAGCAGTACATCTGAAACCCAATGTTATTTTGATGGATATTGGTCTTCCTGACCTCTCAGGGATCGATGCGACGCGCGAGATAAAAAAACAGTTGCCTGAGGTATGCATCGTCGCGTTGACCATCCACGAAGATGAAGAATATTTCTTTAAAATGCTGGAGGCAGGCGCGACAGGTTATGTACCCAAACGTGCCGCCCCCGAAGAATTACTGACTGCCATTCGTGCCGCTGCCACCGGGCAGGTGTATTTGTATCCATCCCTGGCAAAATTGCTGGTGCGCGATTTCCTGAGCGGCGGACGTCCCTCTTCGGATGGACAGCCTCCGTCAGATCTGACTAGCCGTGAACAGGAAGTACTCACCTACCTGGCAGAAGGTGCAAATAACGAGGAAATTGCCACATCGCTGGTGATTTCACCAAAGACAGTGGCGCGGCACCGCGAGAATATCATGCGTAAGCTGAACCTGCACTCGCGCTCTGAACTGGTCCGTTACGCCATCCGCAAGGGGATTATCAAGGCATAGATTACTTGCTTGAATCGCCGTCCTCGGCCATTCAAGCCTATTGTAAAATCACCACCGAGAACGACGGCTGGAGCAGATAAAAAAGAGATGACGGGCGCAGTGCGCCCGTCATCGTATTTCTTCCCCCGATTGTCATAATTTAGATCATGGAGCAGGAGCTACAACCTCAGGACGAGCGTACTTGCTCACATCGCCGCCCAGATCCTCGATCGAGTCGTACAGGAACTGAATGACGTACATCGGATTGTGGACAAAGGCACCTGGATCCTTGTGGCTGTACTGGAAGTTGAAAGCGGCTCGGAGCAACTTGGGAGTCCAGTTCCCATTGTAGTTCACATTGGCACCCTTGTCGTTCTTGTCCGGGTTGCCATCTTTATCCTGGTCGGCAAAGAAGTAGGGATAAGCAGCGCCATCGTAAACAATTGGCATGCCAGAGGTGGTTTCAGCATAGACCTGCATCTGGGCATAAAGTGCCTCAGACAGGGTTTCGATTTCGTGAGCAACACCTTCAGTCACATCGCCGTCGCCATCCCAGTCGGTGGTATTCGTATTGAAGCGAATATCCTGCGGCTCGGCGTCACCATGACAACCCGCACAGGCTTCGAGCTTGGGCTTGAGAGCATGGACATCGTGACAATCCTTGCACTTGTTCAAGGGGTGGGTAACGTTTTGGCCAACATATTCCTTGCCGTCATACTGGTATGCACCCTGGGCATCATTGCCAAAGAGTGTTGCACCGGCAGCAAAGTAATGGATGTTCTTGAAACTGATCTTTGCGTCAACGGCATCAGCATCCTTGCCACTCAATGCAGCATTCACACTGGCGGTGGATTCACGGCCCTGGTGACAGGCTATACAAATGTTGGAGTCATCAGCGACAAACTTGCCATCAGCATCCTTGCCGCCCATGCTCAAGGTCTTGCCGCTGGGGAAGGTCACTGAAGCGACTTGATAGCGTTCGGGCCAATTAGCTTCATCATGACAGGTTGTGCACTGGAAGCCATTGCTGGCATCCATGGAGCTCACACCCGTTGTCATTGTTGACCCGCTCGGGGAAACTACAGTAGTGCCACCATTTTTGATAAATGTTGGCAGACCGCCTGCTGTATGGCATTTCACACAGCCAAACGGAACGACACCTGTGTCATCCCAATCACGGAACGGCAGGGTGTTGCCAGCAAAGTGACCGGCATCATTGCGTGTAAATTTGCTTACATCGCCGCCAAGATCTTCAATCGAATCATGGAGCAGTTGAACAATATACTTGTTGCCATGGGCAAATGCACCGGGATCCTTGATGGAAACCTGGTAGTTGTAAGCGGCCTTCAGAAGGCGAGGTGTCCAGTTCGGATAAGCTTTATCATCAGCGCCCATGAAGTAGGGATAAGTGGCAGCATCGTACTTGATCTCAGCGCCAGCTTTATCCGCAGCATACTTCTGAATCTCGGCCAGCAAAACTTCCTGCAGGCTCTGAATTTCATAGAACATTCCTTCTTCAACATTGCCATCGCCATCGTAATCCCAAGCAGAAGCTTGAATTTCACGAATGTTCTGGAGGCCACCTTCGGCTAATACTCCATCACCATGGCATGCGGCACATTCTTCAACCTTCACCTTGAGAGTGTGAGGATCATGGCAGCCGATACAAGTAGCGCGGCCTTCTACATGATCGAACTTGGCATCATACAGCTTGCCATCATATTCATATCCGCCCTTGACTTCGGTGCCGTACAACGTGGCAGCAGCAGCAAAGTAGTGAATGTTACGGAAACCGAACTTGACATCATTGCCCTGGTCATCCTTAATGGGAGCGACAACGGCATCGACGTCAGTAGCAGCAAACTTTGTAATCTGGGCATCCACAGAAGCCTTGGATTCGCGTCCCTGGTGACAAACGAGACAGCGTGAAGCATCGCCAAAACCTTCAACTACGTAAGGGACAGGTTCGCCAGCTTCATCCAGTTCAAAACCGGGGAAGGCGACGCTATTCAGATTGGTGGCTACCGGATTATGACAGGCAATGCATTGAATGCCTTGTGCATCTGCAGCAGGAACGGCGGCATCGACCTTCTGAGCTTCAGAGCCATCAGCGCCCAGGAAATCCTGGTAACCAGCGGTGCTATGGCACTTGGCGCACGTGGCGGGTACACCCTCTGGATTTTCGGTGGCATCATCCCAGTGGCGGAAAGCTTCGGTATCGACTGCATTATGAGCAGATGCCTCCCATTGAGCCTGATAGGGCACTTCAAGAACAGCAACCGGCGTCTCTTCCACAGGGGCTGCTGTGGGAGCGGCTGTTGGTTCGGGCGCCCCACCGCAGGCGGCAAGCAAGACTGCCAGCAGAAGAACGGTTCCGAGAAGCATGAGTATTTTTTTCATTGACATTTACGATATTCTCCTTTCAGTGGTTTTCGTGCAAGCGATCAAAACTGACTATGTCTTAAAGACACCTCCTAGTTAAATTAAGGTTTCTAGTAAGCTTTTAATCTCCCCTTTATCTTAATCTAAACTAAATTGTATTATAAGAACGGATGTCACACGCCTCTGAGATGAATGTAATCGGTTTTACAGAATAAGTCTTATTTGAAAGATTATCTCAAATTTGCTGACAAAAAGATTGAAAAAGTGGGATATTAGCCCCATTTTTGGGAGTTTGGCTTTGTCAAACATGGGGTGAGAATCTGCCATATACCCACAGATTAAGCCGCGGCGTAGGATGAACCGCCAATGTAAAGATTGGTAGACTACCGAATTCCCTTTCTAATCCTTTTCTCATACACTAAGGCTGAAAGTAGAAAAGGAGAATCCCATGAGTACCATTGCAATAGCCCTTTTTATTCTGATCCGAGTTGTTATCCCCTTCGGCCTGTTGATCACCTTCGGTGAATGGATGCGCCGCCGGGAAATTAATTACTGGTTTCGGACGTGAGAAACCATGGACACACTTATATCTTTTCTCTACATAATGGCAGGCATGCTCCTGCGGCTGGCAGTGCCAATTGCAGGAACCACCCTGCTGATCTTCTTTCTGCGTCGGCTGGATGCACGCTGGCAGGCTGAAGCAGAGCTTCAACCCGTAGCCGTGGGAAAGCCGGATTGCTGGAAGATCAAAGGTTGCGCGCCTGAGCAGATCAAAAACTGCCCCACCAGTACATCAAACCTGCCCTGCTGGCAAGTCCACCGTCAGCCCAACGGTTACTTGAATGAAGCATGCATCTCTTGCGAAGTCTTTATCGAAGCACCCGTCCCGACATTGAAAGTCGAACCAAGGAGAATCTAGAAATGACCTCTCGTGTTGAACGCTTTTTGATTGCGATAATGTTTGCCCTTCTCGCCGCGGGCGTGACCCTGATCGTCGCCAGCGCACAGGAAGGTACGCTTCCATCTGTGCAAACATCCAATGGGGAAACTGACTGTACAGTTTGCCATACCGAATTCCAAATGACCTGGGAAACCAGCGCACACGGCACAGCCGGCAGTGACCCAATCTTTCTGGATGCGTGGACCAAGCAGGGTAAGCCCGGCGCATGTCTTGTTTGCCATACCACTGGCTACGACCCGGCGACCGCCACATTCAAAGCCGACGGCGTGAGCTGCGAAGCCTGCCATGGAGAGGCGCCCGCCGATCACCCCAAATCGCCCATGCCCATCGATCACTCCACTGACCTGTGCGGACGCTGTCACAGTGACACGCGCTTCGGCTGGCAGGACTGGAAGGTAAGTACACATTATCAGCGTGGCATGGATTGCACTACCTGCCATGATCCACACAGCGCTGCATTGAAGAAAATTTCCGGTCCTCGAGTGGGAGAGACCACAGATGGCGTTTCCGCACTGTGTATCAATTGTCATCAGGAACACAGCATGGACTTCCCATACACATCCCACAATCAGGAGGGTGTCTCCTGTGTGGATTGCCATGTGAACCATATCGAAGACACTGATCCCGCCGCACACACCGTACCCGATCACTCCTTCAACGCCAGCCTGGACACCTGCAATGCATGCCATGCTGAACAGATGCATAGCCCTACAGAAGCAGAAAGCGGGACAACCAATGTCATCGCTGCACTGCAAACGGAAGATGTGCAGCTTGCATCGGTCACGCCGGAGCCTGATCCTGTAAGCCCGATCGGATTCTCAGCCCTGGCTGGTCTTCTTGGTCTCGCGGGCGGCATGATCCTAGCTCCCTGGCTCGAACGCTGGTATCAACGTGCGGTCAAACATAATCGTGAGGAAGAAAATGACTAAGCAAAACCTCAACCGACGCGAATTCCTAAAACTGACGGCTGTCGGTGTGGCGGTCGCCGCTGGGACACGCGCAGTCACATCCACGAAAGCTTCAGGCAATGCGCCAAAAGGCAAACATCAGTGGGCAATGGTAATCGATCAATCGAAGTGTACAGGATGCAACTATTGCACGCTCGCCTGCCAGGCTCATAACGACGTGAACCCCGACATTCAATGGAACACGGTTGTTGAAGATGGCACAGTAGGAGATATGCAGGTCTACGTGCCGCGCCCGTGCATGCACTGCGAGAAAGCCCCCTGCGTGGAAGTCTGTCCGGTGAAAGCTTCATATTATCGGGATGATGGCATTGTGATGATGGATTATGACCGCTGCATTGGATGTCGGTATTGCCAGATCGCCTGCCCCTATGAAGCACGTTCCTTTAACTGGGAAAAGTTCACAGGCGAAAACCCCGCGGTTCCTGAATGGGGAACTCCTGAAGTGGATCGACGCCCACGCGGTGTGCCCGAAAAATGCTCCTTCTGTTACCAGACCCTTGATCGCGGTCTCGCTCTCGGGCTCAAACCCGGTATCGATCAGGAGGCAACGCCGGCATGTGTAAATGTCTGCCCAACCGGCGCCCGCATCTTCGGTGATCTGAATGACCCCGAATCGAACGTGAGCAAGGCGTTGCACGAGAATTCGTCCTACCGCCTGCGAGAGAGCCTTGGCACAGGACCACGCGTCTATTACATACCCGCCGTCGCTGCGAAGGAGGCGTAATCATGTTGAAAACGTTACGCTCGAAACTTACCCTTACCCCCTGGATGCTATGGCTCGGTCTTATGGGCATCATCCTGCTGGGCGGCCTGGCTGCTGGCATCATGGTCTTCTGGAAAGGTTTGGGTATCACCAATCTCACGGACCGTGTGCCGTGGGGCTTATGGATCACAATTGATCTTTCGGCCATTGCGCTCGGCGCAGGTGCATTCAGTTTATGTGCAGGTGTATACCTGTTCGGCCTGAAACGCTACCAGCCGATTGCCCGCACTGCCACCTTCGTTGGGTTGATCGGCTACACCATGGCGACCCTTGCGCTCATCCTTGATATTGGCAAGCCCGAACGGTTCTGGCACTCGATGGTGTATTGGAATACACACTCCCTGCTCTGGGAAGTGACCATGTGCGTGATCCTGTATCTGACCGTGCTTATGCTTGAAGCCATGCCGATCATTGCCAACCTGGAATGGCTGCGCAAACACTTTCCCAGGATCGCAGCATTGATGACACGTGTTCATCACTATGCACCCTTCCTGGCTATCATTGGTCTGGGACTTTCGAGCCTGCACCAATCGTCACTGGGTGCAACCTATGGCGTGATCAAAGCGCGACCCTTCTGGTTCAAACCCGAAATGTCAGTGTTGTTCATGTTCTCCGCCATCGTCGGCGGGATTTCGCTGACGCTCTTCGCCACCATGCTTTCAGCCCGACTGACGAACAAGGCAAAGATCAATGATGCATTGATAGAACGTGTGGCTCAATTTGTAGGTTACCTTCTGATCGGTTACTTCTACTTCCGTGCATGGGATGCTCTCGCAACCAGCTACACGTATGATCCCGGTCGCACGGAAGGCCTGAATTTCCTGACCAGGGGCCCAATGTCGTTCAACTTCTGGGTGGGTGAAATGTTGCTCGGAATGATCGTGCCACTGATCCTGCTGCTCTACAAGCCGACACGCATGAATCACTTCTGGCGCATGGTTGCCCTCTTCCTGGTTGCGGCTGGCGTGGTCGCCTACCGCTGGGACACAAACATCACGGGCCAACTGGTGCTCATGTCCTACATAACGGGCCAGGCGATCACTTATACAAGCTATAGACCATCGCTCGTTGAAATTGTGGCAGGCGGGGCGATCGTCGCCTACGGTCTCACTGCCTTCTCACTGGGCGTGAAATACTTGAGAGTTGTTGATCACACACTGGTTGAAGAGGAACATGAGACTGTGCATGTCAAGGCCGCTGAGCCCATGACGATATAAGCAATACTATTAATGAAAAACTCCGCCCAGTCTGACCTGGGCGGAGTTTTTCATTGCTAACAAATTCTCGGCAGCATTTCCCCGGGCAGCATATCCATCAAACGAGTTCCCCCAATTGCAGTTTGCACCCGCAGTTGTGGTTTTCCACTTCCAATCACTTTCCCAATGATGGCGGCATCTTCCCCATATTTTGTGTTCTTCATTACAACCAGAACCTTTTCAGCATCGCTTTGCTTCACGAACGCGACCAGCTTGCCCTCATTCGCCACATACAACGGATCAAATCCCAGCATTTCACAGGCGGCTTTCACTGCGGGCTTGAAGGGCAAGGATTTTTCGCTGATCTCAATCGTCACATTCGACTGTTCCGAAATCTCAACCAATGATGTGGCAAGTCCCCCGCGCGTTGGGTCGCGCAAAACATGGATCTCTCCTGCTTCAATCATCGCATTCACAAGATGATTCAGTGGAGCCACGTCACTTTCAAGAGTTGTTTCAAATCCCAATCCTTCGCGCGCAGACAGCACTGCAATTCCGTGATCGCCAATCGTCCCTGAAACGATGATCACATCGCCTTCTTTTGCGTTCACGCCGGAAATGTTTACCCGATCTGTGATCTTTCCAATCCCGGATGTACTGATAAACAATTTGTCAGCGCTGCCTTTTTGCACAACCTTGGTATCACCTGCGGCAATGTACACGCCGGCTTCCTGCGCGGCTGCCTTCATCGAAGCCACCACACGTTGCAGGATATCGAAGGACAGACCCTCCTCCAGAACAAATCCGCAAGTCAATGCGACGGGTCGCGCACCGATCATTGCCAGATCATTCACTGTTCCGCAAATTGCCAATCGTCCAATATCCCCGCCAGGGAAGAACAATGGTGAGACGACATGCGAATCTGTTGTCACTGCAAATCGCTGGCCGTCGATCATCACAACCGCGGAATCATCCAGGGCGCGCGGCGCAGTTTTTCCCAATTCGGGGAGGAAGAGTCTGTTGAGCAGGTCACGGCTCAAGGTCCCGCCGGAACCGTGACCCAGCACCACCGTGTCGGTACGTTTGATCGGCACGGGGCAGGTATATCCCTCAAAATTCAGATCATCCATGAACCACATCCCGATGATATTTGTAATACGCAGCGCACGCACCCTCACCTGAGACCATCGGCGCACCGAGCGGAGTTTGCTGCGTGCATTCTTTTCCGAACGCTGGGCACTGGAATGGCTTCTTCAACCCCTGCAAAATTTCGCCCGCAATACACAATGGAGATTCCTGCGTGGAAATTTTTTCCACATCGAATCGTTTCTCTGCGTCAAATTCCTGGAATTCACGACTCAATCCCCAACCACTCTCCGGAATGACCCCGATGCCGCGCCATTTGCGATCCACAGATTCGAATACGCTTTTGATCGCTCTCTGGGCTGATTCGTTTCCTTCAAACCTGACAGCACGCGGATACTGATTCTCCGCCGCTGCATCGCCCGCTTCGAGCTGCCGGAGCGCGGCAAGCAGGCCGTTCAACAGATCAATCGGCTCAAAGCCTGTGACCACGATAGGCACGTGGTATTTTTCGGCGATGGGCGGATATTCATGAAATCCCATCACCGCGCAGACGTGGCCCGCGGCAAGAAATGCCTGCACACGGTTTGACTTCGAACCGAGGATCGCTTCCATCGCAGGCGGCACACGCACGTGTGCTACCAGTACGAAAAAATTTTTGATGTTCTTATTTTTAGCTTGCAACACAGCCATTGCATTCGCGGGGGCGGTTGTTTCGAAACCGATTGCAAGGAAAACAACCTGTTTATCCGGATTCGACTCGGCAATTTGCACTGCTTCCAGCGGCGAATAAACGACGCGTACATCACCACCCTGGGCGCGGACGGCAAACAGGTCTTTCGACGACCCGGGCACGCGCAGCATATCGCCATAGGATGTGAAGATCACATCCGCATGCGAAGCGATTGCAATGGCCCGATCTATCTGCTCGAGCGGCGTAACACAAACGGGACAGCCCGGTCCATGCACCAATTCGATCTGCGGCGGGAGCATGGCATCGAGTCCGTGGTGCAGGAAGGCATGCGTCTGCCCCCCACAGATTTCCATGATGACCCAGTTTCGAGTTAGAGCGGATTCTATTTTACAGAGGAGTGACCTTACTTTTGCAGGGTCACGGTACTCATCAAGGTATTTCATTCTCGAACCCGGTTACTTCTCTGATCAGCTTCAACGTTTCCTGTGCTTCTTCTTCATCCATTAAACTGATCGCAAAGCCCACGTGGATCAGCGCGTACTCCCCCACTTCCGCTTCTGGAACGTATGCCAGGCAGATTTCCTTGATGATCCCGCCGAAATCCAACCTTGCCATACGGAGGGAGTCTGTTTCATAAATTTCGATTATTTTTCCGGGGATAGCCAGGCACATATAAAACCACCTTTCAGGATGTCACTGGGAGCACAGGATGTTTCAGCTTCCTATTCAGAGATTACTTCAGCCGAAAAACGCTGTTTCGCAACGACATGGTTTGCAATCACAGCCTGCCCCAACGCAATTCCCCCATCATTGGCCGGGACCTGCTGATGAACATACACAATAAATTCAGCCTGCCTCAACCCATCACGGACAAGGTCAAGCAGGATCTGGTTTTGCCAGACACCACCAGAAAGAGCGACTTCATTCAAGCCTGTTGATTGGCGTGCACGCTTGCAGAGTTCAACTGCGATACCGGCGATTGTCTTATGGAAGCGCGCGCCGATCATTCCAGCGGATTCATTTGCACGGACATCCTCGACGATTGAAGATAATAATTCCTTCAAACGAACAACAAGTTTCACGTTACTCTCAGGCTGGCCTGTTTCTTCAATAATATAAGGATATGAACGTACTAATGAAATAAACGGCTTTGCGAGTACTTCCATTTCAATGGCCGCTTGCGCTTCATATGTGACCTCATTACGAACACCAATCAGGCTCGCGACCGCATCAAAAAGACGACCCATTGATGAAGTGAGTGGCGAGTTAAGTTTCCTGTCTATTTGCTGGCGGACAATATTCAGCGACTGGCTGTCTGTGTTATGCAGGAATGGCAGATCGTCAATATCAATGCCGAGAGCGTGAGCATATCCAGCGGCGATACGCCACGGGGAGCGGATGGCAGAGTCACTGCCTGGCAGGGGCAGATATTCAAGGTGAGCGAACCGCTCAAAGGCCGCAAAGGAGGCGAGAAGAACCTCCCCACCCCAGATCGCGCCATCCGTTCCGTATCCTGTTCCATCGAAGGAGAGTCCTATTAACTGCCTGTCGTCCAAACCGTTATCCACCATGCAGGAGGCGATATGGGCATGATGATGTTGAACACCAACCTGCTCGACATCCGAGCGCTTCGCATACTGGGTGGTGAAATAATTCGGATGCAGGTCATGCGCGATAATTTCAGGCTGCACGCGAAAAATGGTTGATAGATGCTGGATGCCTTCCTCAAAAGATTGATACGTTTCGGCATTTTCCAGGTCGCCAATGTGCTGGCTGAGAAACGCGTACTGATCGCGTGCAAGGCAGAACGTATTCTTCAACTCCCCGCCCACTGCCAGCGTTGGCCTGGCTTCCGATGAAAGCTTGACAGGGTAGGGGGCATACCCGCGACTGCGGCGCAGGTAGACCGTTGATGATGGACGACGGACCGTATCACTTACTTCATTGTCCATGGTCAATTGTCCATGGTCCACTCTGACAACTGAATCATCACAGCGCATGTGAATGGCGCGGTTGTGCAGAAGAAAGGCATCAGCAAGCGGAGAGAGTCGCTGCAACGCGTCTTCGTCGTTGATTGCGATGGGTTCCTCACGATAATTTCCGCTGGTCATTACGAGCAGCGGTGGGACGGGTTCATCCTTAAAAGCGGGATCGGTTTGATTCAACAGCAAATGGTGGAGCGGTGTATACGGCAGCATCACGCCGAGTGTATCCACATTCGGAGCGACCCATTTGGAAACCAGGTGAGATTGTTCTGTTTGATCCTTTTTACGTAAAAGAACAATTGGCTTTTCACGACTGGTTAAAAGCGCATGCTCTTCGATGCCAAGATCACACACAAATTTCACAGTGGCAATATTGGCTGCCATGGCCGCAAAGGGCTTATCCACACGTCCCTTGCGATCGCGCAGTTCCTCCACCGTAAATGAATTCGACGCGTCACATGCAAGATGAAAACCGCCCAGTCCTTTGATGGCGATAATATATCCTTCGCGCAACAAGCGGCGGGCTTTTAAGATCGCGGCGTTGCGATATTCAATGCTCGATATTCGAGGAGACGTGCCTGGGAACTGGGAGTGGTCCTGCCTCAGCGCTACAAAGGGACCACAGTTGGGGCAGGCAATCGGCTGTGCATGAAAACGCCTATTCAATGGATCCTTGTATTCAGCACTGCATTGCTCGCACATCTCAAACTCGCCCATTGTTGTGCCCGGGCGGTCATAGGGAATTTCCTTAATGATCGTGAAGCGCGGTCCACAGTTGGTACAGTTGATAAAGGGATAAAGGTAGCGTCTATCAGCAGGGTTGAACAACTCACGCTCGCAGTCGGGACAAATGGCGACATCGGCTGAGATGGGCTGGTACACATTCTCAATATCGATCGAGGGAAGAATATCGAACGTGGCGTACCTGCCATCAGACTCTTCGTTTTGCACGACCATGGAGTCGATCTTTGCGAGCGGTGGCGTTTCGGTTGTGAGACTATGAACGAACTGTTCGATTTTTGGCACATCGCCCACAAGATGAATTTCCACTCCCCCAGACGTGTTGCATACCCAGCCGCGCAGTTCAAGCCGGGTGGCGAGCCCGTACACGAAGGGACGGAACCCAACTCCCTGCACAATACCTTTAACAGAAATATGCTTAGCCATTATTATCTTCGTCCTGAGCTACTGCCCAACGCGAATCTTTTATTCCACTTCGATACTTTCAAGCCTTACGTCATCCCCGCTCAGTAACTGTAACCTTTCGCTGTCACAATATGTACACATGGATACTTCTTCTTCGAGATAAAAGGTGGCACTGCAATCAAGGCATTTCATCTCGGCTTTTACACGTTCAAAATGTAGTTCAGCCCCCTCACCCAGTGAATCCTTTGCCAGGTCTTTCCAGTAAAACTGGATCGATTCCTCCCGCTCATCTGAAAACGGACCGATCAGCAAATTGACGCGCATGATCCGTTTCGAATCAGCATGGTTCAGGGCAAGTTCAAGCAGGTTTTGAGTGAGAGAAAATTCATGCATGGCTGCCTTTAGATTAATCCCTTAACAGGTTGTATCCAAGATGGAGAAAGTCACCCATGCGGATGACTTTCTGCATCATTGAATCATGATGTTCCGCTTGAGCAGATCAACCACAATTTGGGTCGCCTTGGGTATGGCTTCCTCCACCGGCGCAGAAAGCTCCTCGCTGAAATCATAAACATGTCTTGCGGCAACTCCAACCACTGTTATATTTTCAGGCAGTTCCGCGCCCATCTCCCTGCCCAACTTCATCGCGTTCTGCAGTGATGTGTCGTGCACGCTCGTAATGTGGAATGCGGAATAATTCGGAAGATCTTCAAGTTTCGACACAAGGATCGAACCCGGTTGCTCATCTCCTACAAATGCATCGATCAAAATGGCAGACTCATAGCCAACCAGATGTTCCATCAGGCTGATGCCGCCGATCGAAAGACAATCTACATCCACCTGGAGAGTAGCATCGATTTGACTCCTGACACGTTCTGCGATCCTCCATCCCACACCGTCATCGCCGAGGATGGGATTGCCAAGACCGATCACCAATGTTTTCATCTGGATAAATGCTCCATTTCGCTTCGCAGCAAGCCGAAACCTGTTCCTGTTTCAGAGGATAAATCGCATCCCGAAGTCACCACTAGCAGAACTGCTTCAAGACCTTTACAGGTTTCCCTGCTGCATCACGGATGGTGATCTGCAATGGCATCTGCCCGGGTAATGAATGTGTTGCACACCCAAAGCAGGGATCGTAGGCCCGGAACGCCATCTCCACCATGTTAAGCAGACCCTCTGTCACCCTGCCATCCTTGATCAGATGGGTCGCCGCCTTGTGAGTGGACATCTGGATCGGCGCGTAGTTGTTGGTGGTGCCGACGATGAGATTCGCCCTGGTAACGATGCCCCGTTCATCGGTCCAGTAATGATGCGTAAGGGTCCCGCGCGGCGCTTCGACGATGCCAATTCCCTCCGTGGGGATGCCTGTTGGTTTCGTGTGGACGTTCGGTGATGTGATCTCGGAGTCGGTCACCAGTTCCACCCAACGTTCCGCCGCATACAGCAATTCGATCAGGCGCGCCCAATGTGTGGCAAGGCGTTGATGGACAGGTTTGCCACCCAGTGTGGCATAGAACCTTTCATATTCCTCCTGTGCCCGCGGGGTTGCCATTCCATCCGATGCGTTCAGGCGGGACAGCGGAGTCGCCATATACACACCTGAATCTGTACCATCCACAAAACCTTTCCAACCGACCTTTTTGAGATATGGGAATTTGAGATACGTCCACGGTTCGACGTGTTCAGCAATGTGCCCGGCATAGTCCTTCGGCTCATACTTCACAAACTCATTGCCGTTCGGGTCCACAACACGGACTGTACCGTCATAGAAATTGACCTTGTTGTTCTCATCTACAAGCCCCATGTAATAGGTATGATGGGTATAAATATCACCGAGGATCAGATCCACATATTGCTGGTTGCCAAGCACAATATCATTGAAGAGCTTGAGGCTGAACTGTGCGAACTCGATCGCCCAACGTCCCATCTCTTCAATCTCTGTGCGTTGCGCTTCGGTGATACCCTTCGTCATTCCACCTGGGATGGATGTGCATGGATGAACTTTTCGACCGCCGATCATCTCGACAACCGTGTGTCCGTACTTGCGCATCTGAATGACCTTGCCGCCGATCTCCAGCCCCACTTTGTGAATGACGCCCAAAATATTTCTTTCTGCAACAGGCGCGTCTGGACCCATCACAAAATCGGGACCGCCCAGTGCATAGAAGTGAGTGGTGTGGTCGGTGCAGTAAAACGCGGAATATAGCAGCTCGCGCAATAGCTTTGCGGGGCGCGGCGGGTCAACCTTATAGACCGCGTCTGCGGCCTTGGAGGCGGCCATGTTGTGTGCCTCGGGACAAACCCCACAGATGCGATTCGTGATAAGCGGCATTTCCTCTATTGGGCGCCCCACTACGAATCGTTCAAAGCCACGCAGTTCCGGGATCTGGAAGTATGTATTTGCCACATTGCCTGCGTCGTCGAGGAATATCTCGATCTTGCCGTGACCTTCAAGACGGGTGATGGGATCAATTGTGATTCTTTGTGTCATAACGCCTCCGTACGGGCACGATGTAACAATGCCCCTACTTTACTATGTCCATGCAGGTTTCGAAGCTTTCATTAACGATCCAGCCAGATTGAAACGATAGACCTGCCCAACAGGGTCGGGAATTCCATCGAGGATCCGATCGATCTCCTCAGGAGTGTTCGCGTCGATCACCGATGCAAAGGCTGTGATCAAACGCGCGCCATAATCCATTACACCTTCGGCGGGACCGTAACAGCCAATGCACTGCGCGCCTGCTTGTGGACAGCGCGCGTTGCATCCGCTGCGTGTTGCGGGGCCGTTGCACGGCACTCCCTGTTCGAGGATGCAGAGGGTTGGGTCAACGGGGGCAATGTCCTGGATCCGTTTGAAGGCATTGATCATCTTGACATTGCGCGCACGCGGGCATTCGTCACAGACCGTCGAGTTGCCAACCCCGATGACCGTGCCTTTTGGCGGGAGTTCCGCTTCGCCATGAATCGTTTTGATCACGAGATCGATTACCGCCGTGATCTGATGCGACTCGGGCGGGCATCCGGGCATGTAGTAATCCACATCCACAACCTGTTCGAGCGGACGTACCATCCGTGAAAGAGTTGGGATGTGCAATTCACCCTCGGGCACGTCATAGGATGTGCGCGGGTAGATCTCGTGCGGATTGTCGGTGGTGATCGTGTTGAACGCGGTGTGGACGATGTCTCCCAGCGGGCTCAGATTTGCCAGGCCGGGGATGCATCCTTCGCAGGCACACGAACCGAAGGCGACGAGTATTTTTGATTTGCGGCGAAGAAGTTTTGCGATATGCTCATTCTCGTCGTTCCGGATTCCGCCGTTGAAGAGCGTGAGCAGGATCGAGCCGTCCTCCATTGCCTCCACATCCTTGTACTTCGCGTCCATGGCCACGGGCCAGAAGACAACCTCAAAGTTTGCATCAATATCAAGGATCTTTTCATGCGTGTTGAGCACCGCGATCTCACAACCGCCGCAGGAGGCAGCCCAATACATGGCAAATTTGGGTTTCGCGTTGGCGTTCATGCGGGCACCTCCTCATGCTGAACTGGCTCAGTGATTACCGGGTACTGATCACCGGCTTCGCCCCAATTGAGCGGGCCCAGCTTGCGGATCTCTTCCACGAACAACGTTGTTTCGCTGGCAAATCTCGCACCCTCTGCGGCGCTTGCCCAAACAAGTTTCACGCGTTCAGGCTCGATGCCCAGACCCGCCAGAACGCGTCGCAGGAGGAGAAATCGGCGCAGTGCCTTGTAGTTCTGCTCAATGTAATGACACTCACCCGGGTGACAACCCGTGATCATCACGCCATCTGCACCGTTGGAAAGCGCGCGCAGTACAAAGGTTGGGTCGAGGCGGCCTGAGCACATCATGCGGATCAGACGCACGTTCGGCGCGTATTTCATGCGCGCAGTCCCAGCCAGGTCTGCTGCGCGATAACTGCACCAGTTGCAGGTGAAGCCAATGATCGTAGGTTCGAATTGATCGGTCATGGAGTCAACTCCTTACGCTTCAACTGGTTCGAGATTACGGAGCAACAAGCCATCGATCTGCGCAATGATCTGCGCATCACTAAAACCTGTGCCGCTGATCGCACCGGCCGGACAAGCCGCCACACACGTGCCGCAACCCTGACACAGCGCAGGATTGATCTCGGTCACCATGCTGTCTTCCATAAACGCAATCGCATTGAATGGACACATCCCGTTGCAAATACGACAGCCCGAGCACATCTCTGCATTGACGGTTGCCTTGATCGGCTCCAGCGCGACCTCGCGTTGCAGGATCTTATCCAGCACGCGTGCCGAAGCCGCCGCGCCCTGCACCACACTGGACGGAATATCCTTGGGTCCCTGGGCGCAACCGACGATGTACACACCCTCTGTCATGGTCGCGACAGGATCAAGCTTGGGATGTTTTTCGGTGAACCAGCCATCCGTTGAACAAGAGATGCCGAACAGCTTGCCTACTTCCTTTGCGTCGTGGCGGGGCTGCAAACCGCTGGAGAGAATGACCATATCCACAGGGATGCGTCTCTGCTTGCCTGCCAGCGTATCCTCCACCTGGATGATGAGTTTGCCTTTCTCACTTTCATAACGCGCCGCGTCCGTTACCTCCGCCACCTTGCCGCGCACAAACAACGTCCCTTCTTCGAGCACGCGCTGATAGAACTCATCGTAGGCTTTGTACGCCGTGCGCATGTCAATATAAAAGTTGTAGACCGTCGCCCCAGTGCGTTCATGTACCAGATGAGCGAACTTCAATCCCTGCATGCAGCAGATCACCGAACAGTAATTGTTGAAATTTTTATCGCGCGATCCCACGCAGTGGATAATGCCAACGCGTTTTGGAGTGGTCTTGCCATCGCGCAAAACGATATTACCTGAAGTGGGTCCCGCCGCGTTGGATAACCGTTCGAACTCCAGACTCGTAAATACATTTGGCAAACGTCCATAGCCATAGTTGCTCACGCGCCGCGCATCGAACAGGTCGTAGCCTGTGGCAAGGACAATGTTGCCCACGTCAATATTGATCAGCTGATCTTCCTGCTTGAAGTCGATCGCGCCCGTCGGGCAGAATTTTTCGCAAGCCTTGCATGTGCCCTTGATAAAGTACGTGCAATTCTCCTTATCCATCACCGGGAAGTTCGGCACAGCCTGCGCGAATGGCGTATACACCGCCTTGCGATATCCAAGCCCGGCTTCATATATTTCATCGATCACTTTCTTTGGGCACTTTTCCTGGCAGATGCCGCACCCCGTACAAAGCTCTTCCGTAATAAAGCGAGCCTTCTTTTTGATCGTCACATGGAAGTTCCCCACATAGCCCGACACATTCACCACGTCACTCCATGTGAGCAGCGTGATGTTCGGATGTGTCCCTGCTTCAACCATGCGCGGCGTGAGGATACATGCTGAACAATCAAGTGTCGGGAATGTCTTGTCGAACTGCGCCATATGTCCGCCAATGGACGGCTCGCGCTCCACGAGATAGACATGGAAGCCCGCGTTCGCGATCTCCAACGCAGATTGGATTCCCGCAATACCACCGCCGACCACCAGTGTATTTGGATTGATGGGAACCTTTATCTCTTCGAGCGGGACATTCTCGATCACGCGGGACACCGCGCCTGCCACCACAGCCTTGGCTTTTTCCGTGGCGACAGCCTTGTCTGTGTGCACCCACGAGACCTGCTCGCGGATCGAAGCCAGCTCGCACAGATATGGATTCAATCCCGCGTTCTTTGCCGCGGTACGGAAGGTCTTCTCGTGCAAATGCGGCGAACAGGCTGCAACGACAACCCGAGTCAGTCCCAGTTCTTTGATATCCTTCTCGATCAGCTCCTGCCCAAGGCTGGAACACATGAACTTATATTCGCGTGAAACGACCACGCCCTGATGTTTGAGTTTCTCCTCGGCCCATTTGGCAACGTCCACCACATCCACAGTCCCTGCGATGTTGGAGCCGCAGTGACAGACATAGACACCCACACGTTCCTGTTTTTTGTCGCTCATTTCACGGCCTCCTTCCCCTCATGCCTGGTCCAGCGGCGCGGCATCGGCAAGCCTTCATACTTCCTGTGTGGCCCAGCCGGTTCCTGTGTGACAGGCACTTCCACACCGATGGTTGCCAATGCATTCCGCGAACTGACCAGTTCCAGGCCAATGCCCACCTCGTCTGGTTCCCTGCCAAAGGCCAGTCCCATCAACTGTGTGAAGAACAGGACCGGCATGTGATAATCGGAACCAAAGTAACGATTCATCTCATTCTGATACGCGTCGACATTCATCTGGCACATCGGGCAGACTGTTGCCATGAGGACCGCGCCGCGCTCATCCGCGTCAGCCACGAGTCGGCGAATTAACTCAAAGGCAGTTTCGGGGCCGATCTGAGTCATGTGTCCGCCACAGCAGCTTGTCGTAAGCGGATAATCGATCACGTCCGCACCCAGCGCGCGCAGCAGGTCATCCAGTTCTGTGGGATGTTCATGGTCTGACCAGCGATGCTGATAATCGGGACGCGGCAGCATGCATCCCATGTATGGCGCAACTTTGAGGCCATGCAACGGGCGGACAACTTTGCTGCGAATGGTTTCCAGGCCAACGTCATATACCAGCACATCGATCAGGTGCCGCACGTCGAGCGTGCCAGCCTGATATTCCAATCCGCCTGCTTCGAGCGCCTCGTTCACCTTCACTCCGAGCGAAGGACGTTCCTGCATGTAATAATCGGCTTTGGCAAGGTTGAGATAGCAGGCCGAACATGGAGCGACAACCGTGCGTGTTCCATTCATCTGCCTGGAAGCCAGTGCAAGGTTGCGTGCGATCAACGAATAGGCTGGGATCAGGTTAATGCCCAGATATTCCGTTGCACCGCAGCAGTTCCAATCATCGATCTCTTCAAAATCAAGGCCGAGCGGCTCAACGATGGCATGGATGGAATCCCCGTACGCCCGGCCGCTGGATTCCATGGAGCAACCCGGATACAGAAGATATTTGTTCATGAAGTCATCTCCAGTTGCTTGGCACGGTTCAGGATCTTTGTCAGTTGATCCATATGTTTGATCTTCTTCGGCATGATCGCCATGCGACCCCTGGTGATCATGCCAAAACCCATTGGCAGCATGCCTGGCAGTCGCAATGGAAAATGTCTCAGATAATGGCGTGAAGCCAGCCCCAGTTCATAACTGCGACCGAACGTTTCGACCATATCGACGAAGGTCTGCGAAAAATGAGGGGCGGTAGAATCCCTGTATAACTTTGCGTGGATCGCCATGCCCTTCAGCGTGTACATCACATCCGCGATGTGCACCTCCTGCGGGCAGCGCACCACGCAGTGATAACAGGACACGCAGATCCATGGCGTGTTGCTGCGTAGTACTTCCTCGCGCATTCCTGCACGAAGCATGGCGAACAGCATGCGCGGCGTATGGTCCATGTCCATGGCGGCGGGACACGATCCACCGCATGTTCCGCATTGGATGCACATCTCCAAATGCGAAACGCCTGCCGTCTTCATGCTTACTTCATGCAAAAGTGATAAGTCTTCCTCACGGGCTAACCCCGCTCGGACTCGTTCGTCGGTCATATGAGGCATATTCCCTCCGATCATGCATGCCTGCTGTCCACCCTACTAGCATGGTTACACCGCCAGGACCCATACCGCTTAACGTTCAAGCGGTGACAATGATATCTACCCCGCCTATCCTTTATTATTATGACAATAGTAATAAATATGAGTATTGAATGTCATTTATAGATGTGCAAGTTGTCACAAATAATTACGATAGTATTACGACTATTATTTGCAGGCTTAAATAAAAACGCGCTCCCTGAGAGCGCGTTTTTATTCTATATCGTTCGCTATCTCTTATTTTTCAGGCGCGCCTGAGTCGATCCATTGCTTAATGACTTCGAGCTCGTCTGCAGCAAGGTTGGCAAAATGTCCACCCGCGCTTTGAACCTGGAATAAAAGGCTGTTTGCAGAATCTCCTGGAACAACCACCGGCCCATTGGAACTACCCTCCATCAAACCTTCATAAGTAAGCATGTTCAGACCACCCGAAGCAAGGTCACCGTGACAGGCCGCGCACTTAATTGTCACAAGGGGCGCAACGTAATTTTCAAAAGTGGGTGCTTCTGTCGCAGCTGGCAATTCAGGCGCAGGTTCAGGTGGAGGCAGTTGTGACTTCAATATTTCGCGCAATGTGGGGGCATCAAACCCGGCGAACGTGTACACATTTCCATGGCAGGCCGAGTTGGAACAGAATGAAGTATCGCTGGTACCACCAGGATCATCTGTCGTGTGGCATGCGGAACAGGATGCACCAAATGCCTGGTTGTGCAGACTGATCCAGTTCGGGTTGAGATGTGATTCCGGCTCAGGGCCAGTACTGATCTCAATATTGGTGACGAAGTCGTCGGCTCTTTTCACAACCGGGATCGAATGACAGACGTTACATTCGAGACGAATGGCCTGCTCGTTGACATCCAGGTGCTTGCCATCATGACAGCGGAAGCAGCCTGGTGAATTAATATGGCCAAGATTGTTCGGATAGGTGGTCCAGTTGATTTCCTGGGTGTGGAATACAGTGCGGTCGTAAATATCTTTTAAAGTTTGAATTGCGGAACTTATCTGCTCACCATGGCCCGGATAGTAATCACCGCTCTTGTAATAAGCTTCCAGCTTGTCGATGGCGGTGAAGGCATCCTCACGCGACTCATATTGAATGGACATAACTTCCACGGCCTTCCTATGGATCTGCGGGATCTCCGGGCTGATCTGTCCACGCGACATGGCAATATTGATCGATTCCTCAGGGAATGAAAACTCATGCGTGATGCGGTTATGGCAGGTCACGCAATCCATGGGCACAAGTTTAGTTTCGTCCAACGTGGATTTGTCGAAGTCCGATTCCACATCGATGTATTCCGTGGTGGTTCCATCGTCGTTGTAAATTCGAACGTAGGGGATCTCTTGATCCAGTTCGTCAACTGGATAATATTCCACTTTATTGACAATATGCCAGTGGATGCCGCGTCCCAGGCCTTCACGCTTCGCTCCACCGCCGGTTTTGAGGACGAGGTAAATACTGGCCGGCGTGTTGTGAAGGTCATCTGCAAAATCTGCGCTCACACGCAGGCTGTCATCCGAGAAGGTTTCGGGTAGATGGCACGTCTCGCAGGTATCGCGCGCCGGGCGCAATGCCTTGGCACGGATCGGGTATTCATACAGGCTGAATGTCATGTAGTAGAGCTCGTGCAAACCCTGTGATTTGCGCGTCAGCTGATTTACAAATGAGGCACGTCCAATGTGGCATTCTTCGCAGGTGACATTGGCGTGGGGCGATTGTTTGTAAGCCGTATCCTGAGGAGGCATGGTGTGACAGGCAGTGCCACAGAACTCCGGTGAGTTTGAGTATTCCCACCCATATACACCACCGGCAATCAACATAATTGTCAGAAGGCCCAATACCGCGTAGGGAAGCACAAGCACCCAGCGGGGAGAATCTGGCGCAGGGAAGAAGAATTTTGCAAGGCGTTCTTTGAGTCTCTTCATGGCTACCTCGTTGTCTCAAGTATGATGCGTTTTACAAAGTATTTGGTTGTAAAAAATAAATCCAGGAGTTAACTCCTGGATTCCAGAACCTATTTTTCCAGTGCGCCGGCGTTGATCCACTCTATTACTTGAGCGATCTCTTCTGGTGTTAATTGACCGGGGTGCCCGCCTACCTGTTGTTTTGTGACAAGTAAGCTGTTCTCGGCATCGCCAGGGAGAATCACATCGCCTGATACTCCGCCTTTCATGGCATCTGCATACGTTGAGAGGTTGAGTCCTCCCAGTGCACCCGCTCCATGGCAGGCACTGCATGTAGTTTGAAGCATTGCACCGATCGAATTATCCCAGGTCAGGGATGAGGTTGGAGCCAGGGGTGTTGTTTCAGCTCCCGGTGTGCCCGCTGTTGGGGATGACGTGGGTACTGCTGTTTCGGTTGGGGGCAGCGTTGCAGTTTGTGTAGGGGCAGGCGTAAGAGTCTGAGGCACGAATACTTCCACCGTCGGCGCTTGTCTTTCGATGGTTGTAAGGGCGGTGTTCTCTGCGTTGACGAATCCGTATACGCCGCCAAGCATGAAGAGGGCGAGCAACACTGCGATCGGCAGATAGATCGTCTGGCGTTTTCGCAGGGCAGCGGGGTCAACGGGACGCTCCGCCAGGCCAGCTTTGATGTCTGCAAGTTCAAGCGGATGTTCGTGAAGCATGACTTCTTCACTCATCTTTCCGGTGAACATGGATTTGTTGAAGCGTTTAATATGAACACCGTACATGTGCCAGATAATGATGGCAAGAACAGCAAGGAGTGCCTCCCCGCCATGAGCAGCTTTCGCGGCAGGAATGGCTTCGCCAGGCAAAAATGTGACAGTGGAAATTGGGTTCCACATCATGAAGCCAGTGGCACCCATGACCATGGCTCCCCAGACGAACGCCCAGTATTCCATCTTTTCTTCGAAGGTGTAGCGTCCCATTTGCGGGAAGGTCTTGGCAAAGCCGAGATTGTACATAAGGGCCTGCCAGCCATCTTTGACGTCCTGCAGACTTGGCAACATGCTAAGCCGCGTACGACGGACATAAGCCATATAACCAAAAACGAGGAGATGCCATGCAGTGCCGAGCATCATAACGATGGCGGCAAAATGATGGATGGAACGCAGATTCTCGATACCGCCAAGCAGGTTTACAAAACCTATGGAAAGACCAGCGGAGGGAAACTTCTGTGGCAAACCTGTCAGACCAAGTGTTGTAAAGGAAAGCAGCATCGCAAGGTGTTCGATACGACGGGCAAGCGGAAACCGCTCATAGGCGCGGGTTGTATGGTCACTCATTCGTGTGCTTCTCCTTTTGCGGGTGTGGAGCGCACCACAAATCTACGGTAAACATCGGTGAGTACATAGAAAAGCATGCCTCCCAGAACAGCAGGGATGAAGAATTTGTAAAACAGGTTGACGTAATAGACCATGGGGAACACTTCAGGGCTGGGTTCATAGTGACTCATCCACGCGTCGGTAAAGGTGGCCGTGGTGGCATCAGGGTGACATTGCTGACATTTAACCAAGAGGTTTTTCTTGAATGCAATGCCTGCTTCGGCGTCATCCGGTCTCATAATGTCGTGGAAGCCATGACAATCGGTGCATACCGGTTTGTTTGTTGGCTGGTCTGGATAGTTCTCTTCGAACATCTTAACTGTCGTACCGTGGAAATCAGCGACATAGGTTGACAACACATTGGTCGAGATGCCATATTGCTTCATCAGGGTTTCATTGGTATGGCAGTTCGCACAGAGATACGGTGTGCTATTGCGGAATGTATTCGAACTGGGATCGCCAATGTCATGAACACCGTGGCAATCAATACATGTTGGAACATATTGATTGCCTTCCTCGGTCAATGCCGCACCATGCACACTCCCCTTGTATGTTTCGTAGATGGTGCTGTGGCATTTCGCACAGGTCTGTGGAATGACAAGCCGCGCACCTAATAAAAGTTCACCGGTGTCTTTGCTTGTAAGGCGTGTCTGGGTATGGGGGTTGTGACAGTCAGTGCAGACTGCAGCATTGGTGTTACCGGCTGCGAGTGCTTTCTGATGGACGCTATCCAGCACCTTCTCGTACTGTTCAGTATGACATTGCTGGCAGGTGGGATACAACTCAAGCGAAAAATCGCGCGGGCTGCTGGCGGTCACTTCGGGGTGAGGGAAGCCAGTGATATTTGTATGGCAATCCACACATGCAATGTTTTCTGTTCCATGGACAGAGGCTTCGAATCTGGCGCTGTCAATTGTCAACGGAAGAGGCTGGCCACCGATCTCGACGGTCATTCCCTGCTGTTGATGGCAGGCCAGACATGTTTCATCAGACGGCTTATCCTCCTGTAACGGGGGTGCTGCCACTACCGATGTTGTCGTGGAAAGGGTCACAACAACGAGGAGAAGCAATACTCCCAGCGCCGAACCAGCCAATCCAAATTGCAATGTGTGTGCCTTGAACCATTTGCTCATTGCACGCTCCTCATTAAAGTAAGCTGATAATCTCAGGATTATACAGGCAAATTACCCATTTATTGACGTGGGGTAATTACCCCAATTCTAAGATGGGTTGTCACCTTCTGAAAGTGAAGAACATCACGGAAATTACATGATTACAGGGGAAAATTATCCGATAAAGAAACTCAACTCTATAAGGGATCCACTTTAGAATGGACCACGAACGATAAATTTCAACAGGCCAAATCCTTTTTTCTCATAACTGTTTTGAAATTTACTCAACTTTTAAACATTAGACGTTATCGGAAATAACATACAAGCACCGTCCCGAAGGGTTTATTTCGAGCAATTTGAACGCCCAACAACAACCTTCGGAACGTTTTTTCTAATTACCGATAAAGTCTATTGTTGACAGATGCACCAACAAGTGGAGCGTACCCGTTTGAACCCGATATTTGTCCTATATATACAGAGATATTGCAGGGCCGCCTGTCCTCATCGCTCACTTCACAAACTCTAACCAGCAGCATATTGACCCAAACTGAATGTTCCATCTCGCTTTCCTGTCTGCGGCTCATTCAACCAAATATTATTATATTTGTGTAAATTATGATTTCAAGTCCTGATCTCATCTGATGGAAATCTAGGCATTTTGAATTGCTTTTTCGTCAAAAATGCATGCAATCGCAGAATATCGTGCAATTTGCATTAGTAGAAAAGTCCCGTTTTCATTGATGCAAACTTCAAAGCGGATTTTAGTGGTTAGAATAATTTTAGATCGAAAGGAGAAAAACATGTTCAAGATAAAATCACTCGCAGGTATATTGTTGGTTATGGCAGTGTTGTTCGCACAGGCGGGCACGGTGTTCGCCGCTCCCTCCACACAGGAGGCAACGCCGATTCTCGGAACGATCCAGAGCATTACGACAGAAACCAATGAGAATGGTGTGACCACCGTACTTGTAACCGTGCTGGATGATATGGGCGCCACCCAGACAGTCCGCCTCAGCGTTGAAACAGCGGTTGCGCTTGGATTGGTCACCCTGGATCCCACCACAAATGAAACGCTAGTCGATTCAACAAAAGTCGGTCAGCTTGTGGAAATTGATCCTACAACAGTGATTGTCAATGAAGAAACAGAAAATGTCCATCCCATTGCTGCCATATTGGCTTCCTTCTTTGGTGTGGATGCAAGCGTAGTAGATGGTTATCATGAAGACGGTTTTGGATTCGGCGTAATTGCCCAGGCCATGTGGATGGCGCAGGGACTCGAAACTGATAATTCTGATATCACGGCAGGCATGATCCTCGAAGCCAAGCGGGATAAAGATTTCAGCGACTTCACCCTGCCCGACGGTTCCACTCCCACCAACTGGGGACAGTTCAGGAAGGCTGCCCTTGGCAAGGATAAGAAGAACCTTGGCGTGATCGTTTCAGGACAGGCCGGCGACAGCGTAGATGACTTCTCTGCTCAACAGGAAAACGGAAATGGCAAAGACAAGAATAAGGATAAGGATAAGAATAAGGACAAAGGCAACAACGGAAACGGCAGGAATAAAAACCCATAAATCATAAATGTGGAGTAATAAAAAGGAGCGGCCCAGGTCGCTCCTTTTTATTTGATAGAACCTGATAGCACAATCGGTTAAAATATCGTTGAGGTAAAACGATGCGACAAGTTGCTATTCTTGGAATTGGACAAATAAAAGTTGCCGAACACTGGGATCTGTCCCTGCGCGAGCTGGGCGGTAACGCTGCCTTCGCCGCGATGCAGGATGCGGGCCTGGACAAGGTCGATGCGTTGTTTGTCGGCAATATGCTTTCCCCCATGGTTAGCGGGCAAAACCAGCTCGGGACTTTCTTTTCAGATTGGATTGGGCTATGGGATCAGGAATCGGTCAAAGTGGAGGCTGCGTGCGCTTCAGGAGCGGCGGCGTTCCGCGCGGGACTAATGGCCGTTTCCGCAGGTGACATTGAATCAGCGCTGGTGATTGGCGTCGAGAAGATGACAGACAAGGCAGGCCACGACGTGACTGCCGCCCTGGCAACCGCCGCCGATGCGGATTATGAAGTGGAACAGGGCATATCATTCGTGGGCATCAATGCACTGATCATGCGCCGTTACATGCATGAATACGGATGGAAACACGAGGATTTTGCCCCCTTCTCTATCAACGCACATGCCAATGCGTTGCATAATCCGTTTGCACGTTTGCATGAAAAGATCACAGTTGAAAAATTTGAGAAATCATCCATGGTTGCCACGCCCATCAACTTAATGGATGCCTCACCTACCGGGGATGGCGCGGCAGCAGTAATCATCGTCCCGGCAGACAAGGTTGCCTCGCTTAGGGAAAGGCCGCGTATAACGGTGGCAGGCTCGGCGTCCGCGACAGATTCGATTGCCGTCCATTCCCGGAAAGACCCTCTCTTCTTATCCGCTGGATATTTGTCCTCCAAAAAGGCGTATGAGCTGGCAGGCGTTGGGCCAAAAGATATTGATGTGTTCGAACTGCACGACGCGTTTTCGATCATGTCAGCGCTCTCGCTCGAAGCGTGCGGATTCGCTGAACGTGGCCTGGGGGTGAGACTGGGACTCGATAATGAGATTGGCCCCGGTGGACGCGTGCCCGTCTGCACTCGCGGTGGATTAAAGGCGCGCGGGCACCCGGTCGGCGCAACAGGCATGTATCAGATCGTGGAGGTCGTCCAGCAATTACGCGGTGAGTGTGGCAAAACACAGGTCGACGGCGCAAAGGTTGGCATGACGCAAAACATCGGTGGTTCAGGCGCAACCATCCTGACGCATATTTTGAAAGCGGAATAAAAAACTCTCCAGAGTTTTTTATAATCCCATGCTGAACATAAAATTGCCGATAATGATCACAGCGATCAATACCAGCACAGGGAGAAAAGTGAACGTGGTAAGTACACCTGCCAGCCTATCTTTCTTGCGCGCATACGCAATCCATGAAGCGATGGCAAACACAATCGGCCAGATCGGGTAGGACCAGACCGCGATCACGAACGTCCATGCCTCCGTTGAAACGCCGGAATCAAACGCCATGACAGAGAGTCCCGCTACAAGCAGCCAGAAAACCAATGAAGCCAGCGCCAGTACTTGTGAAATGATCAGCCAGATGAGAATGGGTTTGCGTGAGGGAGATTGAATTTCGGTTTCCAAGTGAATCCTCCTGTGCGTGAATTGCTGGAATAATGGCGTTGAATCTGATAAAAATTGAAAACCCATGAACTGCTGAAAAGTTCCACCAGTTATTACTCGTCCGTATCTGCCAGTGTAGCCTGCACCATACCCCAAATGGGGGTAAAAATTACAGACGCGTTAGTGTTTTTGGATGCTCTTGTTTCCTGTTCTCACATATCTTATACTTGTGAACGAAAGGATGCTCACATGGCAGACAAGCGAAAAATCAAACGCCGTAACTTTACGTATTATATGCAAGTCACGAATGATGTGACAAAAGAGTTGGTCGGTTATCTATCAGATATCAGCACAGGCGGGTTTAAACTCGACAGCCAAAAACAGATCACGACTGGTCAGGACTTCCGCCTCCACATCGAACTCACACCCGATATTGCCGATAAGAACGCAATGATCTTTATCGCCCGCAGTAAATGGTGCCATAGGGATTATATTGACCCAAACACGTTCAACGTCGGTTTCGAGGTCATAAACATGTCACCCAGTGACATGCTTATTTTCCAGCGCATGTTTGACAAATATGGTACAGAGCGTCGGTGAAGAACAAAGGTTCCCAGGACTATTTATAGGGATGGGCCCGGGCATGCTTTTCTTTTACGGACGGGTGGCAGCATGACCGCCCGTTCTTTTTATCTGGATGAACTTCCTCACTCATCCACGTGGACTCATGTAAAATTGACATCATGAAACCTTCAACATTGCGCTCCATCATACGCTTCGTCATGAACATGATCACAGAAATAGATGTCAAAGGGCTGGAAAAAATGCCCACCGGAAACGTAATTATCGCAGCAAATCATTTAGGGCGGATGGATACAGCAACGCTGCTATATCTTATAGACCGGGATGACCTCATTATGCCAGTCGCTGAAAAATATAGGAACCATCCCATCTTTGGTGCCATTGGACGCGCCGCAAATGCCATCTGGTTGAATCGCTTCGAAGCAGATTTTTCCGCCCTGCGCCAGATCCTCGAGCGCATGCAAGAAGGTGGGATGCTGGTCATTGCACCAGAAGGTACGCGTTCCAAAACGGAAGCACTGCAGCAGGGCAAAATGGGAGTTGCATTCCTGGCTGCCAAAAGCGGATATCCCATCCTGCCTGTTGCAGTGACAGGAACGGAAGACCGAGCCATGATGGAGAACTTGAAACATTTCCGACGATCAAAAATAACCGTTACGGCCGGCGACTTGTTCTACATTGAAATTCCCAGGGGCAGAGGGCGCGAACAGGCAATGCGCACAGCCACCGATGAGATTATGTGCCAGCTTGGGGCATTGCTCCCTGAAAAATATCGGGGTGTGTATATCGATCATCCACGCTTGAAGGAACTATTGAAGAACTGATATGAAATATATTCTTCGCTGGCTTATTCGTCTGCTTTTCAACATTGTTGCCCATGTGGAGGTAAAAGGATATGAGAATCTGCCGAAGGAAGGCAGTTATGTAATTGCTACAAATCACCTGGGAATTGTGGATGCTCCCATCGCCTTTTATGCACTCGACCGATGGGACATGTTTGTGCTGATCGGGGAAAAGTGGGAAAAGGTTACACTCTTCCGCTGGCTGGGGAAATACTTCAACTTTATTTTTGTTGACCGCTATAACCCCGATATCAAAACCCTGCGAAAAGTGATTTCCCTGATGGAGGAAAACAATATCCTGGTGATTGCCCCTGAGGGCACACGTTCCCGTGTCGGCTCGTTGATCGAGGCGAAGCCCGGCGTAAGTTATCTGGCTACAAAATTAAACCGTCCCATTGTGCCCGTTGCGATCATTGGAACAGAAGACAAAGCATTGTTTGGCAGCCTCAAAAAGCTGCGCCGTGCACACATCATCGTCACAGCAGGAAAATCTTTTATGCTCCCGCCTTTGCCACGAGAGAACCGTGATGCAGTGCTCAAGCAATACACAGATGACATCATGTGTCATATCGCAGCGTTATTGCCCGAAAAATACCGCGGTGTTTATGCTGAACATCCAGGATTGAAGGATCTGTTGCAAAAGTCGTAAAAAACAAAAATGCTTCTTATTTTAACGTGAATAATGTTTAAGCCAGATTTACCATGATGTCACCCTGAGGGAGCGGTTTTGCGCGACCGAAGGGTCTCGGACATGCCCTGGTAGAGATGTTTCGGGGCAGCCAACGCCCCTCAGCATGACATTTTATTCCTATCCGTTATTGAATCGACTCAAACACCCCATCCAAATGAAGGTAAAAGGCTTCCACACTAAGATTTGGAAATAAGGCGCGGATCTTAAAACGGGTATCCAATAAATCATGTTTGTGGCGCTTATATGTGCCATCGCGTCCATAGGCGCGGCAATCCTCATGATTGATCAGGCAAACTGTTTTAATGCTGTGGATCTTCACCGCAAGCTGGACGTATTTCAGCACCATCTCATAGTCGTGCACGCTGCCTGCCAGCGAGACAATATCAAAGTTGTCATAACCAAAGCGGACCGTGATCCACGGCTGGAGAAACTTTTGCAGGCGATAGTCCATGCAATGGACCACCAATGCATCACAATGAATATCAGGTTTGTTCCTTCGCATGGGTTTTCTTAACCTCACAAAACTTCGCCTTCTTCCCGCTTTAAAAATTGCCCATCACCCGCTTTGCCCAGCCATGTTTTCCCATCCACGATCATCTTTCCACGCAGGAAAACTATTTCCGGCAACCCCGTCAATTCCCAGCCTTCATACAGGTTATAGTCCGTGCGTTGATGCGCCTGTGCGACTCCATAGGTCACCTTCTTTTCAGGGTCCCAGATCACAATATCCGCATCCGAGCCGGCCAGCAGCGCGCCCTTGCGTGGATACAAGCCAAAGATCCTGGCCGGGTTGGTGCTGTTATAGGCGACGAATTGACTGGCGGTGATCCTGCCAGTTCGCACACCGGTTGTCCACAACACTGGCAAACGGTCTTCGATCCCGGGCAATCCATTTGGGATTTTGGTGAAGTCATCCCTGCCCAGCTCTTTACCTGGGATGGCGATCCCGCGTCCTTCATAGACGATGGGCTTGCTTCCGTCATAAAAAAATGGGCAATGGTCCGTGCCGATCGTCTGCAAAATCCCCTCCGACAGCCCTGCCCATAAACGTGCGTTATCGTCGGTTGTGCGCATTGGCGGGGAGCAGATCCACTTCGCGCCATCTTCACGCCGCAAATCATCAATGGTAAAGAACAGATATTGCGGACAGGTCTCCCCCATGACTTTGACGCCACGCTCGCGTGCATACTTGAGCATATCCACTTCTCCGCCCATGTTCATGTGGACGATGTAGACGCTTGCATCCGCCGCAGATGCCATGCCTGCCACCCTTAAAGTGGATTCGACTGCTCCCCAGCCAGGTCTCGTTAATGCGTGCCATTCGGGGGTTGTGTGACCTTCAGCCAGCGCCTGCTCGATCAGTGTATCGATCACATCTCCGTTCTCGCAGTGCGCCATCACCAGCATGCCGCTATCCCGGGCGATCTGCATCGCTTTGAAGATGCTGCCGTCGTCAATCCGTAACCGTCCGTTGTAGGCAGTAAACACTTTGAGCGTTTGAATACCCATTTCACGCAGCGACGGAATCTCGCTGGCAATCTTCTCGTCAAATTTCGTCAGGTTCATGTGGAAGGAATAATCAATCGCAGCCTTTTCCGCCATCTTCATCCACACATCGACTGAATGTTGAAATCCCTGACCTTCCAAAACCACAAAATCCATGACTGTTGTTGTTCCGCCGAACGCCGCAGCTTTGTGGCCGGTGTAATGGTCATCTGATGAGACTGTGCCAAACATCGGCAAATCCAGGTGTACATGAGGATCAATCCCGCCTGGCATAATCAGCTTGCCGGTTGCATCGATCACATCCGCGCTGGGATGATCGAGATCTTTCCCAATCAGGGAAATCTTTTCGCCCTCAATCAGGATGTCCGCATCATATGTTTCAGAGGCGGTGATAAGGGTGCCATTTTTTATGAGAGTAGCCATAGATTATTCCAGATGTTCCAAAGGTACCAAAGGTTTGTATTTTATTTTCGACCAAGAGATTTAATTAATCGATGAAGCAGATATCCCGTTTCGGCTCTGAGAGATTCTGCCTGATCATACTCAGTCTGCGTGATGTATTTGAGATCGAATGCAGGAATTAGATATTATTCGACCTCAGCCAACGAACCCTGCGCAATATCAAGATATCGCCCAAACTGACCTGTTCCACCCGCTGCGTAACCTTCAGCCATATTTGCAGCGACCGAAACTCCAGCTCGGCGCATTTGGCTTGTCAAACCAAAAATTTCATGCTTTGGGAGTTTTTCAGTCAGTTTACAGATCAACAATACCCACTCATGAGCCCTTTGCCAAACGAGTAATTTACGAAAACCATTTTCAATTTTCGTGTTTTTCACTACCATTCATCCGCCTTGGGTGCTTTTGTCTCGTATGGCTCATCTGGCTCCTTTATTCCCAACAGCGCCATCAACACATCAGGCGGAATATCCACCTCAGGTAAATCTGTTTTATAAAGTTGTTCATTTTCTGCGCGCTCCCGCAGGCTTTTCCATAGAAGCTCGCGCTCATCACTTTGCACAACGAGGTCATGTAGGAATTTTGCATTGAGCAAATACTCCCCGATGGTATATAAAAACGTCAGGCGCTTCCATTTGTCTGTCTTGATCGGTTCTTTTAGTTTTTCGAGTCCACCCAGCTGAATTTTGTAGTACTCTTCTTTCGCGCGAGGATGATCCGCTTCATCCTTCAGCAACTCGCCGCGCGTCGTCAGTTCATGGCCACGAACCTGGGCAACAAATTCGATCTGTCCGCCGCGTTCGCCAAAAGCCGTGGGCTGGTAAAAAGCCAGATAGTCCACCGCGACAACTTTGGGCGCAGTCCGCAGCGGAATACGATACCATCCCAAAAGCCGCGCAATCTCCAGGTCGCGTGGCGTAGGCAGCAGGCAAACAAGCACAAGTGATGTGGAGGAAAGTCCCATAGATAATCCGATTTTACATCAAAGCCATCGCATTAACAAAAACAGGCGAGCCAAATGCCCGCCAGCTGCTGTTAACAGGTTAAACAAGGGTGGTTACCTGAACAGAAAATCGATATATAAATAATTTAAACAGAACATAATCACAAGTCCAAGAATGAAATTGATGAAAAATAGGGGGCTGGTTTTCTTTTCACCCGGCGAACGTTGATATTCCATGGATTACTCCGCTTTGGCAGGATTTCAAATACCTTAGCATTTGCATAACGGCTTGTCACCTGTCGAATGTCACTTCTGAAATACATTTTGTCACACGTGTCGGCAGTCAGCGCCGGGTTGCTGGCTGGATCATTCCGTCGTTTTGTATGGCGAACCAGAATGTTCGTGAGAATAACTGGTCCATAGTGGATAATGGACACACACCAAATCTATTACGAAGATAGCATGGTGTGATAATTGGCATTTAAACAAACAAGGACGAAACTTTCGTTCCGTCCCTGTTTAATCACTGGTACTCCAACAAGATTAATTCGGAAGGTGAGACAAGGGAAGAATCGAACTTTCTACCCTACAGTTTTAGATTGTTCGAGTACTAGTTTAGTCCGACTTCGTTGTTGAACTCAATGATCAACTCGTCGATTTCATCTGCCTGTTTCTGGACATCCGTCCAATAGTTTGGTTCGTACCATTGATCCTGAATTTCCTGGTAGCTGCGCCCCTGCTGCTCAACCCAGGTGTAGTATTTCAGGTTATGCACGCGGCGGCGGTCGGTGTAGCGCAGTTCGAGCATGTTGTCTGTAGACTGTCCATGCAGGTAATGGGCAAAATCTGCGGCTGCGTCACGTTCGCTATATTGACCAAACTCCTGGTGCATTTCATGCATGCGTGAGCGGTACAGTTCCATTGAGTCGGTCAGTACCGTGATCATAACGTCATTCTCGTCCATTTCATAGTACTTCGCGGTCTTGATGCAGGAAAGTACATTGGAGATGCCTGAGAAGCCAAGCAGTTCAAGTTGATTAATCGTGGCTTCCGGCACACCTTTTTCAACCAGATAAGCGCGCCCATTTTCTTCATTAAAGAGGCGGGCAAGGTTCACAACTGCGTTGTCGTCTATCGCTGTAATAACATCGGTGTTCTTTGTATTGTGGATCCACGGTACGTGCTTATCGCCAATACCTTCGATGCGATGAGCTCCGAATCCGTTTTCGAGGAGCGTGGGGCACTGCAATGCTTCGCTGGCGACGATCTTGCTATCGGCGAAGAGTTTCTTCAAGTAGTCGCCGCTCGCAATTGTGCCTGCAGAGCCTGTCGCGGATGCCATGCCGCGATAGCGGTCGTTCGGCCCCATGACCTGCTTCAACACCTCTTCCATGGCGTGCCCAGTCACTTCGAAGTGCCAGAGATAATTCCCAAACTCTTCGAACTGGTTAAAGATCATTAAATCCTGGCCGGACTTTCTCAGCTCCCAGCATTTATCGAAAATTTCCTTGACGTTCGACTCGGAGCCAGGTGTTTTGATCGTCTCCCCCGCGACTTTGGCTAGCCAGTCAAATCGTTCCTTCGACATGCCTTCAGGCAGGATCGCAATGGACTCACATGCCAGCAAAGCGGAGTCATACGCGCCGCCGCGGCAGTAGTTGCCGGTGGAGGGCCAGACCGCTTTTTGAGTGGTCGGGTCAAACTGACCTGTGACCAGCCTCGGCACCAGGCAGCTGAACGCGGCGCCGACTTTATGAGCACCCGTAGGGAACCACTTCCCCACCAGCGCGATAATCCGCGCCGGAACACCCGTCAGCGAAGAGGGAAGCTCCACGTAATTTGGGCCGCCAAAGGTTCCGCCTGAGGCGCTGGGTTCATTATGCCAGTTGATACGGAAGAGGTTTCGGGGGTCGATATCCCAAAGTCCGATGCCTTTCAATTCTTCCTTCACTTTGGAAGGGATCTTTGAAGGATCTTTCATTTGGGCATAGGTAGGGATAACAATATTGCGTTCTTTTGCTCGCTTGATGGCATTTGCACGGCGAGACTTTTCGACGGTCAGGTCAATGGTAGTCATAGCATTCTCCTGGGCAAGTTGTCTGACAACTTGTATTATATCTCACAATTAAACCAGGCACAATAGCTGATGGCCTGGTAAAGATTATCCTGGAATGGTTCTAGCATGTCCACAATAAGACGTTCATCCTGCCAGGGTACATGGTACTGTTGAACTTTTTCAACATCGGGCCAGGTCAGTTCATGCCAGCCAGGAATATGACGCACCCGTTTGCTTAATCGTGAGCGATGAAGAGACTGATCAGAGCAAATGCACTCGATCACACGCCAGTGTGCCTGATACTGCTCAGACAAATGCTGCCACATATCCCGTATGGACTGGGCGCTGGCGACACTATCCAAAATTACAGATTGATTCAACATCAACTGACGTTCTGCCTGTGTAGTCAATAATTGATACCCTGCAGAGCCAGGTGGTTTATTTTGATTCGAAGGAACCAGTTCGCTTCTCAACAAGGTTGCCTCCAGCCAATCTTTTGCAAACACTGGAATGCAAAAATGCTTCCCCACTGCTTCGGCCAATGTGCTTTTGCCTGTGCCTGGTAAACCGGAAAAGATAATCAGCCTCACGAGTGTTGGCACTCCATTACCTGGACAACTCATAACCTACTCTGGTTCAAGTGCTTAAATGTATTGTAACTTTTGGTTTTTGCAGAGACTAATATTACAACGCAAAGTGTAGAGTAAAAAGTGCCAATTGAGCGAGTTTCGCCCTGCGGAGAGAACGATCGGCGGCAGGATGGAAACAAGCCGATTTCAGCAAATGTAGGGCATGAATCCAAGGGATTCGCATCAATTTTGAACTTAAAATCTTGGCAGGCTTGCATATCCGTGTCCAAAATGCTGTTCAGACGAGATGATAGGCCAAATTTTGGAGTTTTCCAACCGCAACCTTGCGTTGTAATACTAAGGAGAAACGTTGATTACCTTACACTTTCAAAATCGGGACGCTGATTCACGCTGAAAACGCAGATTTCCCTTTTTGAATCAGCGAAAATCAGCGTTTTTCTGCGTCCCAAAACCATTCTGTAAGGTAATCAGGGAGAAATGCTAAAAAACAATATCAGGTGCCGCATCTGGCTGTAAAGTCTGGGTGTTGTGATCAACGGTCATGTGCTCCCAATTTTCTCTTTAAATATGAGTTCCATTGTGTAGACCACAATGAGTATGTAGTGAAAGAAGTACGAACATTGAGCCCAAAAACGTGAACTTATGCGAAACGTTCACAGGTCATTTGCAGAATGAGATCAATAGATTGAACTGAATTCGTTATACGAAATTTTTTATGGAATCTCTTGCAGTTCTGTATGCTTATTTTAATGTATCAGGTTATGTTTTGTTGTATGATGTTTTCAACAGAAAGGAGGTACCAAATAGAGACTCCGCCTGAAATATTTATAGAGGACGAAGAAGGATTGGAAAGCCCCAGCTCACTGGTCTAAGTTCTGCTTCATATACCAGAGTTCTCCTAACAAATAGGAAATTGGCTCTTCCACTCCCGACATAAGCTACGTAAATAATAACCTTTGACGGATGGGTAACGCCCATCCGTCGCTTTTTAATTTTGTTTTTTTAAGTGGGCTCTACGAGTTCTTCTATTGCAACGCTTTTCTCATTCGGTCCAACCCCTGTTTGAGAATTCTACGCGAAGTACCAAAGTTCAAGCGGACATGACCCACGCCGTTTTCACCAAAGATCGCCCCATTGCTCAAAGCGACTTTTGCATTTTTCAAAAAGAAATCATACGGGGATTTTTTCAATCCCAATTCAGTAAAATCGAGCCATGCCAGATAGGTTGCATCAGGAATGGTTGTCTTTACACCGGGCATATGTTTCGTAACATACTCCACAAGGAAATCCCTGTTGCCCGTCAGGTAGCCACGAACTTCCTTCAGCCATCCATCACACTGACCTGAGAATGCCACCTGCGCGGCATGAAGTCCCATACTGCTGACATGTAAGCGTAATTGATTCACCATCTTCACATAAGGTTCGCGCAATTCCTTATTGGGGATGATCGCAAAGCCACAGAAGAGTCCTGGTACATTATACGTCTTGGACGGAGCAACAAGTGTGATCGTGTGTTTTGCAATTTCAGCGGATAGCCTGGCCATCGGTGTAAACGTATTGTCATCCAGCAACAACTCGGAATGAATCTCATCGGTAACAATAACAACATTATTTTCAATGCAGATCTCTGCCATCCGCAGGAGGTCCTGGCGTGAAAAGATGATTCCCAGCGGGTTGTGGGGATTGCACAACAGGAATATGCCCGCCTTCTTCGCCTGTTTCTTGAAAACATCCCAGTCAATTTCGTAACGCAAAATATTGTCCTGCACACTCCGCACAAAGGGTGCGTCCAATTGGGGGATGCCAACGTTATTCTTTACTTCATGGAATTCATTGTAAACAGGCGTCTGTATAAGTGCACCTTTTTTTGGTGAACCAAATGCCCGCGCCGCAACACTGAATCCGCTGTCAATGCCGGTGACGGTCACAACCGCTTCGGGCTTCACTTTCCAGCCGTATAAATGATCCATGCGTGCGGCAACTGTTCTCTGCAACGCGACAGATGGGATCTCATAACCCAACACGCCCTGCTCCACCACTTTGTGCAGCTCATCAAGAATTGGTTTGGGTGACTGGAAATCCATATCGGCCACCCACATGGGAAGCACATCTTTTGGATAGAACGTCCATTTGTTATATACATTCGGATCGCGGCGGTTCGGGGTGTGGTCGAAGTTGTAGGCCATGATGTTCCTTTATTACGTTTTATACGCCACGATCATACCATCCCGCGCGGGGATGAGAGACACGATCCAATCGAGGTCAGTTGTAATGTCACGCGTGAAGCGGTGGATGGCTTCAGTCGTTTTCTCATGATCGTTTGGGTCGAGTATTTGTCCGTGCCAGAGCATGTTGTCAATGATCAGGATCCCGCCATGTCGCAATTTTTCTTTAATAACAGGCAGTGAATCAGGATACCCATCCTTATCAATATCATTGAAGATGATGTCAAAGGGACCCTGCGTCTGTCGCAGAGTTGCCACCGCTTCGGCGATATGGAACTGGACAACATCCTCGCTTCCCAATGCGGATAAATGGCCGGCCGCGCGCTTCGACAGGTCTTCATCCCAGACGGTGTGATGCACCACGCCACCCCCGTTTTCCCTGACCGCCTTCGCAAACCATGCCGTGGAATAACCGTATCCGGACCCCAGTTCAAAAACAGACCTGGCATTGAGCATGCGGGCGAGTTGATAACAGTAATATCCGCATGCGGGACCGATGATCGGGAAATTGTTTTTCTCCGCGTATTCCTCCATTTTCTGCAGTTCAGGTTCGCGCGGCGGGACGAGGGATGTCAGATATTCCTGCACAGACTGGTAATTAATCTCGCTCATGATTTTCTCCTTTTGTAACGATAAGAATTTGATTGAGAGATAGTACAAGATTATCAGGTTGTCAGCCTGACCTACTGAAGAATTTCTCTTACAACAGGCAAAACTTTGTCTGCCCACATGGTGTACATTTTAGCTGAAGGGTGCAAACGGTCGCCTGCGATCAAATCAAAATCATCCATCGCCATGCGCGAAATAATGGTCACATCCACATAATGTGCACCAGCAGACCTGGTCTCTTCCAGGTTTACGGCATTAAACTCGTCTATTTGCTGGCTGATCGGCTCGGTATCGCGTGTGGCCGCGAACGGAGTAAATCCCCAGTCTGGAATGGAGAGAACCACCACTTTTTTGGGATCTCCGTCTGCATACTCGATTGCCTTCCCTAGCATGAAGCGGAAGTCTTCCCGATAGCCATCCAAGGGGTAGCCGCGGTACTGGTCATTGACGCCAATCAATAAGGTCACAAGGTCGTACGTCCCAACAGGCGGGTTGGCTTGAATCCCCTGCCAGAGCTCGTCCACCGTCCAGCCTGTACGGGCGATAATGGTTACGTCAATTTTGGTGCCTTCGCTTTCAAGCAATTTCGCCAGCTGGTTGGGCCAGCGACCTTTCTCAGGGACCTTTTCACCAATTGTGTATGAGTCACCCAGCGCAAGATAACGGAGAGCGGGCATATCAGTTGCTCCTAAAACAGGTCTGGGAGGGTTTGGGGCGCACGCAAAAAGCAGGGTACTAAAAAGAAGGAGTAAGGTTCGCATATTTGATTATAGTCACGAAATTGAAAATAGTACTGTCCAACTTACAGTGATTTAAATAGGCAAGGGCACGGATGGTTTCGTGCCCTTGCTTCAAAGGAGGAGCCATCACCTTTTTAACAATTTGATCAAAGAGTTTTGATCTTGAACCACAGTGCAGGGATTCGGCTGACTTTTCCAATAGCGCTCAAAGAGGCGCGACGGGTGAATACATCGTAGTCACTCTTTTCGATCTCATCGAGAATTCCCTGGTAAAAAACAGACGCGGCGCCAATGGCAAGCTGTCCCTCCCTTTCAAGCATTTTCACGCCTGGCCACGATTCCTCGTACAGCTGACGGGTTCGTTCGATCTGGAATTTCATGAACTGACGCCAGTGATCTGTAATGCGTCCCTCGGCAATATCTGATTCCTGAATTCCATAGAAGGCAAGTTCTTCGCGCGGAAGGTAGAGCCGTCCGCTGCGGTAATCCTCCCCGATGTCCCGCAGGATGTTGGTCATCTGTAATGCAACGCCGAGTTTGATGGCATAGGAAACAGATTCGTTGCTGTGAAAACCGACAATGTACATACTCATCAGGCCAACCGTGGAGGCGACCCCGTAGCAATATGTAGCAAGTTCGTCAAAGGTCTGATAGCGGGCCTGGAACAGGTCACGCGCCACCCCGTCGATCAATTGCAGGGCATAGTGGCGCGGGATATGGTAGCGGGTGAGAGTATCAGCCCATGCGGCGGCAACCAGGTCGTGATCTGCGAAGGAAACGTTTTCCACCATACCGCGCCAGTAGTCCAATTGCGAGTCCCGTTCGTCGTCCAGAGATTCATCCACGATGTCATCCACAGTCCGACAAAAAGCATACAAGGCACGCACAGCACAACGTTTTTCTTCGGGCAAAAGCCCCGACGCAAAGTAAAAAGATTTGCTATGCTCGGCTGTGACCTTTTCTGCCTGCTTATACGCTTTTTGAAGCGCTACATCGCCCGCCCAGTAGGAAAAGAAGGGCCGCGTGTGCGGATGCGGGACGTTCCCCGCCAGGGCGAGCAGTTGGTGTTCCCAATTGGCTTGTACTTGCATGGTGGTCCTCCAGATTTGGTATTATCCCTATTGTACCGATTTCATCCAGATTGTCAAGGTTTTGTAAAGCAATTTGATTAAAAACATTGACAAATACTTGACATTGAATATAATTACACTTGAGATTGTCAGGACAGAAAATACTTATCACCTGACCGTAGTCTGACTAACCGTACGAATTTGTTCCATCCATTCGTGGATACTCTAGGAGAAATAACAATGAAACGAACTGCTCTCGTAATTGGTGCCGGCATCGGCGGGATCGCCACCGCTGGACGCCTGGCAAGAAATGGATATGATGTGACCGTCCTGGAAAAGGAAGCGACTCCGGGCGGCCGCTGCAACCAGATCGTCCGTGATGGTCACCGCTTTGACATTGGACCGACGCTTTTCCTCATGCCCGAAATTTGGGAGGAGACCTTTGCCGCGCTCGGCGAAAAGATGAGCGACCATCTCGACCTCAAGCGCATTGACCCCACCTACAAAGTCCATTTCGATGATGGCTTGCAACTGCAATTAACATCCAACCTCGGCGATATGCAGGCCCAGCTTGAAAAAGTGGAAAAGACTGCTTTCACTGGTTTCCTGAATTACATCGCCGAGGGAGGCAAGCACTACAAAATGTCCGTGGAGAAGTTCGTAGGACGCAATTTTTACAACATCTTTGAATATTTCTCAATTAGGAATCTCCCCCTCCTCTTCCAACTCAAGGCGCTGCAGAAACATCACGCCAATGCCAGCCGCTATTTCAAGGACGAAAGACTCAAAGCTGCGTTCACCTTCCAGAACATGTACCTGGGATTGAGTCCCTACGATGCACCCGCCACCTATTCACTGCTTCAATATACGGAGCTTGCCGAAGGCGTTTGGTATCCCATGGGCGGCATGTACGCGGGTATCCAGGCGCTGACCAGCGTCGCGGAAAAACTCGGTGTGAAGTTCATCTACAATGCGCCGGTGAAGAAGTTAAAGGTTGAGGGTTCGAAAGTCAAAGGTGCTGAGCTGCAGGATGGCCGCGAGTTCATAGCGGATATTTTCGTGGGCAACGCAGACCTTCCTTATATTTACAAGGAATTACTTCCCAAAAATAACGAAGCGAAGAAGCTCGAGAACAAACTTTACACCTGTTCCACGATCATGTTTTACTGGGGCGTGGATAAGGAATACCCGCAGATCGGACATCACAACGTATTTCTGGGAGGCGATTACAAGGCATCCTTCGATCAGATCTTCAATGATCACACGTTGCCTGAAGTTCCGTCCTTTTATGTGCACGCACCTGCGCGCACCGACAAGGCTGCCGCACCCAACGGGCAGGAAACACTGTATGTCCTCGTCCCGGTTGGGCATCTCGATGCGCGCACCGAGCAGGATTGGGAGGCACTGGTCAACCGCGCCCGCGAAACTGTCTTCACCCGTCTCGCCAAGGAAATGGGCGTAAACGACCTCAGGGAACACATCAAATTCGAGATCGTGTACCAGCCCAAGGTGTGGAAGGAACGCTTTAATCTCGAAAAGGGAGCCGCATTCGGGCTCAGTCACAATTTTTGGCAGGTCGGTTACCTCCGCCCGCAGAACCGTCACAAGCAGTATAAAAACCTGTATTTCGCCGGCGCGTCCACACATCCTGGCACGGGCCTGCCCATCGTCCTGCTCTCGGCCCGCCTAACAACCGAAAGAATTTTCAAAGAACAGGGTAAAATACCTGAACAAAATCTAGACAATATTCATGTGCAGCGCTCCACACAAAACGTGTAGCCCAAAGGAAAACTATGTTCAGTACAACTCCTGCCTTCAACCTGAAGGTCGTCCTCAAAGAAACGGGTCTCGCCGCCGATACTTTGCGCGCATGGGAGCGCCGCTACGGACTCCCTGTGCCAGATCGAACCGCGGGCGGGCATCGCCTATATTCTCAACGCGACATTGAGACGATCAAGTGGTTGATCAAGCGGCAGGCGGAGGGACTCTCGATCTCGCGCGCGGTGGACCTGTGGAACGAACAAATCGCCTCAGGCACGGACCCTCTGGCTGGTTCTGATCAAGGGACATTTGCCATGGTCCCGGCCGCTTCCGTTCCATTCCAACCCGATACCACCCTCGATTCCATTCGCGCCCGCTGGATCCAGGCCTGCATGGACTTCAGCGAATCGGCTGCCGAGCAGACCTTAAATCAGGCATTCTCCATGTTCCCTGTGGAGGCCGTGTGTATTGACATACTGCAAAAAGGCATGTCCGAGATTGGCAACCTCTGGTATCAGAATCGCGCCAGCGTGCAACAGGAACATTTCGCCTCGGGCCTCGCCATGCGCAGGCTGGACGCGTTGCTCAGTGCATCCCCAGCCCCCACACGCAACCAGACCGTGCTCGTGGGCTGCCCGTCCGATGAATGGCACACCTTCACGCCATTGCTTCTGTCGCTTCTTCTTCGCCGCCGCGGACTGAACGTCATTTACCTGGGAGCCAATGTTCCCATAGACCAGTTTTCAAATACAGTAAAAGGGGGAAAAGCAAAACTGGTTGTACTCGTTGCACAGCAACTCATCAGCGCTGCAACATTACAACAAACCGCGCTCGCACTGTCAAGCCAGAACATCCCCGTGGGATTTGGCGGGCGCATCTTCAGCATTCACCCCGATCTGCCTGACTCTATTTCAGGATATTTTCTTGGGAATGTACTCAACGCATCCATCGAAGAGATCGAGTTGATCCTGAATAAAAAAGTAAAACCACCTCAACCAAAAGCCGCGTCGCCCATTTATCTTGCAGCGCATCAGGCTTTTGTTTCCAGGCGCAGTCAGATCGACCTGACAGTGAGCGAATTGCTTGAGCCCCTTTCGATCGCACCTGATAACATCAAAACCGGAACGCACTTCCTGGGCGAGAACATCGCCGCAGCGCTGCAACTGGGTGACATGTCACACGTCTCTACTGAAGTGGACTGGCTTAAGATGCTGCTTCAATTTCATGAAGAGCACCCCCAACAGTTGATCCACTTCATGGAAACCTACTCACAGGCCGTTAACCAGAATATCAATGGACAGGGCAAGCCGATCTTCGAATGGCTCGCCACTGAAGTTGATAAACTCAGGACGGGTTAAAAACTCATGGCCTCCATCTGGTGGATCCGCCGCGATTTAAGATTGACGGATAACCCGACGCTTCATGCTGCGCTCGAGGCTGGATCCATGATTCCGGTCTTTATCATCGACCCGGCCTTTTCACGTTCATCCCCGCGCCGTACCGATTTTCTCTACGAAGGCCTGCACGCCCTTGACAGGCATCTGCGCCAGCGCAATTCGTATCTCGTTGTGCGGACAGGCAATCCTATTGAAGTGCTGACTCACCTTATGGGTGAAACGAAATCAGAAATGATTTACGCCGAAGAGGATTTCACTCCCTACGCCAGAAAACGTGACGAAAAAGTAGCGCGTCAACTTCCACTACAGCTCATTCATGGACAAACCGTCCACCATCCCACTGTCGTCTTAAAGCCAGATGGAACACCGTATACAGTTTTCACACCCTATGCAAAAGCCTGGAAGGCAAAGCTTCCAACAGCATTGTCGCTATTTCCTGTACCTGAACAGATCAATACCCCAGTCGGCCTCGCAACCGGCCTGCTGCCCGGCTTCAAAGTGAGCCCGCTATTCCCAGCAGGCGAGGCGGAAGCATTGGTCCGCCTGGATGAGTTTCTGTACGCGAAGATCTATTCCTACAGCGAAGACCGTAACCGCATGGACCTGGATGGCACATCCTCGCTCTCGCCGTATCTGCATTTTGGGATGCTCGGGCTGAGACAGGCTGTCCATCACGCGCGGCAAGCCACCGTCAACGCGAGAGGTGAAGCGTCGAAACGGAGCGCAGAAGTCTGGTTGAATGAGTTGATCTGGCGCGAGTTTTATATCCAGATTATGTTCCACTTCCCATATGTCAGTAAGACAGCGTTCAATCGGTCACTGGCAAATATTGCATGGCGCAATGACGAGTCTGAATTCAGAGCATGGAAAAATGGCCAGACGGGTGTACCGATTGTAGACGCCGCAATGCGCCAGCTCAAAGAGATCGGCTGGATGCACAACCGTGCGCGCATGATCGTTGCGTCGTATCTGGTCAAGGATCTGTTGATCGACTGGCGCTGGGGTGAAAAATATTTTATGGATGAGTTGCTGGATGGCGACCACGCCGCGAACAATGGCGGCTGGCAATGGACTGCCGGCACAGGCACAGATGCGGCACCCTACTTCCGCATCTTCAATCCTGTTCTACAGAGCGCAAAATTTGACCCGAACGGAGAGTACATCCGCCGATGGATTCCCGAGCTGCGAAGCCTGGACGCAAAAGATATCCATGCCCCATGGGAAAATGGCATCAAAGTAAAAGGCTATCCTGAACGACCCATTGTCGAGCGTAATAAAGAACGAACACTGATTGCATATAAGTCATCGAAAGAGGAAGTCAGAGCGTGATGGAAACCAAACGAGACCTGTCAGTATCCATGGAACGCGCAAATGTGATCGTATTGTTTACCAGCATCCCTGTTGTGGTTGCGCAGTTTATGATCTTTACTGTGATGCATGGTGGGGAGAAACTGGAAACAACATGGAACGCTTTTGTTTTGATCGGCGCGGTGCTTTTGGGTGTGGTGGTGCACGAGTTGATTCACGGAATTACATGGGTGATCTTTGGGCGCAAGCCTTTTTCGGCAATCCAGTTCGGCTTTCAATGGAAAACGTTGACGCCCTATGCACATTTGAAGGAGCCTGTGGAGGTAAACGCTTACAGGCTTGGCGCGTTCATGCCAGGGTTTATCCTTGGAATACTTGTTTATGTTTTGAGCCTTGCGCTGGGTGATGGAAATCTGCTTTGGTTCAGCCTGGTCCACACAGGTGCCGCGGGCGGAGATTGGTTGATCCTCTGGCTGATACGGAGTGTAAAGGCAGGCATCCAGGTGGAGGACCACCCAACCCATGCAGGTTGCTACGTAGTAGAGACAGGATAGGAGAAAAAGTGCAGATTATGGAAACAAGCATCCGTCCGCTTGAAAGCGCGGGTATCTCTGAGATCGCCGAGGCATTTGCGGAGATCGGCTGGAATAAGCCTGCTTCACAATACGAACTTTATCTACGGGACCAGACGTTGCGGATCCGCGACATGTATGTCGCTTATGTGAATGGACAATTTTCGGGCTATGTCACCGTTTGCTGGAAGTCCACCTATGGACCCTTCCACGAGCATAATATTCCCGAGATCATGGATTTCAACGTGCTGCCGAAATTCCGCCGAATGGGCATTGGCACACAATTAATGGATAGGGCAGAGCATGAGCTTGCAAAAGTCAGTCCAATTGCAGGAATTGGCGTGGGCATGACTCCTGCTTATGGCGCAGCGCAACGGTTATATGTTCTGCGCGGTTATGTGCCCGATGGACGCGGCTTGAATTACATGGGCCATTTCATCAAATACGGTGAAGAATTAACAGCAGACGACAACCTGGTGTTGTATTTGACGAAAGAGTTGAAATAGATTTATGTCACAGAAAAGTATTTCCCCGGAAACGGGTCGCGCGGCGATGAGAGCACTCATCAAGGAAGGCTCGCCATTGGGTCCGCTGAAAGTGATGGCGGAACATGTCGGGCGTTTTTTTCAGATCCCAATTCCCGGTTTTCGCCCGTATGTTGTGTTTGGGGCGGAAGCGAATCGCAAGGTGCTTGTTACTGAACGGGACAAGGTCCAGTGGCGCAACACGGATCCGGTCACGGATCTGCTGCGACGGGGAGTGTTGGTCACAGATGGCGAGGAACATGACCGGTACCGCCAGCTGATGGAGCCGCCGCTGCATCCATCCAGGCTGGCCAGCTATACAAACCTGATGATCGAACAGACAGACAGGGTCTCGTCCACGTGGAAGGATGGGCAGATCGTTGACATGCTTGTGGAAAGCCGCAAGATCGCGCTGCTCATCATTATGCAAACTCTGTTCACCAGGGACGCATGGAACGACCTTCCACATATTTGGAATCCCATTTTGAAGGCCATCAAATTCATCTCGCCAGGCATGTGGATCCTCTGGCGAAACCTGCCACGCTTTGGTTTCGGGAAACCGTTGCGGGATGTAGATGAGTATCTTTATCGCATTATTTTGGACCGCAGACAGTTGACCGTTGACGATACGTCAACTCACGAAAACCGGGTACCGTCCACAGTCAATGGTCATCATGATCTACTCCAACACCTGATCGATGCGGGGCTCAGCGATGACGTGATCCGTGACCAGATGTTAACCATGCTAATCGCGGGCCATGACACATCCACTGCCCTGCTGGCATGGACGTTCGCGCTGATCGGGCAGCACCCGGATATTCATACGCGGCTGCTGAAAGAAGTGGATACGCTGGATAAATCCCCTTTGCTCGACCAGGTCATTAAAGAGAGCCTGCGGTTGTATCCACCGATCCATATTGGGAACCGGCGCGTATCAGAGCAGATGGAGTTCAGCGAGGGCAGCATCCCCGCCGGAGAGCGAATGTTTTACTCCATTTATCTGACGCACCGCGACCCGGCCATTTGGGACAACGCGGAAGAGTTTTGCCCTGAACGTTTTGCACACGGACGCAAGACCCCGCCGTTCTCATATGTCCCATTTGGAGGAGGGCCGCGGGCGTGTATCGGCGCAGCGTTCGGTCAGGCGGAGGCACGACTCGTTCTGGCGCGGTTGTTGCAGACCCATACGTTTGAATTTACGAATGACAAGATCCATGCTCACATGGGCGCTACACTTGAACCGCGTCCGGGGGTGCGGATGAAGATCTATAAACGGAATCCAACGTCTCCCGATGTTGGACCGCATGCAAAAAAATCAACGACTGGAGGCGTTGGACTCCCTACACGTACTCCAGCCGCCGCGAGAGCAGAGTAGAGACTACATGACTTATTTCGGATTTCTTCTTCGATTTTTATTCCTCCCTATTTTGATGTTCCTTGCCATCACATATTGGGACAACAAGAATAATAAACAGATCCATGGCTTCCGTAACGGCCGCGCGGTGTGGATCGGGATCGCAGTCCATGTGCTATTGGCTGTGATATACACGACGCCATGGGATAACTATCTGGTGGCAACAGGCGTGTGGTATTACAACCCGCAGCTGGTCACAGGTTTGGTGATTGGTTATGTCCCCATTGAAGAATATACATTCTTTGTTGTGGAAACAATACTTTCGGGTCTATGGTGGTGGTTTCTGGCGCGTCGACTCTCGCCGCCTTCAAAGGAATTTAAGCCGAATAGATTGCTTGTTTACCTGTCCGCGGGTGCACTTGTTGTCCTCTGGATCCCATTCACCTATTTATTCTTCAGCGATAACCAGCCGATCACCTATTTATCCATTATCCTCTTCTGGGCATTGCCGGCCATACTTCCCCAGCTACTTTTCGGCGCGGATATTCTCTGGCATTATCGCAAACTTGTTTTCTGGGGGATTTTTGTTCCGGGAGCCTATCTCTCACTGATGGACATCGTCGCCCTGACGGATACGACATGGTCCATTTCACCCAGTCAGACTACGGGAATTTTATTCTTTGGGATTCTGCCGCTCGAGGAGGTGGTCTTCTTTTTCATCACGAATGTACTGATTACCTTCGGCATGACGCTCCTGCTGGCAAACGTCAGTCAGGCGAGGTTTGCAGAAATCAGGAGCAGGCTGCCACTCCCGGGGCGAAGCAGCGATATTAATCCGCAGGCGCGCTGACCAGATCGTGGATCCATTTGCGGGAGATAAATCGTCTGAAGATGATGATCGCCTTGGCGGCTTCCTCCAGCAGCACCAGCGCGTAGACTCCGTACACGGGAAGATGCAGGACAAATCCGCCGATGAGCGCGAGGGGAACGCCGATGACCCAGATCGAAAATAATTCAGTGAACATGGCGTAGCGGGTATCGCCGCCTGCGCGCATCGCGCCGATAAAGAGCATAAAGTTAAAGACTTTTATCCAGACCGAAAGAGCATAGACCAGCATCAACGCACGGAGACTGTGGGCCGCAGAGGGCGAAATTTGATAAAGGCTGATAACCGTATCGCGCACTGCAAGAACGATGGCGCCACCCAACAGCGCGGAAATAACTCCCAGAATGACGAAGCGCCGTCCATATTCAAAAGCAATGTCTTTTTGGCCTTCGCCGATCTTATTCCCCACCATCACAGCACATGCATTCCCGATCCCAATAAAAAGCACGAACCCCAATTCTTCGATGGTGGCATTGATATTGATCGCAGCAATGGCATCCGTACCGATGCGGGCGTAGACTGCATTATAGGTTGTGATACCCACGGACCATAGGACTTCGTTGATCGCTGCGGGCATGGACGTTCTGAGCACGTTCATCACAAAGGGACGGTTGAGTCGAAAAAACGAAAGCGGATTCGCAGCCAGGGGCGTCTTCAAAACGTATACGAGGATCACCAGCAGGATGCACTCGAACGTCCAACCGATGCTCGTACCGATTGCCGCGCCGCGCACACCCAGAGCAGGAAACCCAGCCAGCCCGAAGATCAGCACATAGGCAAGAATGGTTTTAAGCCCCAGCGCAAGGACCGCTACAACGACTGTCATCTTTACCATTGTGATACTGCGCAGGACCGAAATGTATGAAACTGAGATGGCCATCATGACGTAACTCAGGCCGACGATGCGGAGATAGTCGCTTCCCAGCCTGATGACCTCAGCATCTTCGGTGTAATAGCGCATCAGCAATTCGGGGATCAACGTTGCAGCGAGGGTGAAAACCACAGCGACAGATATCGCGACGATCAGGCAGATCCCCAATACCCTGCGGATATTTTCTTCGTCCCTCCTTCCCCAATACTGTGCGGTGAAAATGGACATGCCACTCGTCACACCGAACAAGAAGAGGATCAGCAGAAAGAAGATCTGATTTGCAAGTCCCAGCGCGGCGACGGATGTCTCGCCCAACTGTCCCACCATCAACACGTCCATCATATTGAGGCTGGCGGTAATGAGCTGTTGGAATGCAACTGGTACGGCTATCGCCAGCATGGAACGGAAAAAGTCGCGGTCGCGCAGGAAGGAGAGGGACATGAAGATAACGATGAAGGATGATGTGGAAGGGATAAGGGTAGGAGAAAAGCCAGCCGATGACTGCTGGCTACTGGTTAGTGACTGCCTGCTTGTCTTCCGGCGCTTCGCGCACAATGTACAACGGCCTGCCTTTGGCTTCGTCGTACAGGCGGCCGACGTATTCGCCGAGAATGCCCACACAGATCAATTGCACCCCCCCCAGGAAGAGCACTGCGATCAGCGTGGTTGCCTGACCGAAAAACGCCTGCGAGCCAGTGACACGCATATAGATAACAAATGGGATGGCGAGTGCCGCAATCCCTGCAGAGATAAACCCAAAGAACGTTGCCACCTGCAGAGGAAAATATGAAAAACTGGTCACGGCATTGATCGCCAGACGGAACATCTTACGAAACGGATATTTCGTCTCGCCGGCGACGCGGGCAGCACGCTTGTATTCCACGCCTACCTGTTTGAATCCCACCCAGGCAGACATTCCGCGCAGGAAGCGATGCCGTTCGCGCATGCTGTTCATCACACCGACCACTTTGCGATCCATCAAACGGAAGTCACCTGTATCGAGGGGAATCTTCACATCGGTGATGCGATAGATGATGCGATAGAAGAGGGATGCAGTCCAGAGTTTGAACCAGGATTCACCTTCACGCTCGGCACGCACTGCATACACCACTTCGTAACCCTGCTTCCATTTTTCTGCCATTTCAAGAATCAGTTCAGGCGGGTCCTGCAGATCGGCATCAATAATGACAACTGCATCACCACGTGAATAATCGAGGCCCGCTGTCACAGCCACCTGATGCCCAAAGTTGCGGGCAAAGATCACCGGGCGGATGCGCTCGTCTTCCCTGGCCAGGGCGCGGATGAGTGCCGTGGAACTGTCCGTGGAGCCATCGTCCACAAGGATAAGTTCCCAGGGCTCATCTGTGGAGTCCATGACTTCCTTGACACGCCGGTAGAGTTCGGGCAGGTTTTCCTGTTCGTTATAGATGGGCGCCACAATTGAGTAGGTGATTTTCATTTCTGGGTTTTCTTTCGGGCCGGCATCTCCTGGGGTGGAGATTCTGTTTCCAAAACGGAAGCAGATTCCGCCTGCGAGGGAGATGTGGGCACGTCGTCTACGCGATCGGTTGCCCTACGACCCCATTTGCGACTGACCGGTTTAAGCTTGTCTTCAGGCACCACAAACTGGCTGGTGCCATCATCTTCAAAGGGAGGCAGACCAAGTACACGCCGCTGGATGTATCCCGCGATCACAACCGCTGACGCCGCGAGCGGTACCACCAGCAACGCGCCCAGAATACCTTCGAGAATTGTGGCGATCATGATAATGATGAAGACCAGCGCCTCATTCATGTGCACGCTGCGGCCCATGATATAGGGACGCAAAAGAAAATTTTTCAGGTTGATCAACACAAGATAAACAACAACAACGATCCCCGCAACCCAAAAATTGGAAAGTGGAATCCATGTGGAGCCTTCAAGTAACGCAACGCCTGCTGCGAGCACAGCTGCAAGAAACGGTCCGACATCGGGCACAAGCGTGAATAAGCCGGCGATCACACCCAATACAAGCGCACCGGGAATGCCCATGATCGTCCACGCAATCGTGAAAACCACACCGACAATGATCATCAACACGATCTGGCCGCGCAGGTATGCCATCCAGATACGGCGGATGCGACTGTATAACTCCTGCAGTTCGGCATGATATGGCGACGGAGCAAAAGAGATCAGCGTATTGCGCATGTTGGGCCACTGTGACAAAAACAGATGTACAGCCACAAGAATGACCAGGAACCACAGCACACCCACCGAAGTGGTTTCGAGCAACTGCAAGGCCTCTTCAGGCAGAGGCGTGAGAAAAGCATTTTGAAGCTGGAAAAGACTCAGCCCCCACTCCTCCAAATGAAACACCAGGCCGCCCACATACACCGGGCTTGAAAGACTAAGCCGCAACTGATTCGAAATATCCAGAATGTCTTTGAGAATGATCTGAACTTCGTCATAAAAAATTGGAGCAAGTGTGGCGGGGACGCCCACGAGAATTACCAGCGCGGAGAAATAGACAATATTCACTGCGGCAGTTCGCGACATTCGCGTGCTCGTTGAAAGATAAATGACAGCGGGGTTGACCAGGTATGCAACGAACGCAGCGATCACAAGGTTTCGCACTGCATCATGTGCGTAAAAAATGAACGCGATCAGCGCGGCAAAATACAAAATCCCCATTACATAGCGAAACGATATACTCCACTGGGTATCCCTGTTCATAACAAACGTTTCAGTGCCTCCAGCGTTGGTTCAATGATCGGAGCAGGTTGGACAGCCTGCATTGCGGCGCGGACGTCCTTCAGCCCGCTGCCTGTATTCAACACAAGAATTGGATCTTCGCTTCCCACCAGGCCCGAGCTTGCTGCCTTTACCAAGCCAGCATACGCGGCGGCTCCGGCTGGTTCCGCAAAAACACCGACCTTGCCGAGTTCCGCGATCGCTTTCAGGATCTCATCATCATAAACGGTGATGTAGCTTCCACCCGTTTCCTTGGCGGCGCGGATGGCGCGTACGCCATCGCGGGGCAAATCCACAGAGATCGAATCGGCAATTGTCGTAGCTATAACGGGTGTGATCGTCTCCGTGTCCTGGTGAAAAGCATGCGCGATAGCAGCAGAACCCTCAGCCTGCACGCCGATAATACGGGGAATGCGAGGCAGCCAGCCCAATTGATATAGATCCTTGAAACCCTTATGAATGCCAGAGATGATATTGCCGTCCCCCACGGAGACAAAGATGGTAAGCGGCGCGTGATCCACATCAGCACCCATCTCTTCATGCCATTTTTTATGTGTGGTTTCCCACCAGCCCCAGATTTCAAGGGCAGCGGTCTTCTTGCCTTCTGCCGTGAATGGATTGTAGCCCGTGTTGCGGCAATACCAGCCAAATTCGTTCGAGGCTTTAACCGTTAGGTCGAAGGCATCATCGTACGTGCCATCCACGAGGATTACTTTTGCCCCAAAGACAAGCAGTTGTGCAACCTTGGCGGGCGGCGCAGACTTGGGCGCAAAGATGATCGCTTTCTGTCCCATCGCAGCAGCCATGCCTGCCAGCGCCGCGCCCGCATTGCCCGTGGACGCGGTGACCACGATTTCCGCTCCGATCTCCTGGGCGCGTGCCACAACAATGGCCGAAGCACGGTCCTTGAAGGAAGCGCTTGGGTTGCGTGATTCGTCCTTGAGCCACAGGTTGTGCAAGCCGAGTGGCCCGGCAAGCCGCGGCAGCTTGAACACGGGAGTCCCACCCGCGGCGTGAAGGGGGGTCGCTTCGCCTGCAGGTTCGCTCACGGGCAGAAGCGGGAGGAATCGCCACAACGACGGGTCGCTTCGCGAGAGGATATCCTGCGGCTTGTATTTACTCTTGATGGAATCATAATCCAGCACCACGTCCAGATTTCCGCCATCCTTTGGACAGGTGTAGGTAACGTCGTTGGGAGAATATTGCTCTCCGCATAGCGAACACCGATATCCCACAAATTTGTTCATCGTGTGATTTCCTTCTTCTCTGCCCAATTGTACCTGATGCATTATTTATGATGGAGGTCAGATTATTAACCAAAAGGACTCTCAGGCTTGAAACCTTGAGAGTCCTTTTATTGATATCTTCTGCCTACTGTTCCTGCCTCTCCCAAATCTCTCTTGCGATCAACTCCTGGTCTACAGGCGTTTTGTATACTCTCACTCCGACCGCATTGTAAATTGCGTTCGTGATGGCAGGCGTGGTTGGGATACTGCAAATCTCGCCTACGCCCTTTGCGCCATAAGGACCCTCGGCGGTCGGATGCTCCACGATAATAGATGTGATCTCAGGTGTGAGCATGATTCCGGGGACGCGATATCGAGCGAGATAGTCAGTGACAACATAACCATTCTCGATGATGAATTCCTCGGTCAGGGCGTTGCCGAGTCCCATCATCACGCCGCCTTCCACCTGTCCCTGCAGGCCGAGTGGGTTGACCGCCATGCCAACGTCGTTGGCAGAGATAACTCTCAAGACGCGCACTTCACCCGTCAGTTTATTCACTTCCACTTCGGCGGCTTGTACGCCAAAGGAGAAGGCAAAATGCATGTCGCC
>JBDTPH010000166.1:0-3602 GCA_039932795.1 Chloroflexota bacterium
TCGTATCATGTTGGTTACAACACCGTTTTTCTAAATTAGTCGTGAGTAATAACCAGATTTTTAGTGCACCCGAGCGGATGATACGAAAGCGATTATCCTGGAACCAAGATACAATTCAAGGCGTGGTGATCAATGATGAGCAGATCCCCTACGCCTTCAAAAGAACAGTCAGATGCCTAAATTAAGCTTCCAATGGTTCCCACTCCGACAAATTGTATTCTGGGTACTTAGCGCGGGGCTCGCGGTTGGACTCTACTCGTTTGTGCGTGACGTTACTATTTGCTGGCGCCTTACATCGTTACCCGGTATTTCTCCTGAAAGTTGTGCCAGCGGGCAAGTCAATGCACTTGAACCCCTGGTCATTGTCAATAATGAATACATAACCGCTTCGACAGCAACGCCCCAGCCGTCCATGCCGGAAGATGTAGAGTATCCGACCTGGGATGGTGGCAGCCGCATCAATATCCTATTTGTGGGGCTGCGCGGTGGTGACCCCACCCAGGCAGATTGTCCGTTTTGTACAGATACGTTGATCTTATTGACCGTGGACCCGATCACGCAAACGGCGGGGATGCTTTCCATTCCACGCGACATGTGGGTGAACATCCCTGGCTTCGGCTACAGTCGTATCAACACTGCCTGGTCCCTTGGCAGGGGATCCAAATTACCGGGTGGCGGTCCGTCTTTGACAATGAAGACGATATCCCACTTTGTTGGCGTGCCTGTTGATTACTATGTGCAGGTGGATTTCGATACGTTTGTGGAATTTATTGATTTGATCGGCGGAGTAGATGTTTATAATGAGGAAACGATTGTGCTGGATCCCATGGCATATGGGAAGGATTTTCCGAAAGTCAAAATCACCTGCTGTGGGATGCGACACCTGAATGGGAGAAAAGCCCTGGCCTATGCCCGTTGTCGGCACGCCGAGCAAGGCTGCAAGGATGGCGATATTGGTCGCGCCAAACGGCAGCAGAAGGTGATTTTTGGGATCCGTGACAAGGTGCTGCGCCCGGAGAATTTTCCCACATTGCTGGCACAGGCACCTCAACTGTATAGCACCTTCTCGTCCGGCATCCGTACGAACCTGCGGTTGGATGACGCTATTAAGTTGGCGGTGCTGGTCAGGGATATTCCAGAAGATAATATCAAAAACGCGGTGATCGATCACAGCATGATTGCATTCGATAACGTCATCCTGGGTGGACAGAATGCCAGTATCATGAAACCTATCCCCGATAAGATCCGTATTCTACGGGACCAGATCTTTACCTCGAGTGGACCACTCAGCCCAATGGCACACGGCGACCCGATATCCCTGATGCAGGCCGATGGAGCCCGCATCCGTATATTGAATGGAACGTCGACTGCACAACTCGATATGAGGACGGGAAGCTATCTATTGCAACAAGGAGTTTTGGTAACCGAGTTTGGAAATACGAAAGCCTACAGTCGGACAACCATCATTCTCTATTCGCCCAAACTGTATGCGTTGCGATTTCTTCTTGATCGCTTTGAGATTACCAGCAGCACTCAGATCCTGATCAAGACCGACCCATCTCAAACAGTGGATATCGAAATACGGCTTGGAAATGATTGGGTCAGCAAACTGCCCTACGGATATTAAGACCAGCTGCCACTCCACCCCCATGTAATCGGGACGTAAAAAAATAATATGCCGCCTGTATGGTCGCGCTGAAATCCCAGCCCCGTGAATTCCTTTTGTGATGAGGTTGCGTCATAATTATAAAAAATTGAACTAGCGCTGTGGGTCAATGACGAGTTTGATCGCAGTTCTCACCTTCTCATCAATTGTCACATCCGCAAATTCCGGGATACAGGCTACATCAATGCCATCGAGTTTCAAGTAACCGGTAGCCAATACGAGGGCTTTCACAGCCTGGTTGACAGCCCCGGCTCCAATGGCCTGCACTTCAGCATGTTTGTGTTCACGGAATATTCCGGCGATTGCGCCAGCGACTGCGGCAGTGCGCGAGTTGGCAGAAACTTTGATTATGTTCATGATTTTTTACCTCCAGAATTGAATTGTATTACCGATAAAACAGATGTAGTACTGTTCTTAATGTACAGGAAATCAAGGTTCATGTATGTCAGGGAGGTATGATATTTTCCTGCGAAAAACCAAAGGATGGCATCCTTATTTCCGACAAGGATGCTTCTCGACTGCCAGTGTAAGTGCCGATTTTGCTGTCTATCTTATTGCGGTGCTGGGTGCATTCCCCTACCTGCCTCGAGAGTTGTTAATGCTCTCGAGGCCGGCACTGTTATATACACTTATAAAGTAAAGCCAGATCTATGGATATCCATAAGATCCGCTATCACAATGAGCGCCATTTGGCCGCGCCACCCCGCGCTGATCTATCGCAGAACAAACGCTATCATCCGCGGCGTCAATCGCGCGGCTGGCTGCCCGCAACGAATGCGTCAGGGTTGGGCCGCCGTTGTCGGCGAGGACGCCGAGCCCGGCACTACCAGTAATGATGTCGCTGGCTGTCGGATTACAGCTGTCGTCCTGAATCAGGTTGTGACTGGACACCACGTGGCCCACCGTGCCTGATGCAAACCGTTGGCAGGCGTACCAGTGGTTGCCCGTGACGATCGAGTTGGTCAATGTGGCGCTCCACCGCCAGCATATCATTGACGTACTGCTGAAGACTATCCTGTCTTTCACTCATTACGAATCCTCCAACCGCACTCCCTTTTAAGAAACACTCCGTTTGCGTGGTTGCGCATGGACTATAATCACAAAAATCTTTTTATGAAGAGTCTCTCCATGCATATGTATGGTGAAATAGTACAGGTACCTATAATGTCGCATGCGCATACTCCGCCTGAATCATCCAAGATCCTGGATATCTACCTTCTTATCGCCCAGTATCCAATGCTGGCGTCAGCTATCCGCCGCCGTATGCGGGATGAATTATTCCGACGGGGCATCATCACACCTCAGCGATTCGATGCGGAGGTGAAAGAGAAGGCTGTGCTTTCCCAGCAGCGTGAGGGAATATACAACGGTCTCTTGGAAGAGGATGCCCAACAGTGGGACCTGCGCTGGAGCCGTGTGCGCAGAACCCTGACCGATTTCTACTTCGCGTATAACCTGCCCATCGAGATCCTCTATCATATCCTGGATGAGTTGCGGTCCCCTCAAGCGGATGGCGGGAGCATCGCCCCGGACCACAGCCTGCCATTCAACCCGGAGCTGGCACCCTTGGAAATGGTGTTAAGGCAGGCCGAAAAGTTTGAAGCCCTGCAGGGCGAAGAACGCGCTGCCATTAACCACCACCTGCAGGAGCTGCGTGTGGTCCTGCTCAAAAGCCTGGTCAGTGACCAGTTATCTTTTATTCATATTGCCAGGCGCTGGTTCACTGCCGCAGATTTCAATATGATTTTAGAGCACCGCATCGGGACCGGAAAAATTGGAGGCAAGACCGCTGGTATGCTGTTGGCATACAAGATCTTGCAAAACACTGCCCCCGAAATTTTCGAGCAAATTAGCCTGCCGCGCTCCTACTTTATCGGTGCGGATGTTTTCTATGATTTTATGGCAGCCAACGAATTGGAATTCCTGAATCAAAAAT
>JBDTPH010000167.1:0-24790 GCA_039932795.1 Chloroflexota bacterium
AGCGGACGACCGATCAGGTAATGGCTGATATTACGAGGGGGTTTTGATTGGGCGGTACGGTGAATTAGGGAAGTATCCTGGTTATCTTTTGGATCAATCATGTTTATCCATATAAATTCAATACGAAGGTGTCGTCATTATATGACAGTCTGGTTTTATTGACCCTGTTGTGATGCTTTTGGCTGCACAAGCGGGACCTGCAAATGGAAAACACTTCCCTTTCCCAGTTCACTTTCCACCCAGACTTTTCCACCATGACGTTCTGCAATCGATTTGACAATGGCAAGCCCAAGACCTGTGCCGCGCTGCGCGAGGGCCTCGCGATGGGTACCGCGATAGAACTTTTCGAACAAACGCGGCAGGTCCGTTTTTGGGATGCCTATGCCGCTATCCTGCACGGCAAAGATCAATGCCGAGGCTGTGCATTGCAGATGAATGGTCACATCCCCGCCTTCAGGTGTGTACTTCAACGCGTTTTCCACCAGGTTATAGACAGCCTGATGCAATAAAGCCCGGTCGGCTTCCACGGCATAAGGAAGGTCTTTGGAGATTTCGACGCCGAGCACTATTTTTTTATGCGTGGCTTGTAATTGAAGTGAACTCGTCACGCGCTCGATGATATCCAGCACCGGAATGTTCTCCACCTGCAGACCAACGCCGAAGTCAATACGGCCCAGGTCAAGAAGGTTATTGACGAGCTTCGCCATGTTGTCCACACCCTGCACAATCATCTTTGCATAGTTCTTCTGCTGGTCATTTAATTCGCCGGCCATTTCAAGCATGGATGCATATCCACGCATCAACGTCAACGGTGAACGCAGGTCATGACTGACTGTTGAAACAAAATCAGATTTCAACGTGTCGATCTCTTTGAGCTGGGTCACGTCACGCAAAATACAGACGCGTCCCACCGTTCGCCCATCAGCTGTCATCGCGGATGCCATCGCCAGGTAGGTGCGGCCATCGGGCATGCGGATTTCTGTCGAGCGCCGTTCTGCGGATGACGACATCAACAGGTCGTTCAGCGCCTTGACCTGTAATGTTTGTTCAATGCCGGGACGCTCCCCTTTTCGGATCGTTACGCCAAACACATCACCCGCGGCCGGGTTCGCCAAAATGAGACGATTCGAGGCATCGGTGACGAGGACCGGGTCTGGTGTGGAGTTAAGGATCGCTTCAAGCTGACGGCGGCTCACTTCGACAGTCAGATACAGGCGTATATTCGCCACTGCCAGTGCCGCCTGGCTGGCGAGTGTACTGATAAAGCGGATATCAGCTTCTGTAAAAACACGTTGTTTGTTGTAGGCAGCCCACAATACGCCGTAGTAACGGTTCTCATGCCGCAACGCGATGGCAACCAGGGATTCGGGGCTGGGCAGATTAGGATCGAGCATCAAGCCTCGATTGGGCGAAATGGTCGCCATCACCAGCCGTTCCTTTTGTTCGGTGAGGGCGAGGATCTGATGATCCAGATGCATGTACATATCCTGTTCGGGGCCCTCTGCAAATCGGACAGGCGTTTCAACAGTCATGGGCAGTGTATCGCGTACCAGCACAATGCGTGCCGAACTCGCTCCATTCGCAATGACTGCTTGGAGCACGGGACGTAGCGCGTCACCCAGAGTCAGGCTCGATGCCACTCCCTGGCTGGCAACCAATAAACGGTTCAGATCCTGAAGGCGCGCCTGCAAGCTGACACGCATCTGCTCAAAGGCGCGGCGCAGTTCGCTAACCTCGTCTTCACCATCCACATTGAGGGGACGATCGAGCTTGCCGGTGGCCAGATATTTCGCTTCAGTGGCCAGACTCTGCAATGAACCCGTCACTGCGCGCAGGTTCACGCGCATGAATATCAATGCCACAATCCCAAGCAGTATGATCATCAGCGAGATCGGCAGGGCAATATCAATCGCAAGCTGCTGGGTTGCCTGCGCAGGGATTGTCAGCACAACCGACCAGGAGTGGCCCGCGACCGGTTGATAATAGACCAGCTGCCGGGTGCCGAGTGAAGCCGTTTCGTCGAAGAACGCAGATTGGTCACTGCGCTGACCTTCATAGGCAGTCCAGGTGCGTGCGCTTTGAGAGTCGTACACAATGACTCCCTCCGCAATCAACAATCCCGAGCCATTCACTTCCGAGAGGCTGTTGAGATTATTAATGAGAGAACGCGTATATGGATTCGCGTCGAGATACGTTCGGCCAATTAACGCGCGTTGAGTCTGTGGGATCGCGGCAAGGAATGATGTACCTGCCGCGTTGCCTTTCATCATCGGTGGGACCGTGTACGTTTGATTGGGTACCCCGAGCTCAATCAGAGACAGACCATCATCTTCGGTGCGGGTAATTTCAAAAACAGAATCAGCGGGATAGCCTGCCAGCAGCGTGCGCGTGGATAGGTCGATCACAACAAGCTGGTTGAAATACGGAACCGATTGCATCCGTTCCATCAGAATACTGTTTAGGTCTGCATTGGGATCCTGCAAACGTGCATCGCTGGCGATCTGTGAAGCCAGGTTCTGGCCGGTCTCAAGAAAGAACGGAACGTTTTGTGATGCAAGTTCCGCTGAACTTTCAAGCCTGTCCTGCAATAACCTGCGGGCTGCCCTGCCCGCCACAATCCAATCACCGACAAGCAGCGTGATCAAGAGCAGGGAAATGATCGTCCCTGTGCCAGAGATAAAACGCGTCTCGATGCTTTTTTCGGAAGGCGACGGTTGAAGAAAGCCGATCTGCCCCCAACGGTTCGGGAAAATTGTAGCAACGACCTGCGCGGCCAAACCTGCGACAAGCATTTCCGCGCCGAACGCGAGGCTGACGACGCCAAGGTTGCTCAACGCGTAGTCCAACCGTTCGGTGACGGAGGCAGCCGTTGAAACAGTAAAGAACGCGCTCAATACAAACAGGAATGCGTGGATGGCAACCAGGCCCAACGCGCTGATCAGCGGTTGTCTCAATAAGCGAAAGATGAACGTTCGGTAGCGCTGTCGGGTTGCTACTGCAAACATCGCCGATATCAATGCCAGGTCGATCACGCTGAAGAGGGTGTGTGTGTCCCAAACGCCGCGCGCCAATCCGCTTAGCATGCCCACTCCTGTAGCGGCAAACGGCCCCAGCAGTCCACCTGCCAAAGTCCAGGGTATGGCAGAGAAGATCATCATGGTCGAGCCGGGTGGGTCTTCTGGCAGGCCGGGCAATGGAAGCCCGGCGCCCGTCGAAAACTTCAAACCCAAAAATAAAGCTGCAATGGGAGTTGCAATGACGAGCGCTGTCAACATCCCCCATGAGCCTGATTTCCATTCAGGGTGATACGCGCGCCAGCTTAACAACGCAACAGCCAGCAGCCCTGTCAAACCCAGTAAAACCATCCACCCCGCGAGTGAAATGGGATTCAGATATGCAAGATTGGTCAACAACGTCGCCAGGAACTGCATAGATAAGGATTATAGCGTTAATCCCATTGTTGCGAGCGATACTATTGATATTGGCAGTCAAACCCTTTAAGATGAATTGGATTTGTAGGTACCCCGATATGACTCAGGTAGCAGACTTGCAAGCGATTCCATGATCTGACGTGTACCCTGCCGCAGTGTTGCCTGACGGTCAGCCTGCTCCTGTAGATAGAAAGGTTTCCCCACAGCCAGTGTGACCGGGGCGCGCTTGAACTGTTTCAAGTGCTTGAAAATGTTACTGTTCTCTGTTCCTGTCATCGCAATCGGAACGATGAGCGCACCCGATTTTAGGGCAAGGAATGCTGCACCTGGAGTGCCCTCTTCGAGCCCGCCGATCACGGACTGGCGTCCCTCCGGTGCGAGCATGACCATGCGTCCCTGGGCCAGCCCGTCCAACGTGGCGCGCATCGCCTTGCGGTCCGGTCGGCCGCGGTGCACCCAGATGATGCCGTAGGCGTTGAATACAGGACCCACCAGCCAGTGGTCATTCAATTCGATCTTTCCCATACCCTCAATCGTACGCGGAATGGAGGCGCCCGTTAGGACAGCGTCCGCGTCACCGAGATGATTGAACACGATGAGTGCCGGACCCTGTTTGGGAAAGTTTTCCATGCCTGTGACTGTGGCGCGCATCGTCAAAAATGTGACAAGTTGAAACAGCCCTCGCAGAAACTGGCGAAAGAGTCTCCGTGCAAACGTGAGGCGCGGCAATGCGACCAGATCGGGCCGCCATACTTCAGTAATCGGTTTAGGAGGGGAGGATGAGTGATTCGGCATAAACACCACGATATTCTTCGGGCAGAAGACCTGCCAGGTAGCGCATCACCAGGTCCGCGTTGTGTTGACGCGCTTCGTGTCTTTCGGTGCCTTTGGCTGTGATCTCAGGGAGTGTAATGGGTTTGCCGATGCGTATTTCAAGCAGGGGTCGTTTGCCGCGTCTGGCGCGCTGCCAGAAATCTTCCGTTGTGCCAACCAGGGCAACCGGCACAACCGGCACACGCGTTTGTTCAATAATATATGCAATACCAGGCATGGCACGTCTCATCGCGGGAACGTGTGAGCGTCCGCCTTCGGGTGCGATCAGTAACGGAAAGCCTGCCTTGAGAATGGAAATGATCCTGGTGAAGAGTGAGCGGTCGTAATCACCGCGGTGCACAGGGATAACGCCATATGCCCGCAGAACCTCTCCCTGAACGGGTTTCTCGAACACATCTGACGCGCCAATGATCTCCAGGTGTTCCGGCCAGAACGCGCCTGCCAGTGGAGGGTCAAACATGGAGACGTGGTTCATGGCAGCCACATAGGGTTTACCATATGGAATATTCTCCCTGCCTGTAATGGTCACACGCCCCAGCACACGAAAGATGAATCGAAAGACCACCTTCAAAATGGGACGGCTGATCCTGAACCGCAGGGGGACATGATACGTATCACTCATTTGCACATAGCCAGAATTTTTTCAAAGACTTCATCAGCAGAGAGCTTATCAGAGTCAAGTACAACGGCATCATGCGCTGCTTTTAACGGAGCCACGTCGCGGGTTGAGTCGATGCGGTCGCGTTCAATTACTTTGGCAAGAATCTCGTCATAGTCTGCCATTCCGCCGCGGGCGATGATTTCCTCATATCGTCGCTCCGCACGTTCCTCGGCGGTCGCGTCGAGGTAGATCTTTAAATCCGCTCCAGGTAATACAACCGTCCCGATATCGCGCCCGACCATTACAACCTTGCCTCGCTGACCAATACGCCGTTGCTGTTGACTCAACGCAGCGCGCACACCGCGATAGGCCGAGACAGCGGACACATTCAATTCGACTTCGGGCAGGCGCGTTTCCCAGGTGATATCTTTTCCACGTACAAAGACATCACAAGCACGTCCATCGGGAATTGAAGCGGGTGCGATCTCGATCTGTGTTTCCTCAGCCAGGGCAGTGACCGCGGCTTCGTCACGCACATCCATGTCACGGTCCAATACAAGCCAGGTAACTGCACGGTACATTACGCCGGTATCGAAGAAAAGATAATTAAGTGCCTGGGCGAGTCTCAGCCCCAGCGTGGATTTGCCCGAGGCGGCGGGTCCGTCTATTGCGATGATGGAGGGAGCATTGGATGTCATTTATGATTTTCTGTAGTGGAGTTTTCCGACCCAGGGCAGCATGACGCCGACCCTACGGTTGTTGTGTGGTCTCGCGTGCATCAGGGAAGAGATCATCGCGTGCCCAAAGAATGATGGTTTCATTCTCGCGCGGTAACTGGCGGTTGACAAGCCAGCGCCACCATTCAGGAGCCGGCATGGTATCCCATTGCACTCGTTGACGCCAGTTGAAATCCTGGCCGCGATAGGCAGATGGCAGACTCAAATCATCCATGGGTGGGGTGATGACGATGGGCGGTGCAACCTGCGGATCAAGCGTTGAAACAACTTCCAGGGAATGGTCCCGCAGCAGCCATTCGAGGGCAGGGGAATCGATTCCCATAATGGTAACAGTCTGCGACCGGTCATGACCAAGGCTGAATCCCGAGATGTCCCTTATGCTGGCAAGGAGCAGGTCCGCCTGAGCCGGCTTCTGCTCCGGAGCCCACAACTCCACGCCGTTGGGGTTTCGCATACCGCTTCCGCTCCAGGCCGCGCCGAGGCTGTACGCCGTCAGAAAGATGACGAATGCCCACGTGCTGCCGAGCCAGGCTGTGCGCCCAGACCAGCCGAATGCAACGAATGCAATGCAGGCAATGAGGATTGCGAGCGCGCCGTATAAAATCGCGTAACGCGGGTTTTGAATACTGCCAATAATGGGAATGTCCGTGACAAACTGGTTGAATGGGTCGAGCCCGATGGCAGCGATGTCGAACCAGATGTATGCAAGCAGGATCAAAAGCGCCGTGGTGACTACACCGACTTCGAGCTGTTCAGAGGGGAAGATGTTAAGAGCGCGTGAGAGTTCCAACGCGGCGAGCGCCAGTAATGGAAGTATGGCCCATATGAGTTCGCCGGGTTGTCGATAAAAAATGGCGAGGACCAATGCAACAGCCAGCCACAAACTTAAGCCGACGATACGCCGGCTGCCTGTGCGATAGCCGCGAATGAGTGAGAGGACAGCCAGAAAAATTCCGAGAGGTTCATAGACAAGCAGGGTAAACAAAATGCGACCCGGTGTCATCTGCGATGGAGCCACCCATCCTTTCAGATACGCAGGCACAGAGGAGACCCAGGCGCTGAGTCCGTTGGGAGCCATGAAGAAAAGCGTTCCGGCGAGGACAATGGTGAGGATGACGGCCAGGAGGAAGGGTCGAAGTTCGTAATGGCTGGATGGAGATTCGATACTGGAGACTGGAGTTTCAGATGTTGATGTTTTTGATTCCAACCCGCGGATAAAGAGCGATGCCAGACCCACTGTGAGGAGACCTGCCCAAAGCGATGTGCCGGAAAGCAGCGCAAGGCCTGCAAATATCCCTGCAGGGATGAGGCGGCGATGTGTCCACATGGCCCACGCAAAGAGGGCGAATGTCACAGCCAGGATGGTCCCGTTTGCCTGACGCGAGAGTGCTACAAGGCCCGGGTCGATGGCAACCAGGAAGGCAAGGATCAACGCAGGGCGCGCCCTGAGTTGTTCGCGGAAGAAATACGGAGCAAACACCAGCGCGCTTCCCACCAGTGCAGGCGCCAGGCGTGCCATCAAATTTGTGCTCTCAATGATCGCAAAAAAGATGCTCGTAAAAAGCACGTATGCCGGCTGAGTCTCCAGCAATGGACTACCGCCGCGCGCGATATCCAGGGCTTGCAGTGCAAGTGTCGCTTCAGAATCGGTTAGTGGAGTGGCGCCCAACTGCAGGAGTCGAAAACCGAGCGCTATGAGGAAGGCCAGCCCATACCACCAGCCTTCGTTCTTGAGTCGTGAAGGGTTCATGAAAGATATTTTACTCTGGATATTATGTCATTGCGAAAAGACGTTCTTCGATCAAGGAATCTTTATGCCAGTTGGAACGATCATGGCACTTCATAAATGGTCACATTACCCTGTTGGTAGATCGGTTTCAGGAAGAGATTGAATTTCTCTTCATCCACGGGGTAGGTGGTGCGTTCGAGATTCCCAACATACACATAACGGATGTTGTAGCGATTGAGGATGATCTGTGCGGTGGACCAATCGGAGGTGCCATATAACGCTCTAATATCACCCTCCCGCGACCCCTGCAGCGACTGATCACGCCATTGGCCCTCATGCCCGGGCCAGCCGAGTACAGCAGGCATCCCCGTATATGTCGAAACGCGGGCAAACTCACTGTATTGCCCGCCAACTGCCTCTGCCACCACACCCGGGTCAAGCTGTTCCATAAACTGGAACGCCTGATAATCATCGGGCATGATATTCGCGAGATAGGCCGCGCCATCCAGGGTGCGTTGTTCGGGATTGTTCATTTTGAACCTGTCCGTTTTACTGGGAAGGCTGAAGACGGGGTAGAACAACCCGAGTGCGATCACGGCGACGATGAGCACCGCATAGACCGTGGAAGCCAGCCCGCGCAGTTCAGACAGCATCACCGCGATCCCAAATGCGGCTGCAAGGGAAAGCAATATCCACGCCTGGTAATAAAACTTAAAAACCGTATTGATGCGGTAGCCAAAGTTGTCGCGTAAATAAAGGTAATCGGGCCCCAGGATGAGGAGCGTGCCCAGTGCAATCAGAAGAAGGATAAAGGATGAAGGGTGAAGAGTGAAGGGCTGTCCATCACGAGGATCTCTCTTCGCGAGAAATGCAATGGATGGAATTAATAGAGCCAGCAATGTGAGCAGACTGCCAACATATTTCAACCTGCGCAGCATGCTATCGGCAATGAATGCGCCGGCATCCCGTCCCTGTGCTGCAAGAATGCCATTCACGAGATCAGGTTGCAGCCTCCATGCCAGGAAGCCGATAATGAACATTGCAGCGAGCAGCGTGATCAACATCCCAAACGCAGTAAGGATGCCTGCCCGCCAGTTGGCAGAGCCATTGTTGCGCCATACATGGACCAGATACGCAAAGAGCGGAATGAACAGGGTGCCCCACATCACCCACAGATGCGCGCCACGCGTGACGAACATGAAATTTGGTATGACACCCCCAGCCTGTGAGTCAAAGCCGATAAAAAATGGTAGATACATAACAAACGCAGTGAGCATGGCTGGAATTGTCAGTATGAGGATATCTTCGATTCTCTCCCAGCCCCAGCCTGCCTCCCGCACGCGTGCCAGTGCGTAGCTGAAAACGATCAGCGCGGCACCTGTCAGGATGTCCCATGTATTGAGGAATGCCAGCCCGCCCAGAACCAATGCAATGATGAAGAATCCGATCCTGCTAATTTTGAGTTGTCCAAAGAAGAAATTAATGGTGCCCGGCCAGCCACCCAGGAACAGATTCAACGCGACAGCGACCGCAAGCAGGTTGAACGGCATGGCAAGCACGTGCGGATGCAGATCCCCGAGCAGGTAGGAGAAGAAGGGGAACTCGTCAATGATCTCGTGGACCGTGCCATTGAGCTCATAGTCCTGTATCACGCGTGATGCACGCCACCACCAGAAGAATTCATCCGGCGTCCATTTCAACGGCAAGCCAGGCGTCTTCGTTAAGACCTGCAAATCCAGCCATGACCAGAATGAGGATGTAGCTGTGCCTTCCGTGTTAAACGTCCAGCCGATGCCCCTGCTGTGAAGCGATTCAAAAAAGCCTGCAAGATTACTGACGATCAACAAAAACAACGGAGCGAGGAGCGCGCCAAGCGCGGGCAAAACTCCCCTTCGCTCCTCTTCCCCCTTTGAACGGCGATAGGCGGACAAAAGGTTAACTAACAACCCATACGCCCCGACCGCGCTCAAAGCGCATATAACGGAGAGCATCAGGTTGTGAGCCACTGGCGCGGCTGTGGATGTTAACTTTGCCAGCATGGCTGTCATCACATAACCGAAGTAATAATAGGAAATGGCGTATCCCGAAAGCCATGGGTCATGCGGAGGAAAGGTCGGCGAATGCAGAATGGCATTGATGAATGCCGTTTCCATCCACTTCTCTCCACCAGCTGTGAATATTTCGGGGTTGTTGGCGCGGATAAATGCCATAAAGGCGAATGCAATCAGGAAGAGGAGCTCAGTAGCAAGAATGAGTCTCGAATTCTCCCGCACCCAATCGAGAATGGAACGCTGACCGTGGACGGAATCATCGTCCATTGTCCATTGTCCTTTGTCCTTCGCGTACGCCCAGCCGCTTAACCCGATGAGGATCAACAACGCCAGGAGAAGTCCACCGCTGTCATTTTGTGCCAGCCTAAGTGAAGCGAACAGCCAAAAGACATATCCCCAGATCAACAAGCCGAAGGTACGTGCAAGTGTGTAGCCGCGGTCAGCCAGCGCAGGGAAAAGAGTATATGCCAGCGGAAAAGTCAGCCAGCCGAGCAACGTGATGACGATGTACCAGGAGATGAAAGCAGTCATGGGTGGAAGGATTTATGTTAAAAACTGGGAAGATTATATTTGCCGTCCGAATTTGCTTCGAGATCGACGACCCGCACAACTGCATCCAGGTTAATGGGACCATACACATGTGGGAAGAGATCCCCGTCGGAGACGCCTGGGGGTGGGGTTCCGCCTGATGGTGGTTCCCACTTTAATTCTGAGGCAAGAAGTGATGGCTCGATTACGAGCAGGAGCAATCCGCTTTGTCCCTTATAAAACTTTTCAGCAACAGGCAGCACCTGTGAATCGGTCGAGCAATGGATAAAACCTTCGGTTTCCAGGCTTTCCGCCCGGTAGTTACCTCGCTCAAGCGCTTCGTTCCATGCCGGGCGTACAGTAATGTGATAGATCATACAAAATCCTTCCTTTTACAATATAGAAACATCTCTCTCCATCATTACACGGCACGTATCAAAGCGTATGATGGTTCACTCGCGAACCACCTCATAGATCACCGTGTCTCCATCCCGATATACCTCGCGCCAGTACTTTCCTTCAAAGGCTCTGAATTTGGAGAGTCCCTCAGGTGAATATGCAGCGCGTTCAAGCGGGCCCACAATAATATAGCTCACATCAAAGGTCTCGAGGAATGTGCGTCCATTCTGGGTATCAATGTCATTGTAGAAGGTTCCAACCTGTGCCACGCGGTCCTCGACCCAGGTGGACATGAGGCCGCGCTGCTGGCGCTGGTGCCAGTTCCAACCGACCACACCCGGCAGGCCTGTGTAGATCGTGAAGCGGGTACACCAGTGGTATTCGGTACAGTTCGCCTCCACGATGACAGGTGAACCCTGCACGTTGTCCTGCATCCAGCGGATGGCGCGGTAATCTTCACTCAAGTCCATGCGCTGGCCAAAGTCATCGTAGTGCGCGTAGTTCATGAAGGTCATTGCATCAAAGGTACGCGGGGCCTCCGTGATCCAGCGGTCGCGTATTTTGCCGGTTGCGCCGCTGACGGTAAACAAGGCTGCGCCCGAGATCAACAGGATCATCGCGCTCTGCCAGAAGACACGCCAGCCGGGCAGCCACCTGGAGAAGGCAGGAACTGTCCACGCAAAGGCGGCGCCCGCGCTCACTGCCAGCAGGAACCAGGACTGGAGGTAGAACTTGAAGATGGTGTTCTGCCGCCCGATGTCGCCGCGTACGACGACCACTTCCACGACGATGGTGATGATCAATGCTGTGCCGATCAGGAACAACACGAATCGTTTCACGTCAGACAGATCCGGCCGCAGCAACAGGACACCGGCCCAGGCTGCAATCGGTAATGCGATCCAGCCCACACTTGTGCCCTTGTATTGAAGCGCAAGTAAAGCCAGAACGATCAGCACCAGGAAGCCTTCGATCAGCAATTGATAAGGCTTCAATTTTCGCAACGATGAGACGGGAGTTGTCGCCATCCATTCGCGCGTTTCCCAGGCCATCCATGAGACAACGATGAACAGCAAAACGGTCCAGTGCGTAAGATAGGAACCGAGCGGCGTGAAGGGCCCATTCCACGGATCGATCGCGCTATACACCTGGCTGTAGGAATCGCGATATGGTTGATACATGACGAATGACAGAACGGTCAATGCCGCCACCGCGCCAGCAACCAATGCAAGCCGATGGCCCAGGGATGATGCATCCGAGTAGCGCCAGATGGTATATCCCAACGCAACGAGCCCGATGGGCAGATAGGTGTAGATATCCGATAGATTGGATGGGTACAACGCGCCGATAATGAGGCCGCCGATCACGAACCCCAACCCAGCCGACACCTGATTCCGCCACCTGGCGCGTCCTGCCACCACAGCCAGCGCCCAGCTCAATGCGAGCAACGCTGGCAGCATGGCGATCATGTGTGCATGCAAATCACTATATATGAATGTAAAGAGCGGAAATTCTGTGATCTCATTGCCACCCAGCGGGGGAAGCACACGGCTCGGGTTCCAGTACCAGTCTCCAAAGCCGATGGCGAGCGGGGTACCCTGGAGCACCATCGTCAGGCCCTGAATCGCCCATGTCCAACGCTGGAAGGTGGTGATCGTGGATTCCCAACCGAACGCGCCCCCCGCACCGATCTGCTGCAACTTTTGAAAGATCAGTTGAATCGTACCGAGGTTGCCGAGCAGGAGGGTAAGAGCGGATGCGGCAAGACCGGCGATGAGTGGTTGATCGGAATGCGCAGGCTGATCATCTGTAATGGATGAATGGTACTTCGATACTAAATTCCATCCGATCGAGAATGCGCACATCCCAACGATCGCAAATAGTGTGGGCAGCAGGAAGTTGTATGCAATGGACGGGACAATGCCAAGCAATTTGACAGGCGTGCCCACAAGCACAAATCCGTAATAGTAGTAGTTGATATATCCGCCCGCAAACCAGGGATCATACGGCGGGAAGGATGTACTTTTGAGGATGGCGTTGAAATACGAGAAGTCCATGGGGCGCTCGCCGCCTTTGGCGGGATGCCACAGGTCAGGGTTGCCCAGGCGGATGACCAGGTCGAACAGGAAAAACCCCAGGAAGAGACCCTCGATCAGAAGGAAGTATCTGCGTTTGATCTTCCATTCTTCGCGCAGTTCCTGGCGCTGATAATAGGCAAGCGCCGCGCCAACAAGCGCGATCAAACCAAAGACGATGGCAATGGTCGTGCGCGTGGATGGAATACCCAGGGAGCCGCTGATCCATGACAGGTATCCGAACAGCACGAGACCCAGGGCGCGGCTGAGCGGGTAGCCCCTGTCTGCGAGCCCGGGCATGGCAAGGCGAATGATCGGGTACACGGCCAGCCCCAGGATAAATATAAAGAGATACCAGATCACCAGTCCCACAATGGGATAGCGGTTCTGCACCCAATCGTAGTCAAATAACTGTGACCAGGTTCCGCCGGCGCGTTGTTGCGCGAGCCTGTCCGCGGGCAGCATCAGCGTGGAATAGTCATCGAACTCGCGCGGGCCGAGATGGACAGCCTTTGTCACATCCACGGTGCTGAGAGTGGACTGCACCTGTGCGAGATTAAAGTCGTCACTCTTCTTGAAGATGAAGACCTTCGGATGGTCGTAGAAGGTGAACGCCTCTTCGGCATATTGATCGTTGATCTCAATGGTGCCCAGCCGCGGGAAGGTCTCGAAGACCTCCACAAGTTCAAACCCGAGCCTGCCTTCGTGATCTCCGGGTTGCGCTTCATAATAACAGGGGGTGATCTCCATCTCTGCAGGGCATCCCATCAGTTCGCGATAATAAAACGTCGTGAGTGGATAGCGCTCGGGAAGGCGTGTGATCTGCCCATATTGGTGGTTGGTAGGAATGAAGATGTAATCAGTCTGATTGAGGATGTCCACGTAGCGGTTGAATTTCTCTTCGTTGTCATCCCAATAGACCTGCAGGTTCAAGTCGCCGCGATAGATGCCGCCAAACGCGTCGTAGCCATCCACACGGAAGGGCAGTCCATAATCGTAATCGGTCTCGTTGCTCACCGCGGAGCCTTCAATAGTGAGGATGCCCGAGTCGATCTCAAAGTGGAGATAATATTGCCGTCCCTCCGTCACAGGCACAGGCTTGTTTAGTTTGAGAGTATATGCCTTGCCGCGCGGGTCACCACGAGGGGCGAAGTCGGCTGTCAGCGTGGAGCTGGCAAGAATCTGCCCGGGGTTTGGATTCGGCGTGTCGGAGAGAGTCAGCTTGAGGGTTGAGGAGGAAGCGATCGTGTTGGCGGCATGCGCCAGCAGGATGGTCTCAACGGTCCCGTTTTGCCTGGCGGTGAAGGAAGCATCGTACGGATTCCCTTCCTGCACGAATCCGCCAGTCGGGAAAGACAGAGGCTGGTTGTAGATCTCATCATCCGTCTGGATCTGAATGTTTATGGGCCCGGGAATGTTTTGGAATATCCAGCGTGAGGCGCTGATACGAGGCTCTTCACGAATATAAATGCTGTGAAAGGCAAATGCCCACATGGCAGTCAACGCGACAACCGATACGCCAATAATGCCAGCAAGCAACGCTCCAACATTCAAACGTTTAAACGTACGAACGTTTAAACCCGCCAGCTCAAAAACAAACCAGGCCGCCATCATTGCCAATAACGGATAGATCGGCAGCTGATAACGCATCGTTGGATTGAACTGGAGCGATTGCCAGATGAAGTACAGCGCAGTCCAGCCCCACAGCAGCGCATGACGCCATTCGCCTTTGAAGATGCGCCAGCCCATGAGCAGGAATCCCGCCCACGCAAGGATCCCGAGTGGCAGACCGAGTCCCCACATGGTTAGGTTTTCGAATGAATACAAATGCGAGCGCCGCGCCCATTGCAGATTCCACGGCAGGTCGGCGTCACCTTTTGCCTGCGCGCGTTGTTCCTGAATATTCGCGATCCACTGTTCGTTGATGCCCAGGCCATCGAAGGCGTACGGCTGGAAAATGCGGAAGGAGATGATGGCCGCGAGTCCACCCGCGATGAGACAGGCAAGTACCAGCAGCCAGTACTCATTGACGATCGACCATGGACGATTGACCACACCCGACTCATCGGTCGTTGTTGCACGGGTCTGGGTGAAGTAACGGACTGCGAATGCTCCAGGCAACAGGATTGCAAGCAGGTAGATATTGACCTTCGATGCCAGGGCCATGCCGAAGGCGAATCCAAAACCGATGCTAAGCAGGAAGAGGGGATTAACGATCAGCCATCGGAGATTGGTAATGGGTGATTGGGGCTTGGAGACTGAAGTTTCGAGATCGGGGGATTCCGTGTCGTAAGCAGCCTGTTGTGACTGGTCAGTTGTTTCGTCAGATAAACGGCGAGTCTTGAGTCGCTGTTCTCTAGTATCCATTATCTTCACCGCAAACCATATCGCCAGAAACGCAAATGCATTGACAAAGAGATCCGTTGTGAAGAAATGCGATTGCTGGATCTGCAATACGGTCAATGCGGAAAAGAGTGAAGCAAGCAGGGCAACGCGCCTGTTGTAAAGATTTGAGACCGCCAGATATAAAAAGAGGATTGTGAGCAGGTCTGCCAACGCAGAGAACTGACGCCCGAGCATTTTTACATCGTATTGCTTCATCGCGTCCGCTGCTACGCGGGTGATGGTCATCGGCAGGTTGCCGTACACAAAAAAGGAATACCCGCGGTTGTACGGGTTGAGCGTGGACGTGTCGCTGTCAAAATAATCACTGATGCTCAGCCATCTTCTTTGTTCAGGCCGGCAGGTTTCAACGATCATGGTTTCGTCAACGCATTTTTGTGCCTGCAAACCTGCCAGCACGCCTGAAAGGAAGTTCTCATCCGGGTGCTGATGCTGACCTTCACCCCAGCCAACACCCGTCAAACGTAAATAACCCGCCAGCGCGAACACCAGCAGGAATAAAACATCATAAAGCCATGGATATTTTTCGCGATTCATAAACGTTACCGTCATTGTGAGGGCGATAGCCCGAAGCAATCGCTTTCATAGTTGCGCGATCCCTTCGTTGCCGCTCTACGGCTCCTCGCAATGACATAATTATCCTGGTACAAGGAAAATCCAAAAATCATGACCCATCACATCCGAGTCGAACATGCGCAACTGACCATTTGGGTAGAGTATCTCCAGGACGTCCAATGACTCCTGGTCGTTCCCATTCGGGTCTTCCAAATTCGCCTTCACGATAAATAGTTTTGGTTCGGGCAATTGTAATGTGTTTGTCAAATCTTCGGGCCACATCGCCAGGTCACGGTTCGGGATTCCCGCCCAGACCGCGGGCAGGCGTGTGTCCACCCAATGCGGGAACGGCACAATCCAGACCGTATCCGTTGTGCCATAGGTCTGCTCGAATTCCTTGACCACCTTGCCCATATCCGATGTGTTCCATGAGCCGCTGCGGAATGAATCATAATATTGATGGAAGACCAGGTCATAATTTTGCCTGGCAGACATCAGAAGCAGGACTCCCACCAGCCCCCAGGCGAAGATCGCCCGTCCCGCTTCAATGCGGCTCAGCGCATGCTTTTCCAAGCCGATGGCTGTTACCAGGCCATCGAGCGCCATCGCCCCGAGAAGGAACGCGGGGATATATGCGCCGCTCGCGCGGTTCAACGCAGGATTTTCACCCGGGTACGCCAGCGAAAGGATGGACGGCAGCAGCAATAACGGAATGGACACCAGCAGGAACAGATCGAGCCAGTGGCGATTGCGGATATAACGAATAAGGACCAACAGCGCTCCGATAACGAACAAGGCCGCCGAGATAATGTCCAGGGCAGGGCGGTGAGGTAATGAATTGACCCAGATCTCACCATCGTCAAAGTTGAACATCCGCAGCGCGTTCCAGGTATTGGAGAGGAATATCTGCCATACAGGCTGCGTGATCGGATTTTCCAAACTGCTCAGGCGTGAGACGGCACGATAAGCAAATTCGGCGGGATTGTCGATCCAATAGCGAAGGAGCGGCACAAAAACAAATAAGGATGTGAATGCAAGTAGTAGCAGCCAAATGGCTGCATCCCTTCGTGCAGTTTTTGACTGTTCATGAAGCCAGTACAGCACGAACGCGGCAACGACAACGAAAGGCACAATACGAAACGGACTGTAGCCATGCAGGCCGAGTCCCAGGAACAGGCCCGAGAGCAGGAAATCGTTTCGGTTGCGCGTCCGCAGGCCGCGAATCAGGAAGAAGAGCGTGGGCGCGACAAAGAGCGGATACAGCGGAAAGCGGAGTCCCACGCGGCTGATGACATTCGGCCAGTAGCCGATCCCTGTCAGAATAAATGCGAAGAGTCCCACCCGGCGTCCACCGATCTCTTTCCCCAGTAAATAGATGAAGGGCAGGGTCAAAAAGCCGAGAATGGCTGTGCCAAGTTTGAGACTGAAGAAGGAAAGACCGGTGCCAAAGACCTTCGCGACCAGAAGCGTCCAATACATTTGGAACGCTTCGCGACCTGTGTTACGTATAAAGAAAATGGATGTCTTACCTTGCGAGATGTCATAGACATCCAGGATCTTTTCGGCCTGGTCGCTGAACGGTTCAGGCGGGACGGTGGCGGTTCCATAAAAACGGAAGAAGAACACGAGCGCGATCGCGGCAATGAGCAGGATCGTCCATTGTGAGATATTGATGGTCCACGAGTCGCGTTTGAAGAAGGACTTGAAATTTCCAAACGAAGTGCGAAGGTCGTTTTGTCGCAGCCAGAAAGCCCCAATAAAAGTCACGATGGCAAGAAGCCAGATTGTCACATTGGCGGTCGTGAAAAGGTTATTGCCGAAATTGAAAAAGGAAAAAATGATCAGTACCCCGCTCGTGATCAACGCGATGAGACGATAGGTCTGCGGGTCACTGCGTTGCGAGGATTCCGAAAGCGGAGCGAGAGTCCATTCATCGCGCGAGATCGCCCAGCCCAGCAGGATCAACGCGCCGATGTAGAAGGCATATCCCAACGGAGCGCTGGTGGCAGGCGGCTCGAAGAGTTGTTGTCCGATCAGGGCTAAAAAGAATGCGAGCAGGGAACGCCAGGGGAAAGGCCTGGAGGGCTGAGGGTTGAAGGCTGGGGGCTGAAACTCTGCTTCGGTTTCGGCAGGAGCAACAGGAAATTCTACAAGTTGAACATCTGTAGCTACGGGCTGACTGCTGACTGCTAAAGACTCCTCCTGTTCCTCTCGCACAAAGGAAGGGATTTGAATTTTTTCGCTATTGCCGCGGAATAATGATTTAACGTAATCAAGTACGCTGGGCTCACCCAACGGAGTTGGGTCTGGATTTTGTTTCTCGTTGCTCATGTCTCTTCTCTATACCGCCTGCTCATGTTTCTTTCTCGCAATGACCAGAATGCTTTCCCCCCAGCGCCTGGGAAGAAATACAAACCCACTGATTGCCTGCAATCCACCCAGCGAGCCGAACAATAATTTCTGGATCTGCCTCGGCACAAAACGTATGTATGGCACATCCCAGAAACCGTCTGAGAATATTTTAAGCGGGCGAAAGCCCGCACCTTTAATGAACGATAGCCATTCAGCAGGGCGCTTGAGCGAAATGTGGGTGGGGTCCTGGTAGCCGATCCACCGCTCGCCTTTCCACGGCTTAAGCAGGGAATCAAGATTTGGTGTGGCGAGGATCAAGACCCCGCCGGGTTCGGTCACACGTCCGATCTCCTGGATGGCCTGTTGGGGGTCAGGCAGGTGCTCAACGATATGCTTAATGATCACAACGTTGAACGCACCATCCTTATAGGGAAGCTCCTGCGCACTCGCGGTCTGAAGATTTGTCTTTTCCACAACGGAACTGGATTGCTTCACTGCCCAGTGATTCAAGTCCATGCCGTAGGTGTCGAAGGTATCTTCGAGCTGGGCCACGAGATGTCCCATGCCCAGGCCAATCTCTAATAGGCGCGTGCCGCGCCTCCCATATCGGCGAGCTAATATGGCATTAAAACGATTAGACCACCAGTACATGCTGTACCTGGCGAACGTAATGTTTTCGTAGGTATGTGTGGAGAAGTATTTTTCGTCGAAAGGCATGGGAGGTAAGTACCCAAGTATAAGGGTAAACAGGTATATACGTGAGGAGGCTGGCTGCCTGTGTACCGGTTTACTTATCTACCTTTTTCGAGCGATATAGAAAGTGAATGTCCCATTATCCACGGGTTGCGGCGAAGCATACCTGCTCACATACTTCTTCGTCAACCACAGGTTCCATGGTGTGCGTGCGATGAGCCATTTGCCGGTCAGGATCCGTGCAAAGACGGACGGAACGCCAAAATAGTGGCCCCATTCTAACACGCGCATGGACGCAGGCGAGAAGTAGTGCCAGTAGCGGTCAAGCGTAAAACCTGCGCGCTCGAGGCGCTCCTTCCAGACAGCGGGTTCATCGGCGTGGCTTACACGGGAAATTTTTCGAAACCACTCGGTATAGCCCTTCCCCAGGACATTTGAAATCGAAAGCTCGCTCAAGTATCGTGTGTTCGGCACGCAGAAATAAAACGGCGCATCCTTCTTTAACACACGCCTGGTTTCCGCCAGGACAGCGTCAATATGCGGGATATGCTCGAGCACCGAGTTGCTGAATCCGCTGGCGAAATAATTTGAAGGGAAGGGCGATTTTGCCCCGTCGGCTTCCACCAGCGATTGATAGGCGCCGAACTTCTTCGCCTCGTGGATCGGTGCATGCCAGGGGTCGAGCCCCACGTCAATTTTCCGGTCGAACGTCAGCGATGCGAAATGACCATCTCCGCATCCCACATCATAGACCGGGGCGGGCAATGGCAGATCCTGATAATACGAGCTTTCCACTGCGCGCAAAAACGCGCGGAAATACGGCAGGTCGCGTAAATGAAGGTATAAAAAATCTTTTTTCAAACGTTACTCTCTGCAGTGGGTTTGATGATCCAATAGGCAAGTGACCCGATCAGTGGCACAACACAGATCAACAGGGCCCAGACTGCCAGTGGCGTTGCACTCAACCTTTTCTTCGAAAGATCAAGCAGGGAAATGACTGGGAGGCCAATCATGAGCATGACCACGATCAATTGGATGAGCAGCAAGCCCAAATTAATTCCCAATGCTTCCATGGGTTATCTCCCTTTCTTCATCAATTGTTGGAACAACTTTTCATATTCCACCGCAGTGGAATCAGGGTTATAAGACTTCTTGATGGATTCAATGTCACCGCGGAACTTCTGCGGTTCATCCAGGACCTCAAGGATGCATTCCGCCAAATGAGCCGAGTCGCCAATTCGGGCCACGCGCCCCATCCCATGCATCATAACTGGCTGCCGTACTCCTGGCAACGCAGATGGGACACAGGGCACGCCGCTCATCATCGCTTCGATCTGTACAAGTCCGAATGCTTCGGTGGAATTCAGCGACGGAACGGTCAACACGTCCAGGTTGGGGTATACCGCAGCAAGGTCCACGGGATCGAGATTGCCCAGAAACTTCCAATGACCAGACGCTTCGTACTCACGAATCTGCGGGATCAACCTGTCAAAATAGGCCTGTTCACCCATGACGTTTTGATGTTGCCCGGCGTATAAGACCTGTGCCTTTGGATATTTTTTCAAAATCGCAGGCAGTGCAGCTAAAAGAATCTCCACTCCCTTCTCAGAAGCAAAGCGGGTGACCATTCCGATGACAGGGCGTCGTTCCTTGAGATGGTGTTCCTCTGCAAAGGCTTGAACGGCTCCGGGACGTGGATCAGGCATTTCCACCGGTGGCAGGATCGGGGTCAGTTTTGATGCATAGCGCGAGAGGTAGGGGGAGTGATCCGCATAGTCCTGTGTGTAGGTCACGATGTGATTCGAGAGTTTCCCCGCCATGTTATTTTGAAAGTCCACCACTGTGTTGACAACCCGATTGAAAAGACCCGGCGGTAATTGAATATCGCAATGATAGGTAAGCACCGCCGGCTTGCCGAGCAGACGTCCGCGCAGGGCGACACCAGGTGCGTCGAATTGAGGCAGGTGCATCTGGACGACATCGTGTGTCGCGACCAGTTTTGTGGCAACAAGTCCGAAGGTGGGAGCAATCACACCTTTATTGATGCGCGCCATGACGGGCACACGGATGATCTTCACCCGGTCCATCGTCTCTTCGCGTGCAAGCGACGGGTCATATTGCGTGGTCATCACTGTCACTTGATGGCCGCGTTTGGCGAAGGCACGCGCAAGGCGCTCAGCGTAGATCGTGAGGCCGGAGGTATGAGGACGATAGTAGGTAAGGACTGTAAGTATTTTCATTTATTTTTTCTCTTTCGAAGCTTGACTCCAAAGAGTGATGAAAGCGAAAGGATTATAACCGGGACGATCTGACGAAGAATGTTCCCGAAGACAGGTCGGCATCACTTTATAGCATGGCCAGACTTTGGAGGGAAAATGAAAGCAGAAACTAGGGCAGGGTACTCTTCTGACCTCCAGCCAGGTAGAGGCAGATGTATCCCGTACCAAAAGGAATTGCAGCAAACATCAATCGATGGGTGACTTTCCCGCCCCGGATGGAAGCGAACTAACCGGGCGCAGGACTTTTTCCGCCAGGCCTGGTCGGGCCTGTTTGTTGACCCATAACTGCGCGCCAGACGTCCACAGAAGAATGCCGCTCAGGTGCAGAAAATCCTTGTAGAAAGCAGCGGGGCTGATGTAGCGGCTGGCGGCATAAAAGGCGGGATCCTTCCCTTCGACCCTGATTTTTATCTCTTGCACGAGTCTACCCAGGTCGATGGATCGCGCCAGCTCATCGCGGGTATGAATGACCAGCAGATTAGCCATGCCGGGCCGCATCTGTCCCAATTTATATAGGAGGATGCGTAGGATTCGTTCCTCTTTTCGCGGGAGATCGATCCGATCAACCCCGTTCTCCTCCACACGAAGGCGTGCCACTTCGATATTGAATACCAGGTTGGCCCTCTAGGTAACAGTGAAATCAGGGCCGCGTCCTTTTGCGCTGGCGTACGGTTCGTACACAACGGCCAAACGGCGGTCATTGAGCAGGCAGTACGCGACATCCAGTTCACCGCGCAGGTCCAGAACACTTTCCGGCTCACGGGTCACGCGGATTTTCTTGCGGATCTTATCGCGGTGAGTCTCGACAAAGGATGTGAAGCGCGCTGACTCTTCCATCCATTGCAAAAGCGCCCCGGAAAGCATGTGCGGCTGGCCTTCGAACACATAGGCGATCAGATCGGCCTGTTTCGTCACAGCTGAATTATAAAGGAAGCAACTCCTCAAGCGCAATTATGCCGCCTGTGTCTCTCGTTGCAGGTCACGGCTCGCCCACCCTGGCATTTCATCCACCTCCCATATTGCGCAGTACTACCAGTATGCTGGTTCTCTACTCAAAAAGCGACCGATCTCAGCCGCTTTTATGATTTATTATTTCTTCCCATACTTCGCCCTGTCTTCGGGGCAGGGACACAATGCCCGCAAATAATGCCAGTTATAGATTCCATAATCATGACCATCCTCCCAGACGACTGTCATGGCATAGGACCCGACCGCGACGACGTTGGCAATGCGCGTGGACTGGGTGTCCCCCAGCTTGACGTTGAACACATCCGCATCCGGCTCTGACTTCATGTTTTCGTGTCCGCCGCGGCAGGATGCACACGGACAGGCGGCGCGCAATAGCTCGAACGGATATGTGCTTGTATGATTGTCGTCCCATGTAATGCTAAATTCTTTTGTCGTTTTGTTGGCAGTAATGCCTGTTGGTTTTTCGTTCATTTCGAATCTTTCTCCGCTCCCGCTTCGTCTACAGTCTTCTACGAACACTCAGACCTCCGCTCAGCGCGAATGGGATATGGGTGAGGTTATGGTGATGGAATATAAGTCAGGAAGTCCGCTGCCGCCCAGCCAACCCGTGTCTCGTCATAGGGTGCCACCAGATACCACCAGACAAATCCGTCTGCTTCGCGGGGACCATCTTTTACAATGAAGACCTCTGAATCGTAACCGAGAAAAACAGGTTCACCGTTCAACCCCGGCTCCGAGCGGATTCGTAACCCTTCCCCTTCCGTACCTTTGATCTGCACATAGTTATCCAATGCAATACCTGTGGGCGCAATCGTGGGCGCGAAGGGATCAATGGTCGGCGTGGCGGGCGCGCTGGAAGTAGACGTTGAGGCAGGGATCAAAGTCAGGTCAGCGGGGACAAACCCAACGTCGGCATTTTGACGCGCTGACGTTAATCCAATGGAGACGGCGGTGATAAGAGTCAAAAGTCCCGCGAGCAGGAGTGCCCCAAGGATGACCCATTTATTGAAAAGCTGGCGAGCGTTCATGCATATCCTTTACAGAAGCATTCTTCAATAGATCCATGCCGTGCGGCGGCATCAGCATTCGCAATGCACGTGATTGGACCGTGATCTCGGTTTTTTGGGCTGAACCGCGCGGCTCACCATCGGTCTGGATCCAGTACGGGGCATCAGCCTCGATACGCAGTGTTTTAAATGTAATGAGGTGCGCCGTGTCTGATGTGAAGTGGTTGCCGCGCCACATATCGTATGCATGGCGCAACGCGTCACCGAGATTACTTCCGCTGAAAAGCCACATATCGAGCAGACCATCGTCAAGATATGCATCCGGTGAAAGCTTTGACAGTCCACCGAGGTAGTGTCGGATATTGGTCGCGACTGCCAGGATGAAGCGGCCTTCCACTTCCTCCCCATCCGCCCACAGATGCAGGTGGATGCCACTCCATTGAGCGGCCTGCCAGATCGTCTTTGCGGCATATTCAGGCATGGAGAAAAATTTTTCAAGGCGGATGCGCGGCTCCATCGAATGGATGGTGAGCGCGTCCAACCCGATGCCCGCCCACATCATGAATGAAAATTCATTGCACATTCCCACATCTATGGAATGACACGGAGCATTCGCAAGCAGCGACGCGTTTTTTCGCAGAACCCAGGGATGAGTCCATGCAAAAGGACGCAATCCCAGTTCCATGCTCCAGACGTTGGCAGTTCCCGCAGGCAGGACTCCGAGTGCAGTTTCCGAGCCGATCAATCCGTTGACAACGTTGCCGATCGTCCCATCGCCGCCGACCGCGAATACCGCGTCTTTTTTCTCAGCCGCGGCCTGCTTTGCCAGTTCAACAGTATGCATGCCGCTCAGGGTTTCCACTGCGTCCACGCGCCAGTCAGCGGATTCCAGTTCCCTGACTGCAGACTTGATGAATGGCCTCACGGAAAAACGGCCGGCCGCGGGGTTGTACACAATAACAGCGCTACGCATGCGAGGGATTATACCTGAGCCCACACAGCCTCCCCCAAACGCGACAGTGACAATAAGCTTATCAATATGAATTTATGTCGCATTTGGGAGACACCCTGCGAGTGCGCAAGCAGGGTGCCCAAAGGGCGGAGGGGGTCAGGGCTGGTATAATATTTTTGCAATGAACGAGGGAACAGTTCTCAACAATCGTTATCAATTACTTGAGCATCTTGGCCGGGGCGGTATGTCAGATGTGTTCCGTGCACGCGACCTCATGCTGGAACGCTATGTTGCCATCAAATTGTTGCATGAAAATTATTCGAACGATGATGCATTCCAGAAGCGCTTTCGACAGGAAGCGCGCGCGGCGGCGAACCTTTCACATCCCAACATTGTTACCGTCCATGATTTTGGGCTCGACCTGGGCCAGCTCTTTATTGTCATGGAGCACATCCCCGGCAAGGACTTGAAGACCCTGCTCCGCCAGCGCGGCAGGTATTCAGTGGAGGAAGCCATCCCATTGATCGTACAGGCCTGCGCGGGAATCGGGTATGCCCACCGTGCCGGGCTCGTCCATTGTGATATCAAACCGCATAACATGATCGTCACCCCCGATGCGCGGCTCAAGGTCACAGACTTCGGTATTGCACGCGCCCTCTCCACCATCATGCCTGATGAACGCGCGGATGTTGTCTGGGGATCCCCGCAATACTTCTCGCCGGAGCAAGCCACTGGCGAAGCACCTTCGCCGGCATCTGATGTTTATTCCCTGGGTGTCGTCCTGTATGAAGTGCTGACGGGAGCGCTTCCTTTTACAGCCCCAACCAGTGAAGAGCTTGCCCGCCTTCATCTTGAATCGGATCCGATCGCGCCGAGTGAATATATCCCCGACATTCCCACAGCGTTGGAAGAGATCATCATGAAGGTCCTCTCGAAGGAGCCAGCCGCGCGTTATCGCACAGCAGACCAGCTTGGACGCGTGCTCCTGCGCTTTGGCACCCAACGCGATATTCCCGCCACTCCCGCGATGAATTTGACTCCGGAAGTAGTAACCCTCTATCGGCAGCCCGAACCCGAACCAACACCAACCCCCACACCGCCTCCTGCCAGGCCCGCCCCGGTCAGGTCTGAACCTGCCAGAACCACCATCCCTGAAGTTTCCTTCACGGATGTGGACTGGTCCGCCGTCGCGCTGGGT
>JBDTPH010000168.1:0-4335 GCA_039932795.1 Chloroflexota bacterium
GTTAATAACTCGAGGTCGCTTTCATCACTGCCACCTGCCACAAATTGAGTGACCGTGGAAGGCCAGCGACCATTCCAGCCTTTGTGTGGCGGTTGTGACTGACGGATTTCCTCCACCCATTTGAGCGGGCGGAATAGTTCCTCGGTGAAAACTTTGTTGGGAGCAAGCTTTGCCAGGCGTTCTGTATTTGGCGCTTCGAGATTGATGGAGACGCGGTCGGCAAGCTGCATGAGACGCTCGACCTGTCCCTTTTCGGCGCCAGGCATGATCTTGAGATGCAGGTATCCCCGGAATCCAAATCTAGTGCGCAGAATCTCTGCCGTATCCAGGATCTTATTCTGTGTATTTGCACCGCCCGCCGCAATGCCTGAACTGAGAAAGATTCCCTCCGCCGCCTGTGACTGATGCAGCTTCATAAACAGCTCCGCAAATTCCTGTGGCCTGAAGGTGGCACGGCGAAAGTCGCGGCCGGCGCGGAAGGGGCAATAGAAACAATCCCGCTCGCACGCGGAAGAGAGCAGGGTTTTCAAGAGTTTGATCTTTTTGCCGTTGGGGAGTTGAGCAGGCTGGACGAAGGCGGCGCGCTGTTCCCTGGGAGTGAAGCAGCCAGGTTTTGCAGGTTCGGCGTGCTCCAACTCCATTTGACCGGAAAGCAGCTTAAGCGTACCCATTGCGTCCATGTATGAATTATAGAACAAAAATTCTAGAAGTCAAGGCAAATTATCGTGCCAGGGTTTCCTGTGGACAGCAAGCAGGGGATAGGAAGTGTGCTTGCATAGCCAATGACAGGGTCGATGGGAACTGGAGTAATGGATACAGCGGAGAGGGGTCGTGCACTACAGATGCAACAGGAACCTGTACGATCACTGTTCGTAAGCTCGCGATTGGAACCAGCGCGGTAACGTTCACAGTTGGGAGCGTCAGCCATCCATCGCTGGCGTACCAGTCCGCAAGCAACCACGACCCGCATGGCGATAGTAATGGAAGAATTATCACGGTTCAAAAGCCGTGAGCCCATCCGTGACCTGGAACAATTGAAATTAACGAAAGAGACACTTCTCGCATGAGCTGTCCCTGAGGCGGCAGGAATTTGGTAGGCGATCAATTTATCTGGCTGACGTACAGTTGTTTTCTACAATGGGAGCTTCCTGCAGCTGTTGCAATTTATATGCAAAATGACTGACGTCATCCAGCAGGGGATGGGATGTACCAAAATATTCGTTGAAGATCACTCGAAAGGAATTGACCGGGCTGATCGAATCATAGAACGCTGTGGTTGATGCCCCAGCGGCATGGTAGGCGTTGAGAATGGACATGCGATCCTCACGCGTGGCCCACTTTCCGGGGGGTGGGCCGTGGTCTCCCATCAGCAAAATGATCGGCGGCTGTTCAGACCGCTTGAGGATTTCCCTGATAGGTTCCAGTATGCTTTGATCAATAAACCGGGCATTATCGCTGTAGCCAGGTTTCCCGCTATCCTCGGGATTTTTGAAACTGCCATCCGCAGTGAATACGTAGGGGCTGTGCGGCACCAGGATGTGCACAAACACAAACTTCGGGCTCTTCATTTCAGGGACTTCACTCAGCTTCGAAAGGGTGAACAGGGTCTGTTGATAGTGCTCATAATTTTCCATTTGCGTCAAGCCATCTTCATTGAAGCCCGGGATCAGGCGGGTATCCAGAAACAGCTTTGTGACGGATGTATGGAGCGTGACCTTTTCGAATTCGTTCAGCCCGCCCATCAAATTCAATTCTCCCAGTAACAGCTGGTTGTGGGAGAGTCGAATATCCTCCTGAAGATCGAAGTGTCCGCTTGCGCGGTTCTCAAACGTGATGATGGAATATCCCTGTGAGGCGAGCGTCCTGCGGACGGCTGTCTCTTTGAAAGGAGGCAGTTTTGCCGTACCGCTCAAATTGGAGGGGATATAGTCCATGTTGAAAAGGGAGGACAGTGAAAGGTTCGTGGAAGCGTAGTTACTCTGGCTGCAGCTTGCAACATGAAAGCCCAGACCAGTGAGTTCCTGAATAAAAAATGAACTGTCGTAGTCAAAGTTGTCCATCAGTACATCTGCCCGCGTATGAGCATCCAGAACGATGAGATAAATATCGGGATGGCTGGGCGTGTCTGTGCCTTCACTTGATTTCGTATCCTGCGCGGCGATTATCTGTGCCGCGCGATATGTACTGTACTCATGGAAAATTGACTGACCCAGGCTCATGATGACCAGCGCGACTGCCATGACTGCCAAAAAGTTGCGAAATGTTTCGATCCGGGATGGGCCGCGCGTTGCCAGCCAGACGATCATGAGATAAAACACGACCAATGCCGTCAACAAATAGGCATGGCGGATGGGTTCTCCGAAAACCCTGGCTGATTGGATGTGGAGATGCCCATATGAAAATACCAGGACCATCGCCAGGCTTGCCGCAATGCCAGACCGGGTCCAATCGTGGAATAGGAGAATATGGAGCAGGGACCAGATGACCGCAGTTAAGAGAATGGCAACGAGGAGTGTTCGAACGATCGAAGCCAGGTCAACATAGAGGATGTTGTGGTTTCGAAGTGCAAGAATGGGATAGCAGGCTATCAGGAATGGATACAGTGCTGAAATTATCTTTTTCATGTAAGGTTTGTTGTTTACAGATGGTTATTCTATCATTTCAGAAATAGTGAATGCGGGTTGCAGCAGGTGAGGACGTTCAAAATACCCTTCCTCGTTTATGCAAGGGCTATGATTAAGCAACGCGTAGATGAGACCTGTCAGGTTTATAATGCTGTTACTCTCATGAGAACTGGGGAGCGGTAGGAGCGAACCTGTAACATCAATACAAATATGCAGTCTTGATAGAGGGTTTTTATGGCAATCACATTGACAGTGCGCGTGGATGAAAGACACCTGATTGTCAGCTTTGACAATCAGACCATACACACGCCTCTTGACCAAATTCCAGCGATTGACCGATTACAAGCTGATCCGTTCACGAATGGACAGATTCTGACCGCCGCGTTGGGGGGCGATGAAATGTTGCAGCAGCTCGCTGATGACCCAGATAAATTGATTTTGTTGGATTGCGACGAACGAGCCGATGCGTTTGCATGGGAATTTGCCACGCTTCCAGACCGTCAGTTTTTATGCGTGAAGGCAGGGATGTTAAGAACAGTAAATAAGACCTCCGAGGTTTTTAAAACCTCGGAGGTCTCGCCATCGCCACTAAATTTCATCGCGCTGGCGGCTGACCCGTTGGTGGATCAAAGCGGCAACCCGCGCAATGGCTACCGACTTGACCTCGATAACGAGATGCGCTCCATTCGTGAGACGTTGCAGAACAGCGGAAAGAATCTCACGGCGAGGAGAATCCCGCCGACGCGTGAACATCTCAACCGCGCTTTGCGGCAGGGGCCCGCCATGCTGCACCTGACTTGTCATGGGAATGTGGTCAATACACCTACGGGAGCGTTGGCAGTTTTAGCGCTTGAAAGCAAAGATGGAAGCCAGGACCCACTGACTGGCGCAGACTTGTTGAACATGTCGCCGCGCGGGGTGCTGCGGCTGGTGCTGTTGAGCGCCTGCCGAACCGCCACAGGCTCACAGGCAAATCTGGCGCGCGCGCTGGCGTTGAACGGCGTGCCGATTGCCATCGGGATGCAGGAATCTTTCCCAGATGCGTTGAGCGATGAACTGGCAACAGTTTTATACGACAGTTTATTTGCAGGCTTGAGCATTGGCGAAGCCCTACGTCAGGTGCGGATGGGTTTGATGCGCGACACTCACAGCGTGGGACTGCCCGTTGGGTATGTATCAGCCAACGGGTGGAGCGAAGCGTTTCCCGTCGGCGAGGGAACTCCCTCGGTGGGCGGACTCGGCAAGCCTGGCGAAGTGTCGCTTGGTGGAGAAATCCAGCCGCCGCGCCCGTTGTTGGGACGCAACCTCGAACTGCATCAAATCGCAAGACTTTTTACCCAGGGACGCCAAGTCATCACGGTGGCAGGCACAGGCGGCATGGGCAAGACCGCGCTGGCGGCAGCGTTTGCCGAGCGTTTCGCGTGGATGTGGTCGCGCGGCGTGTACGCTTATTCGTTTGCCAATGAAGTGAACGCGGCGAATTTTAGGTACGCGCTGATGCGCGCGCTCTTGGGCGTGGAGCAGGCTCAGCAGGGGGCAGGGCTGAGTGAGGTGCAGCAGCGCGAAGCCATTTTGGGCGCGGCGCGCGAGTGGAACGGACTGTGGCTCTTCGATAACTACGAGAGCGTGATGGATGAAAAGGACGCCAATGCCGATGCCGAAAGCATCCACCGCCTGATCTATGACCTTGCCAACGGCGGCGCGGCGCTGC
>JBDTPH010000169.1:0-5161 GCA_039932795.1 Chloroflexota bacterium
ACCGCCTTTGCCGGATTTCTGACGACGCCGGATGGATTGCCGGTCGTCGCTATTATTCCTGGCTGGTTTGGTCCAATTGCAGAAGGACAGCACCACTTGAAAGCGCTGCGCGAATTTGGTGACAAAGTCCCCGGGGAAGTGAAATCTGAAGTGGATGCAAAGGTCGCCGATGTGAAGAAAGTTGCTGAGGGTGAGGATGTCGACGCCATCAAAGCTGCAACGCAGGGATTGGGCGAATCCGTTCAAAAGATCGGTGGCGCCGTTTATCAGGGATCAGCTGCTCCTGAGGGCGAAGCGAGTCCCGATCCAGAGGCGGAACCGGATGTAGTTGAAGGTGAAGTCAAGGAGTAAACCGCGCGACGGCGTCTTGAGAAAATATGTCTAATAGAGACTATTACGAAATTCTTGGAGTTGGACGGAACGCGGGCGATGACGAGATCAAAGCCGCGTTCCGTAAACTCGCGCGCCAGTATCATCCCGATGTGAGCAAAGAGACGGATGCTGAGGAAAAATTCAAAGAGATCAACGAGGCATACGGCGTCCTTTCCGACACGGAGAAGCGCACCCGCTATGATCGCTTTGGAAAAGAGGGGCTCGGCAACATGGGCGGTGGCTTCCACGATTACACCGCGGACTTTGGCGATATCTTCGAGGAACTCTTCGGTGGATTTGGCTTTTCCACGGGCCGGCGTTCGCGTCGTTCGCCGCGCCGCGGCCGTGATTTGCAGATGCAGGTTACGTTGACCTTCGAAGAGGCTGTGTTCGGCGTGGAGAAGGATATTGAATTCGAACGCGAAGAGACTTGTTCACGATGCAGTGGTTCGGGGGCAGAGCCCGGGACTTCGCCTGTAAAGTGTTCCACTTGTAATGGGCAGGGCGAAGTGCGTCAGGTTCGCCAGACCTTTTTGGGTCAAATGGTTCAGTCGGTGACGTGTCCAACCTGTAACGGGCGCGGCGAGACAATTGCCTCGGTTTGCAAAACATGTCACGGCGGCGGGTTGGAACGTAAGAAAGTCAAGAAGAAGGTGCAGGTCCCTGCTGGCGTGGATTCAGGTACCCAGATCCGTTTGGCAGGGGAAGGCGGCCCTGGTGCTTTTGGAGGCCCGAATGGAAGCCTGTTTTTGGTGCTGGACATCCTGCCTCACCAGTTCTTCAAGCGTCGTGAGAATGACATCATCTTAAATTTAGATATCAATGTCGCGCAGGCGGTCCTTGGTGCGGAGGTGGAAATACCTACCCTGGATGGCAATGATAAGTTGAAGATCCCCGCCGGTACCCAGCCTGGGAAAGTCATAACCATCAAGGGCAAGGGCGTGCCATATCTGCGAAGAAAAGAGCGCGGCAGCCAGCGGGTGATCGTCAATGTCGCTGTGCCGACGAAGCTCACCAAGGAACAGCGCGAGTTATTTGAGAAGCTTGCGGAGAGCCTGGGTACAACTGTCAAGCCTCAGGAAAAGGGATTTCTGGACTGGCTGAATGATGCATTGGGAGGATAGACATGCAAAGCAGGGATGTCCCTATTGGTGTAAATCCGTGGCGAAAATACTTTCCCACTTAAGAGAATCGTCATTTGACCTATAATTATGAATACTTGAACAACTGTTCATATATTTATGCTGCTCAGAGAACAAACTTCCACTCGCCTGGCTGACCTGTTCAGCGCCCTCAGTGACCCAACACGTTTGCGGATCATTTCTGCTTTGCTCGAAGGCGAAATGAACGTTGGTGATATTGCGGCCCGCCTCTCAATGACTGAGTCGGCGGTGTCACATCAACTGCGCGGACTTCGTCAGATGCGGCTGATACGCAGTCGCAAGGATGGGCGGCAGGTCTATTATGCGCTCGACGATGATCATGTTGCCAAACTCTATAATATGGGTTTGGACCATGTAATGCATGGATAATCCATCAGCGATTTATGAACCAAACTCACACACATACTCACTCTCATTTGCGCGACGTCGCAAAACAAACTACAAGCAGGCTTTCACTGTCCCTTTTTCTGACGCTGGCCTTTGTCGTTGTCGAAGCTGCGGCGGGATATTATGCCAACAGTCTCGCGCTTCTCACCGACGCGGCACACAACCTTACTGACGTGATCGCGCTGGGTCTGAGCTGGTTCGCCATTCGAATTACCGCGCAGCCTGCCAATGCACGCAAGACCTATGGATATCACCGTGCCGGAATTCTCGTGGCTCTATTGAATTCAACGACGCTTGTATTGATTTCGATGGGAATTTTTTATGAGGCGTATAAGCGATTTAGTTCTCCGCCCGAAGTGCAATCATCCATTCTTATCGGTGTGGGTCTCATTGCGGTCGTCATCAACCTAGTCACTGCGTTGCTTGTTCATCGCGGCAGCGAAAGCGACCTCAACCTGCGTTCCACCTTTGTCCATTTGATGGGGGATGTCATCTCCACCATTGGAGCGGTCATTGCCGGTGTCATCATTTATTTCACAGATGCGAACTGGCTTGATCCGCTTGTCAGTGTTTTGATCGGTTTTCTCATCCTGTACAACGCCTGGGGAATCCTGCGTGAAACCGTGGAGATCCTGCTTGAGTCCACGCCACGTGATGTGGACCTGAAGCAGATGGTGGAAGAAATCGTGGACATAGATGGAGTACTGGGTGTTCATGACCTGCACGTCTGGAGTCTTACCCAGAGTTTACGCAGCATGTCCGCACACATTCTTACCGAAGATATTACCGTCAGCGCGGGCGCAGCGATTCAGAGTGAGATCAACAAACTGGTCTATCGCCGCTACAATATCGTTCATGCCACACTGCAATTGGAATGTGTGGATTGCGACCTCGACTCGCTTTACTGTAAACTTTAATCGGATGAGCGGTACTGCATGCCGGGCCCATAGTGGTTCCCCTTAAAAATAAGCATCCATGCCGTCCCTTTATTCCGTTATTATCGTCGCCCTCGGTGGAGCACTTGGCTCAGTCTTTCGCTATCTCCTCGGCACATGGACCCAAACTCTCAGCAAAAGCATTGACTTTCCCTATGGCACACTCGCAGTCTATCTTATTGGCTGTTTCCTGATCGGTTTTCTTTCACAACTTGCCGAAGCGCGCGGGGCGTTTGCTTCTGAATCAAGAACTTTTGTGTTTATTGGAATTCTCGGCGGTTTTACAACCTTCTCCTCGTTTGGAAATGACACAATCAACCTGCTGCGTGATGGCCAGACATTTAATGCTTTGGCAAATGTCGGCGCGAATGTTATATAATGCCCACGGTCACAAATTGCGCTTTCCCACCTTTGAAAAGCGCAATTTGTGACCGCCCTGGGTATATTCGGATTGATACTCGTCTGGCTGGGACGAACGGTCGCATATTGGGTCTGGAGATAATTATGCAACTTCCACAGGAAGGCACCTTGCTTCGCATCTTCATCGGCGAAGCCGATCGGCACAAGGGTAAACCGCTCTATGAGTGGATTACCCTCGTGCAGGCTCGCGAACAGGGACTGGCTGGCGCGACTGTCCTGCGCGGCATGATGGGTTTTGGCGCGAATACCCGCCAGATACACACCTTTCGCTTCGACACACTCTCGGAAGATTTGCCGATTATTATTGAGATCGTCGATATACAGGAAAAGGTGGAAAAATTCTTGCAGCTGATCGAGCCGCATATCAAAGCCGGGCTGGCCACACTTGAAGAAGCCCAGGTTAAGTTCTATCGTTTTGAGCCATGAGAAGATTTCTGCTTCAGGTCTGGCGAATATTCCCTTTGTGGCTGCAGGTGATCGCGTCGCGCATCATCCGTCCCTTATTTCAGGTGTTTGCCGCGGCTGTAATCTTTAACCAGGATAAAAAAATCCTCCTTGTCAAATTAACCTATCAAAGATTTCATCCCTGGGGTCTGCCTGGAGGAAGCCTGGAATACGGCGAAACTCCTGAAGATGGAGTGGTACGTGAAGTCTGGGAGGAAACAGGCTTGAAAATCAGCATCGAAAAGTTGCTGCTGATCAAAACATGGACGCCCGACAAAGTCGGCTTATATTATTTATCCAGAATTGAGGGTGGTGTTTTTATGCCAAGCGATGAAGTGTCGGAATATGGCTATTTCTCTTTGGATGACCTGCCTGATGTCCGTCCGCGCGATATTGAATTGATCACCTACTTGTATCAACTCATGGGATTCTATGAATATGAACTGGCTTGAAGTTTCACTGGTCGTGAATGGCGAACTGGCAGAAGCAGTTGCAGACGTTCTGGCGCGTTTTGCGCCGAACGGCGTGATGACCGAACAGGGAGTCCGATACAACGACGATGAGGATGCAGGCACGCCGGCTGGGCCAATCACTGTGCGGGCGTATCTGGAGATGAATGACCAGATCCAGGAGACGCGCCAAAAACTCGAAGAGTCCCTCTACTATTTGGGGATGATCCAGCCTTTGCCTGATCCCGCTTACAGACAGATAGCCGATCAAAACTGGATGGAGGCCTGGAAGCAGCACTACAAACCGATCCTGATAGGGAAGCGAATCGTCATCGTCCCTGCATGGCTGGACTCACCGGAGCCGAACCGCGTTGCGATCAAGATCGATCCCGGCATGGCATTTGGCACAGGGACACACCCCACGACGCAGTTGTGTCTGGCGTTGATGGAGAAGGTTTTTGATAGGCAGACTCCGTCTACTGTCATCGACGTTGGCTGTGGCTCCGGGATTCTGTCCATTGCGGCGATCAGGCTGGGTGCGGTCATGGCAGTAGGCGTGGATATTGACGCTGAATCGGTCAGGAATGCCCGCGCGAATGCAGATACGAATGGAGTGGGTGAGGAGTTAATCTTCGGCGTTGGCTCCATAAACGAAATCCGTGAAGGAAAATTTACATTTGATACCGCGCCTCTGGTGGTGGCAAATATTCTTGCGCCGGTGATCGTACGTCTCTTTGACGCGGGCCTTGCCGATTTAATCCAGGCTGACGGTGCGATCATCTTGAGCGGGATCCTGCAGGAGCAGGAGCAACGCGTGGTCGAAGCGGGGCAGGCAAAAGGGCTGGAAATGAGCGAACGGAAACAGATGGGAGATTGGGTGGCGCTGACGATGAGTCATTCCATCCAAAACTCACCATGATGTACTACCTGATTCCAGAAACAAACTGCTAAAATTGCACTTACTTTTTTCCCAAAGGAGAATGTTATGAGA
>JBDTPH010000170.1:0-15785 GCA_039932795.1 Chloroflexota bacterium
ATGGTCTGGCTTCGGCCCGTCGCCTGGTCTTCCTGGACGAGAACGGTGAGACGGCCTTCCCACTCCCCTGGCTCACCCGCCACCGCGCGCCGGCTCGAGGCGTCTGCATCAACGCCAGTCTGCCCGGCGGCGATGAAGCTGAACGAAGCCAAGATGATCAGTAGAAGCGGCACCTACCTTTTCATCGGCGAAATCGCGCTCTCCCAATATCGGAAAAATACGAGAAAGTGAAGGCGGCCCGGCGGCGCTCGAAAGCGTTGTTCCGGGCGACCGTCACCGATTCCAAACCGAGCCAGCCGGCGAGTGTGTTCAATTCCACGGCGAGTGGTTTCGTCACATCGCCGCTTCCACCCCAGCCTCAAGGTGAGCGGACCTTCCATCGGCGCGGCTTCCACCACGGTCACCTCCCGGCCCGGTAGAATGTCGCGCTCCTGCAAATATTTAAGCACATCGGTTTCAGTTGCATTCACTGCCAGCACCTGTACAATTGAACCCATGGGCACGTAACGAAGGGGAACGCCATGTAGTGGCGCAAACGAACCGTCCGCAGCCGGGATGGGATTGCCCCGCGGGCAAAATTTTGGGTCGCCAAGAAAGACAGCCAATGCCTCCGTCACTTCAGGGGCAGTCGCGTGCTCGAGTGAACAGGCCAGCTCATATAGCTTTGCCCATTCGATATGTAGGTGATCATATAAAAAACATTCCCATAAACGCTGGCGTCGCAGCACACTACAGGCCGCAGTTCGGCCTGTTTCCGTCAATGTCACACCTTTGTAGGGCATATGCGACAGCAATCCCTGCTCTGTCAGGCGATGCACCATCTCATTTGCAGAAACGTTTGTCACACCCAATCGCCCGGCCAGGCGTCCCACTGGCACCACATCGCCCACCCCCAACTCAGCCATCGCTTTGAGATACATTTCTGTGCTTTCGCTCAACTGGACCGTCATAAGGCAACCCTTTCATTAAATCTTATGGTTGACCTTATTATTCCCGACTCCCCCGCTTTTCCACATGGATGGATGTCATGAATTGGTTGTGAAATAAATTACTTTGTGAGGCATCATAGCCGACAACTGCCTCCGTTAAGGCCACAGACTCGGCTCTTGAGCCGCGGCTGCGGAACGCGGCATCTGACAAGGGTAGGATAATAGGATGTAAAATTGACCCATTCTCTCCTATTTTCACATGTACAGGGTAGGGAATCCCCCCATGTGCACACCTTCATAGTAATAGGACAATGGTTTGGGGCAGATCAGGTATTTTTGAATCAGCTAATTTGAGGCTACAGGCAAGGCTCGCCTGGCAGCTTTTGTACATGAGGAGATTTTATGAGCAGTCGTGAGTTCCATTTTTCATGGACCAGGCACCTTTGGGGGCCCTTAAAAATTGCAGGGATCTACCTGCTGGTTGGTGTCATCTGGATTCTATTTTCAGACAAGCTTGCTGAAAAAATCGCACTTGATCAGTCGATGCTGACGACCATCAGTATTTATAAGGGTTGGGGGTTCATTATTGTTACTGCAATCATGCTGTACTGGCTGATCCAGCGTCATAGTACAAGGTTGCGTACAAGCGAAGAACGGTTACGCACGCTCACAAATGCGCTGCCTGCGCTCATATCCTATGTGGGCAGGGACAGGCGCCATCACTTCAACAATCAGGCGTACCAGGAATGGTTCGGGCATCAGGTGGATGGCAAGGAGATGGTGGAAGTGCTCGGAACCGACGCATACCAGAAATTATCTCCTTATATTGATGCGGTTTTGAAAGGCGAAGCCATCACCTATGAATCGGAACTGACACTCAAGGAGGCTGGCACCCGTTTTATCAGTGCCACCTACGTCCCGGACAAGGAACCAAATGGCGAGGTAAGGGGCTTCTATTCCCTGGTGCAGGATATTACCGATCGCAGGCAGGCAGAGGAGGAGCGACGTCAATGGGCGGATGCCTTCGAACACTGTGGTCACGGAATTGCCATCGGTGATCCCGCCACCCACCGTATCGTGGTATGTAATTCTGCTTTTGCACTGTTACACAGATCACGTGTGGAGGATGTTGTCGGCTCGGCAATACTGAGTCTTTACGTGCCGGCAGATCATGAGCACATACGCCGAAACATCACGAGAGCCGACCAGATCGGGCATGCCCAGTATGAAGCGAATATGGTCCGCCGGGATGGCAGCACATTCCCTGTTCAAGCGGACCTGGTAAGTGTACGCGGCGACGATGGCGATTTGTTATACCGTGTCGCCACCGTGCAGGATATCAGCCAGAGGAAAGATGCAGAAAAAAAGCTTGCGCATCAGGCCAGCATTCTTGAGCAAGTCACTGATGCCGTGATCACGTCAGATGAAAACCTGGTAATTACGTCATGGAATTCCGCTGCAGAAACAATGTATGGCTGGAAGGCAGAGGAAGTGATTGGCCGAAAAGGCGAAGATGTATTAGCAACCGAGTTTTTCGGCGAGGCACGTGCAGAAGCCATTCAAGGCTTGAGAGACACCGGTGAGTTTTCAGCTGAAATTACACAGGTACGCAAAGATGGGTCAAGGTTCCACGTGGAAACCCGCACCGTTGCAATGCGCCAGGATAATGGGAACATTACGGGTTTTGTCAGTGTCAACCGCGACGTCAGCGAGCGCAGGCAGGCTAAAGAGGAGCTCCAACGGGCGCATGACGAATTGGAACTCAAAGTGCAGGAACGGACCGCCTCGCTGTCACAGACGAACACCCTGCTGCAGGCTATGATGGAATACATGCCCGATCATATTTACTTCAAAGATGTCCAGGGACGCTTTATCAGAAACAGTAAATCGCAGGCTGAGATGCTGGGATTAAGCAGTCCTGAAGAAGCCATAGGTAAAACCGATTTTGATTTCTTTCCACATGCGGCAAAAGCATCCGCTCAGGAACAGGAAGTGATAAGAACCGGCCAGCCCCTGGTAGACTTTGAAGAGCAGGTCATCTGGCCCGATAAGAGAGAAACCTGGGTCTCGACAACAAAAGTACCCCTCCGCACTTCCGAAGGACAGACCATCGGCATTTTTGGCATCTCCCGCGATATCACAGAGCGCAAAAAGGGGGCACAAGCTATTCGACAACTGAATATTGACCTCACAAAAAACGCAGCGCAGTTACATACCGCCAACAAGGAACTTGAAGCCTTCTCCTATTCCATTTCACATGATTTGCGTGCCCCACTGCGCGCCATTAACGGATATACACGCATCCTTGTGGAGGACTATTCATCCGTGCTGGACGAAGAGGGCAGGCGTATTTGCAAGGTGATCACTACAGAGACGCTGCGGATGGGGAAACTGATCGATGACCTGCTGTCCTTTTCGCGGTTAAGCCGCAAGGAGATACAGACGACAACAATTGATATGAAAGCGCTTGCTTATTCTGTATTCGCCGAGTTGACTAGTGAAGAACAGAGGCAGCGCATTGACCTAAAAATCGGGAGGCTTCCGCAGGCGAAAGCTGACCCAGCTTTGATACATCAGGTATGGACGAACCTCATTTCGAACGCGATCAAGTTCTCATCCAGGAGGGAACGGGCAGTTATTGAGCTGGGAACCAGGCGAAGCGATGATGAAAATATCTATTATGTGCGCGATAACGGAGCCGGATTCAACATCCAGTATGTGGATAAGCTGTTTGGTGTGTTCCAGCGTCTTCACAGTGAGGACGAATTCGAAGGGACAGGGGTTGGGCTGGCGATCGTGCAGCGAATCGTCCAGCGTCATGCGGGACGTGTGTGGGCGGAAGGAGAAGAGGACAAGGGCGCAACCTTTTATTTTGCCCTGCCACGAGAAAGGGAAAGCCATGAATGATATGAACGCTGTTGAGATCCTGCTTGTCGAAGATAACCCACGCGATGCCGAGTTGACAATCAGGGCATTAAAAAAGAATAATCTTGCCAACAAACTTTTTCACGTGGAGGACGGCGTGGAAGCGCTGGACTTCCTGTTTGCCCGTGGTGTGTATGAAGGACGTACTACCGACGATCCGCCAAAGGTGGTCCTGCTCGATCTGAAACTCCCCCGCATCAACGGCCTGGAAGTTCTGAGCGCCATCAGGGCTGACCCACGCACACAGACCATACCCGTGGTAATTGTCACATCGTCTGCAGAAGACCCGGATGTAAAGACAGCATACCAGTTGGGTGCAAACAGTTATGTAATTAAGCCCGTACAATTCGATTCATTCATGGATGCCATGACTAAATTGGGGGTGTACTGGCTTATGGTGAACCATCCACCGAAATAGATGAGCCGCAGGCGAATGAACCATGACCGATTCTAATCGGTGACGGTGTTGCTTGTTTCACAGAGTACCTGCCTGTTTTCGGGGGATGCAGGCGGCGATCGGTAAAACAGCTGTTCTGAGAAGGAAAGAAACCATGAACAACCCTACCCGCATCCTGATCGTTGAAGACCTGCCTGCTGACTATGACCTGGCCCAACGCGAAATCCGCAAGGTAGTCGGGAATTGTGAATTTAAAAGGGTGGAAAAAGAAAAGGAATTCCTGCAGGCTTTGGAAATTTTTCAACCCGCCCTGATTCTCTCAGACTATGAACTGCCCGGTTTCAATGGACTGAAGGCGTTGGAGCTTGCTCAGAAACATGCTCCAGCAATACCATTCCTCATCTGGAGTGGGGTGATCAGTGAGGATGCGGCTGTGGAAAGCATGAAAAAAGGCGCATCCAATTATATTTTCAAAGAGAACTTGAAACGGCTGGGACCCGCTGTAGCCCATGCATTGGAAGAGAGAAAGCTACTGTTGGAACACAAACAGGCAGAAGAAACAGTAAAAAATAGCGAGAGACGTTTTCGCGCCCTGATCGAAAACGGACTGGACAGCATTTCTCTTCTCGCCGCCGACGGCAGCCTGCTGTGGGAAAGCCCGGCAATCACCCCAATTCTGGACTTTGCACCGGGTGAGTTTCTGGGGCGCAGCCTGTTCAAATTAATGCACCCGGATGATATGGCCTGGACACAGAGTGTGTTTTCCAAACTTCTCAAAGAACCGGGCAGCCGTCAGCATAACTCATTCCGTCTGCGTCATTCCGATGGCACATGGCGTTGGGTGGAGGCAGTAGTCACGAACATGCTGGACGAGCCAGGCGTGGAGGCAATTGTCGTCAACTATCGCGATATCACTGAGCGCAGACAGGCGGAAGATGCACTACGCGAAAGCAGGGAAAAGTATCGGCTGCTGTTCCAGAACAATCCCCTGCCCATGTGGATTTACGATCTCGAAACGTTGAAATTCCTGAAGGTAAATGACGCTGCTGTAACTTGTTACGGCTACTCCATGGAGGATTTCCTGGCAATGACCATTAAGGATATCCGTCCAGCCCTGGATGTGCCAATGCTGCTGGAGAATATCGCAACCTCTGCCACCCGCGGGAATCAACAGATCGACAACGCAGGTATCTGGCGTCATTGCAAAAAGGATGGCACGGTGATCCTGGTGGATATCATCTCGCATCCAGTGGAACTTGACGGCAGGAAGGGCGAACTTGTCCTGGCGCATGATGTGACCAGGCAAAAACAGGCGGAAAGCGAAATCCAACAACGGAACGATGATCTGGCATTGATCAATAGCTTGAATGAAGTTATTAATCGCGGGCTGGGTCTGGATGCTGTCGTAAAACTATTATGGGCTGAGGCAAAGCGCATTTTTTCCAGTGAATACACCACCATTTATTTACTCAGCCCGGACGGGAAATCTCTCAAAATGCAGCAGTACTTCCTCCCCTCGGGCATGGTGAGGAAGATCGAGAAATTAATAGGAAGGACCATCCCGCCGATCGAGATACCCATTCAGGAAGGTGGATTATTTCACAGCGTACTGCTTACTGGGCACGGCACGGTCACCAGTGCTCCGAAGATAATCCAAAGTTGGATCGGAGAATTTGTCGAAACCAGCTTTCTGCCGGGCGTAGCCCGGGGAACGATTCGCAAACTTATCCCACAGATTTATAAGCTTCTCAATATCAAATCCACGCTCCTCATTCCACTCATTTCCGATGGAAAGACCCTTGGCTTTCTGAATGTTTCCGGTTCCCACATCCTTACGGAACAAGACCTGAAACGCCTCGAAAATATTGGGAGCCAGCTGACAACTGCTCTTCGGCGTCAACAGGTGGAGGATGAACTCAAGGCGGAGCGCAACCTTCTGCGGACATTGATCGATAACCTGCCGGACCGTATCTATGTGATGGACAACGATGGCCGCAAAACCATCTCGAATACGGCAGATTGGAAGGCTTCTGGCGGGCAAACAATGGAGGATGTGATCGGCAGGACCGATTTCGATACGTATCCGCCGGATCTGGCAGAGCAGTTCTGGCAGGTCGATAGGGCGGTCATTGACTCCGGGCAGCCCGTCATCGATTATGAAGAACCCGGCCTCGATTTCGAGGGGAACAGGGTCTCAATCCTAACCACCAAGATACCCCTTCGACATGAAGATGGAAGAGTAGTTGGGCTGGTGGGCATTGGTCGGGATATCACTGAACGTAAACAGGTTGAGGCGCGTATTAACGATCTGCTCGCGTTCAACGAAAAAATTCTGAACAACTCTCCTGTTGGCATCCTCACCTATAAAGCCACGGGCGAATGCGTCTTCGCCAGCGAGAAGGCGGCATTAATGATCGGAGCAACGGTTGAAGTACTGAAAGCCCAGAACTTCATGACAATCGAATCATGGAGGAAATCCGGTTTGTATGATTTGATCCGGAAGGCAATCACGACTCAAGCTCCTGTATCATCCGACATCCACGTCGTCAGCACCTTCGGAAAAGACATATGGATGACAGTTCACTGTGTTACTTTCAAGTCAAAAGAGGAAGACCTGGTACTTCTATCGATTTCGGATATCAGCACCCGCAAGGCTTCAGAAATAGAACGCCAGGCGCTGCTGGAGATCATGCAGGGGCTTGCAAATACCGATGACTTGCAGGAATTCCTCAAGCTTATTCACGGCGCAATTGCCAGGGTGATCTATGCCGAGAATCTCTTTGTTGTTTTTCATCAGCAGGAGAGCGGGCTATTCCAGGAAATCTACACCGTTGATCAGTATGACCCTCCCGCCCCACCCTCCAGCCTTGAGAAAAGCGTTACATCCTATGTGTTCCGCACCGGCGAACCGCTTCTCTTAACCCAGGAACGCTTCGATGAACTCGCCGCACAGGGCGAGGTCGATCTTGTGGGAACCAACTCAGCATCCTGGCTGGGAGCACCGCTGAAAACACTAAACGGGACGATTGGCGTGATCGCGGTACAGAATTACGAAGATCGTCATTGTTACACGGAGCACGATAAGGATTTCCTGGCTTCCATTGCAACGCAGGTGGCACTGGCCATTGAGCGCAAGCGGGCAGAAGATGCCGAACGCGAACAACGTGCCCTGGCTGAAGCCCTGCGCGATACCGCCCAGACTCTCAACAGTACCCTGGACTATGGAGAGGTCCTGGATCACATCCTCACGGCCGTTGGGCGTGTCGTGCCGCACGATGCTGCCACGATCATGCTCATTGATGGAGACTCAGCACATGTAGTCCGCTTGCAGGATTACGACAAACATAGTTTCTATGATGAAATCATGGGAATCAGACTTCCACTGGCTCAAACGACCAACCTGCGGCAGATGCTTGAGACCCGGAAAACTGTAATCGTACCTGACACACACGCTTATATGGGTTGGAAGAGATTGCCGGTTACCGACTGGCTGCGCTCAAGTGTGGGTGCGCCGATATCGATTTCTGGGGAGGTCATTGGCTTTATCCTGCTGGACAGCGAGACAATCGGATTTTTCACTCCTGTTCATGCCGAACGCCTGGAAGCCTTTGCCAGCCAGGCGGCGCTCGCCATCCATAATGCCCGTCTGCTACAGCAGGCGCAGAAGGAAATCGCGGATCGCAGGCTCGCAGAGGATGCCTTACGCGAGTCAGAGGCGCTTTATCGGCAGGCCATTGAGGTTGCTGGTGCCGTACCTTATTATCAATCCTATTATGATAACGGCAAATCAATCAAATATGAATTCATAGGCCAGGGCATTCGTCAGATCACCGGTTACGGACCTGAGGAATTCAACGCGAGAGTATGGGATTCACTGGTTGAGGAAGTTAACCTCGTTGAAGACCTGACGGGGTACTCGTTGGATGAGGGAATTGAGCGGGTCCGCTCGGGCGCAAACCCCATCTGGAAATGCGAGCATCGCATTCGTGACCGGGATGGAAAAATCCACTGGGTTTTCGAAGCAGCAGTGGAAATACGCGATGAAAACGGGATCTCGGGCGGCTCCATTGGTACATATCAGGATATCACCGAGCGCAAGCAGGCAGAGATCGAATTGCGCGCCTCTGAAGAGCGCTTCCGCCAGCTGGCAAACAACATTGAGGAAGTCTTCTGGATGACAGATGCGCAGAGCGGCAAAGAACTTTACATGAGCCCCGCTGCCGAAAAAGTTTGGGGACGATCGCTTGACTATTTGATGTTAGAGCCAAACGCGTTCATCAATATCGTTCTGCCGGAAGATCAGCCAGAGGTGCTGCATGCGCTGCAAAGAGAAAAAGACGGCGAAAAAGTGGAGCTGGAATACCGCGTGGTGGATGCAGATGGCTCCATCCGCTGGATCTGGGACCGCGCCTTCCCGATTTTCGGTGAAGATGGCAGGGTCAGAACGCTGGCAGGCATCGCCGCAGATATTACTGACCGCAAAAAGGCAGAATTCGAAACGCGCCGCTATTTGGTGGAATTGGAAGCTCTCTACGAAAACGGTCTGGCTGTCGGGCAGTTGCTCGAACCAGAAAAGATCGGCAATCGCATGATCGAAACATTTGCCCACCATCTTTCATGGCACCATGTGGCGATCCGTTTGTTGCGCCCTGACACAGATGAACTGGATTTGGTAGCATTCAACCTGCCGGGGCTAAGTGATAAAGAAAAGCAGGAAATGAGGCGCCATCTTAACAAAATGATCCATAAGGTGGGAGAGGGGATAAGCGGTTGGGTAATCCAGAATGGAGAGCCATTCCGCACCGGGGATGTGCATGCTCACCCGCAATACGTGGACACACATGCCGGCATTCTGTCGGGCTTATATATGCCTCTGAAGATCGGCGATCGAACAATTGGGTGTATCAGCGTGGAAAGTGAACAATCCGATGCCTTTAGCGCGCAGGATGAACGCCTGCTGGCAACACTTGCGAACCAGGCCGCCATCGCTTTTGAAAATGCCCGTTTATATAATACTGCGCAGCAGGAATTGTTGGAGCGCAAACGGGCGCAGGACGCCTTATCAGCAAGTGAAACCCATTACCGGGCACTGGCTGACAGTATTACTGACATCCTGTTTGAGATTGACTATGAACAGCACTATACACACTGGAATAAGGCATCAGAAATGCTGACAGGCATCGCCTCCGAGGATGCAATTGGCAGGTCAATGCGCCAGATATTTGGAGAGTCAGAGGAACAAACACAAATCGGGGAAATCTACGAAAGCGTCCTTCAGAGTCGCCAGGCAAAAACGTTCGAAACAGAGATGGTTGTACAGGGTCAGCAGCGCGCTTTTGAGGTCAATGCCTACCCGTCCATGCGCGGCGTGGCGGTCGTTGCCAAGGATGTCACCGAACGCAAGCTGGCAGAGACTCTCATGCAAAAGCGCCTCGAGCTGATGGATTATTCAGCTCGGCACTCGATACATGAAGTCATGCAAAGGACGATCGATGAAGTGAGCGAACTAACCGCGAGTCATATCGGCTTCTTCCACTTTGTGGAACCAGATCAGATTACCCTGGGAATGCAGACCTGGTCTACCAACGCGCGGCGTCTATTTCATGTCTCCGTCAGTGACGGAACACATCTTCCTTTGGATCAAGCCGGAGTGTGGGCAGAAGCGGCGCGCCAAAGGCGTCCACTGATCCATAATGATTACCAATCATTATTACAAAAGAAGGACTTGCCGGAGGGCCATGTAGCGATTATGCGCGAAATGGTAATCCCTATTATGCGTAATGGAAAGATCGTGGCGATCATGGGGATTGGCAACAAGCCACAGGACTATACACAACATGATCTAGAGGCTGCGGAACGCCTGATGGATTATGCCTGGGACATCACCGAACGCAAACAAATGGAGAGCGCTCTTGCCGATGAACGGAATCAATTGGCCAGGCGCATCGAGGAGCGTACTGCTGACCTGAGTCGGGCAAATTCAAACCTGGCGCGTGCCCTGATTGTGAAGGATGAATTCCTTGCCAATATGAGCCATGAACTGCGCACACCGCTCAATGCAATATTGGGGCTTTCAGAAAGCCTGGGCGAACAGGTGGCTGGGCCGCTTAATGAAAAACAGCAAAAATACCTGACCACCATCAACGAAAGCGGGCACCACCTGTTGTCGCTTATTAATGATATTCTCGATCTGGCGAAGATCGAAGCGGGCCAGATCACTCTTGATATCCACAAAGTGGATGTCAACTCAGTATGCCAGGCAAGCCTGCGCATGATCAAACAGCTCGCACAGAAGAAGGATCAGGAAGTGATATTTGAGACTGACAGGGGTCTCGGCTTAATGTGGGCAGATGAACGCCGCCTGAAACAAATGATCGTCAACCTGTTGAGCAATGCGGTCAAATTCACACCCGAGGCCGGCAAGATCGGGCTGGAAGTCCGTGGTGACCGGGCCGGGAATAAAGTGATCCTTACAGTGTGGGACAATGGTATGGGCATCAGCGAACGTGATATGAACCGATTGTTCAGACCCTTCGTGCAGTTGGATGCAGGCCTGGCGCGTGAAGCCACAGGGACGGGGCTGGGGCTGGCACTGGTGGCTCAAATGGCACGGCTGCATGGCGGCAGTGTAAATGTAACAAGCCAGCCAGGCGAGGGAAGCCGTTTCAGCATCCAGTTGCCGTGGGAGCCAGCTTTGGTCGCCGATCCAGCCGCCCGCCTGCGAAGCACCGGAAAATTCCAGGCCATTGATCCGAATGCAAAGAACAAGCCAACCATCCTGCTGATCGAAGACACCCGTGAAGTTGTGATGATGCTGACAGATTATCTTGAAATGACAGGGTTTAAAGTCGTCACCGCACAGGATGGAGTCGACGGCCTGACACAGGCAAAACTGTCACATCCCGATCTCATTTTGATGGACATTCAAATGCCGCGCATGGATGGTTTCGAAGCTACGAAAAGGTTGAGGAGTGATCCCGAGTTCAAAGATACGCCCATTATCGCGCTGACAGCCCTTGCCATGCCAAATGATCGTCAGCTCTGCCTCGAGGCCGGTATGGATGAATATATGAGCAAACCGGTCAACTTGAAAGGACTGGTGAAGACGCTTCGGAAGTTTCTTTTGGAAAACAAGGAGACAAATCCTTAATGAGCACTCTTTTGATCGTGGACGATAATGCAAGCGCCAGGGAAACACTCGTTGCCATGCTCGAGAGCGAAAACTACCAGATTGAACTGGCAAAGGATGGATTCCAGGCACTTCAAATCCTCAACCACGTTCAACCCGATTTGATCCTGCTGGATGTGATGATGCCCGGCATGGACGGTTTTGAGGTCTGCCGACGCATCCGCGCCACGCCCCTGCTTGCTGAGGTGCCAATCATCATCGTCACAGTCCTGGATGACCGCGCCTCCCTTTTGCAGGGAATCGAAGCGGGCGCAGATGATTTCATCAGCAAGCCAGTGGACCGTTATGAGTTGATGGCACGTGTCCGTACGATTACACGCCTGAATCGCTACCGCATATTACAGGAGCAGCGTGAAAACCTGCGTGAGATGACAGAACGCCTGATCACTGCACAGGAGGAGGAACGCCAGCATATCTCGCGCGAACTGCACGATGATTTTGGCCAGGCATTGACCACCCACATGATCTCCCTGCGCAATCTACAGGATGATTTATCCACCATTCCGCCCGAGATGCTATACAAACACCTGCAGGCATTACACAATCAATCCCATGAAATATTTGTTAAGGTCCGCAGGCTGGCTCAGGATTTACGTCCACCGGTCCTGGACACGCTCGGACTGAAAGTGGCCATGCAAACCTATTGTGCCGAATTTACCCGCCAAACTCAGCTGCCCATCGCCTTTGACGTGGACGAGTCCCTTCCCAGGCTATCTGATATATACAATATCACTCTTTACCGCCTTTTGCAGGAGGCTCTCAACAATATTGTGAAACACGCGCAAGCCACCCAGGCCTGGGTTGAGCTCAACATGGAAGACAACACCATCACCCTGACTGTTCAGGATAATGGCCAGGGCTTCGAAGCGGAGGAACGCCAATCGAGCGGAATCGGACTCTCAAGCATGCGTGAAAGAGTAACCATTGCAGGTGGAAAGTTTGCCATCAGTTCCGCGCAAAAGAGCGGCACCATTCTTTCGGCACAATTCCCGTTACGTGCCCATCAAACAGTTGTGGAGAAATCATGATACGGATATTGATCGCCGAAGACCATCTGATGGTGCGGGCTGGCATCCATGCCCTGCTTGAAAAGGCGGGTGACATAAACATACTGGGGGAAGCTTCGAACGGGCAGGAGGCCGTCGAGATGACGCAGGAACTGAAACCAGATGTATTGATCATGGATATCATGATGCCGCGTATGAATGGTATTCAGGCTGCAGAAAATATTCGTGAACTAAAACTTCCCACACGCATCCTCCTGCTCTCCATGTACGCGGATGCAGGCTTTATCCATCAGGCACTGCAATGCGGCGTGAAAGGGTATGTCCTTAAATCCTCCGTCAGCGACGAATTGCTCGAGGCCGTGCGCACGGTTGCAAACGGACAGATCTTCCTGAGCAGTCCCGTCTCTGAGGTCGTCGTTGAAAGCGCCATCCGTCCCCACACATCCAGGTCAGACAATGACCCGCTTTCCAACCTCTCGCCTCGTGAAAAGCAAATTCTACAGATGATCGCCGAGGAAAATACAAGCGGCGAGATCGCCAGACTGCTTTTTATCAGTGAAAAAACTGTTGAGAAACACCGCGCCAGGTTAATGGAAAAGTTAAACGTTCGCAATCTGGCGGGACTGGTTCGATTGGCGGTCAAATATCATCTCGTAGATTTGGGCTCATGACAGGTATCCCTTTACCATGGGTAGGAACCATTTTATTTTAACAAGGAGCAACAAATGAATAGCACAATCCTGATCGTTGACGATGAATACTCAGGGCGTGAAACCCTGCAGTCTATTTTGGAAGGCGAGGGCTACAACCTTGTCATGGCAGAGAACGGCCCCCAGGCGATTGAAAAGGCAAAAACCATTTTGCCGGATGTCATCCTGCTGGATGTGATGATGCCCGGTATGACCGGTTTCGAAGTCTGCGAACGGATCCGCAATGACCCACAGGTGGCAGAGATCCCCATCATTATTCTGACCGCCCTGGACGACCGCGAATCCCTGCTGACCGGGTTGAAAGCGGGTGCAGACGATTTCATCTCAAAACCATTTGATCGTTTTGAGTTGCGTGCCCGTCTTATCGGTATTACACGTCTCAACCGTTATCACAAGCTCGTGGAGGAACGTGCAAAACTGCAACAGTCTCACGCCAAACTTCTGGAGGCATACGAAGCAACCATAGAAGGCTGGTCACACGCCATGGACCTGCGCGACAGGGAAACGGAAGGTCACAGCCGCCGTGTAGCTGAATTGACTGTGGAAATGGCAAAAGCGTTCGGTATGAAAGACCAGGATTTGGTTCATATCCGCCGTGGTGCATTCATGCATGATATGGGCAAGCTGGGCGTCCCCGATGCCATATTACAAAAACCTGCTGCGTTGACCGATCAGGAGTGGGAGATCATGCGTAAGCATCCACAACTTGCCCATGATATGCTGTACCCCATAGAATACCTGCGCCCGGCCATGGATATTCCTCTCAATCATCACGAAAAATGGGATGGTACCGGCTACCCACGCGGGCTCAAAAACGAAGAGATCCCCGTTGCGGCACGTCTCTTCAGCGTTGTGGATGTCTGGGATGCACTGACCAGCGACCGACCCTACCGCGCCGCCTGGAAAAAAGAGGATGCACTGGACTATATTCGTGAACAATCCGGCTTGCACTTTGACCCCCAGGTTGTGGATTTATTCTTCAAAGTGATCGAGGAAGACTGAAACAATCGCATCAGCTACCACCTCACTTGCCAGCGCTTGATGAGCGTTTTCTTCCCACAGCCTTCTCTACAGTAACGCCGCCAGTGATGGCGGCGTGTTATTATTAATCACAGTTGTTCAGGAGGTTTATAGTATGAAAACAGATACACGGATCGAACACGATTCATTAGGGGATGTCCATGTCCCGGCCAGTGCCCTGTATGGCGCACAGACCCAACGTGCAGTTGAAAATTTTCGGATCTCCGGACTGAAGCCAAGACCCGCCTTCATCTGGTCCATGGCGCTGATCAAACGCGCCGCAGCGGAAGTGAACCGTGACCTTCGTTTACTGGATGATGAACGCGCCAATGCGATTATGCAGGCCGCGCAGGAAGTCATGGATGGGAAGTGGAACGATCAATTTGTCGTTGACCCGTTCCAGGCGGGTGCAGGGACCAGCCATCACATGAACGTCAATGAGGTAATTGCCAACCGCGCCACGCAGATCATGGGTGGGAAGATCGGCGAATATCTTGTCCACCCCAACGATCATGTCAACATGGCGCAGTCCACCAATGACACGATTCCAACCGCCATCCGTCTCGGATGCTTATGGCGCCTGGATGAACTATTGACCGTCCTTGACGAACTTGTGGACGCGTTGAATGTCAAAGCCACAGAGTTTGATGACATCATCAAATCAGGCAGGACACATTTGCAGGATGCTGTGCCTGTCCGTTTGGGACAGGAGTTTGGTGCATATGCCCAGGCAATCAAGCGTGATGCGCAGCGCATACGCGACGCGGCTGGGGCGCTGAGTCGTTTGGGAATTGGTGGGACCGCTGTTGGGTCCGGTTTGAACGCCCACCCCGAGTATCACGAGCGCATGGTGGAAAAATTGTCCGCGTTGAGCGGGCTCCAGTTGCAGACGTCCAATAACTTATTTGAATCCATGCAATCGATGGCGGACGCAGTTTCGTTCTCGGCATCGCTGCGTACCCTGGCATTGACGTTGATCCGCATTGCGAACGACCTGCGCTTGCTGTCCTCCGGCCCCGCCACAGGATTGGACGAGATCCAATTTCCATCCCTGCAACCGGGCTCAAGCATCATGCCGGGCAAAGTGAACCCTGTGATGGCCGAGATGTTGAATATGGCGATGTTCCATGTGGTGGGATGTGATACAACAGTCGCACTCGCTGCACAGGCGGGACAACTGGAATTGAACGTGATGATGCCTGTCATTGCACACAGTCTTTTCGAAGCAATGCAGGTGACCATTGGCGCGCTAAAGGCCTTTACACAACATGCAGTGGTCGGGTTAAAAGCAAACCGTGAAAAAGCTGAGGGCTGGCTTTCAAGAAATGCAATCATCGTTACCGCGCTGAATCCGTTGATCGGGTATGCTCAGGGCGCGCAGCTTGTGAAAGAGTCGTTATCGAGAAATATTTCGATCCGCGATCTGATCACTGAAAAAACAAAAACAGGCACTCTCAAACACCGTGATAATGAAAGTCCTGTAACGATGGATGAGGTTGAAGAAGTATTGGGAAACTTACGCCGCTTAACCGAAGGCGGGATTTTTTAAAAACATGTCACCCTCCCGAAGGACACACCGCATGATTTTTGGTTTGCGTGAGCAAACCA
>JBDTPH010000171.1:0-5834 GCA_039932795.1 Chloroflexota bacterium
GGCATGAAGTCCATCACGCTTTTCGCGAGTTGAATTTCCAATGGGCTCGGCGCGCCATAGGATGTCCCTTTGACTGCCGCCCGTTGAATGGCTTCCACTACGTTCGGATGCGCGTGTCCCGTGATGAGCGGACCCCACGACAAAACATAATCAATGAAACGATTGCCGTCTACATCGAAGAGATGGGGGCCCTCGCCGCGCTCGATAAAGAGCGGTTGCCCGCCTACAGCGCGGAAGGCGCGCACGGGTGAGTTCACGCCGCCCGGGAATAAATTCTGTGCTTCCTGAAAGAGGGAAATTGATTTCGTGATGTTCATGAGTTCTCCAGATTCGCCACCAGGATACAGAGGAACAATTAAAGACCCTGTTCGCTCCGTGACTCTGTGGCTGCGATTTGACTTTATCGGGAATAAGGAAAAACGTCCCGAAGGTTGGTGTTCCACACCATCTTAGCCGAAAAATAACCTTCGGGACGGTGTAGGTACACTATTTCCGATAATGTCTACTGCCAATTCCCCTGAATGAATACAATCGGGAATTCCAATTCCGCGATAGCCGTTGCCCGCCAGGGCAAGACCTGGATGGTTTTCCAAGGCGGCGTCAATGCGTTTGAGGATCTCAGGATGGCCAAGGTTGTACTGTGGCATGGCCCTGTCCCACATGAAAACACGTGACAGGATTGGCCCGGCCGTGATACCGAGTGTACGTTTCAATTCCTCCCTCGCCAGTGCCAGCAATTCATTTTCATCCCACGGAATGTCCTGGCCTGCGCGACCCACGAAAACTCGAATGAGGGCATATCCATCTGGCGCACGATGAGGAAATTTGGTCGAGGTCCATGTACAGGCCAGAGCCTTGCGTCCTTCACGGCGCGGGATGACGTAGCCGTAGCCGTCCAACGCGCGCGGAACGTCGCTGAGACGGTAGGCGAGTGAGACGGTAGCGGTGGAGGCGTAGCGGATGCTTTGCAGGGTGGAAGCAAGTTCAGGGTCGATTGAAAAAATTAAAGTCCCGCTTACGTAGGCAGGAGTGGCAAGGATGACGGAGTCCGCTTCGAGAGTTGAATCCTTTTCCAATTCCACATAATAGCGCGAATCGATATTCGATATTCGGGAAGCGCGAGTATTGAGGCGCAGATCCGCACTCTCTGAAGTTAAACGTTCAACAAGTTTTTCAACGATTTCCGCGAGACCCGTGGTGGGTGTGAGGAACGCAGAGCGTGAACCTTGGACGGCTTGGCCGTTGGATTTTTTTCGCATTTCGAGCGCCCCGCGTGCAAGCGAACCATATTTAATTTCAAGATCGCGCAGATAGGGAAAAGTGGATGCAAGCGAGAGCTGATCTCCATCGCCCGCGTAGATGCCAGACATAAGCGGCTCGATCAGATTTTCATACGCTTCGCGCCCAAGCCGGCGGCTGACAAACGCGCCGAGGGATTCGTCGCCGCTGAGTGATTTTGCGGGTTGGATGAAATCCAGCCCCATGCGCGCCTTGCCAAACCACGAAACGAGACGGGTCTTGAGTATGGCTTCGACGTTTGTGGGGATCATCATGGCAAGGCCATCGGGAAGAGGAAGCAAGCGCCCCTTGTTCAGGACATATGTATTTTTTTGATTTGGATTCGTGCCATGCAAACGATCACCAAGACCGAGCTCTTTGCAAAGCGCCACGCCCCAGGGCTTGGTGGCGAGGAAGGTGTCGGGTCCGCCTTCGATGATGAATTGTCTATCCTCGAAAGGGACGCGCTCCGTGGTGATCTTGCCGCCCCAGTATGAGTTGGATTCGATCATCGTTACATGGGCGTCAGGGATGTTCTTCCTTGCGTAGTATGCGGCGGAAAGACCTGCTATCCCACCGCCGATAATGACAATGCGATTCATAGCCAACCCACTTCCTTTGCTTTTTCGCGAACGAGGCCCGCCAGCCCATCGATCATCTCAGGTGCAGTGTTAAGCATCTGGATGCGTTCCAAATGCACATCCAGCGACCTTGCAAGATTTTGATAAACAATGTCGATATCATACAGGATCTCGACATGTTCACATACAAACCCAATCGGGCAGAGCAAAATGTGGCGTTTGCCTTCGGAGGCAAGGCGTTGAATGACTTCGCCTGCATCGGGTCCCAGCCAGGGAATACTGGAAATCGCGGCGGATTGATAGGCAAACTCATGCGGTTGGGGAGCGAGTACTTCCATTACAGTGGAGACCGTCTCGCGCAACTGGCTCGGATATGGGTCATTCCATTCCAGAATCTTCTCGGGCAGGCTGTGCGCGGTGAAGATCACGGGGACCTCTTCGCGAACGTCCTCGGGAAAACGCTGCAACGCAGTCCGTACGCGACTGGCAAGTGCATTGATGTATCCAGGCTGCAAGTGCCAGTTTTCGATGCGTGAAAACTCGATGGGAAGAGCAGCTTCTTCAATTTTTTGGTAATACGCGCCGATGCTCATGCGCGAGTAATGCGGCGCCATCACGACGCCCACTGCGTGTTCAATGCCTATTCCATACATTTGCGCCAGCACATCCTTGATATGGGGATGCCAGTGACGCATGCCCACAAAAGCCTTGAATTCATTCCCCGTTACGTTCAAAGCAGATTCGAGCGCGTCTGCCTGCGCCAGCGTCTGTTCCAGGATGGGTGAACGCCCACCGATCTCACGATAGCGTCCGCGCACTTCGTGGATGATCTCTGCGGAAGTCGGACGATATCCTCGCACATCCAGCAGGTATGGCTCAACCTCGTCCAAAGCAGTAGGTCCGCCATAGGCCATTACCAGGACGCCGATCATAGTGCAGTCGCCCTCACCCCAACCCCCTCGCCTCGGGAGAGGGAGAAATCATGCACGATATCCACAACTGCCTTCACGCTATCAACGGGTGTGTGCTGCTGGATTCCATGCCCAAGATTGAAGACGTGACCCGGCCTGCCGTTTGCGCGGCGCAGCACATCCTGCACACGTGCCTTGAGTTCAGGCAGAGGCGCGAAGAGCGCAATGGGATCCAGATTCCCCTGAACCGCGACATCCTCTCCGAGCAGAGACCAGCCGTCATCCAGAGGGATGCGCCAGTCGAGTCCGATCACATCCCCGCCCGCGCGTTTCATCAGCGGCAGGAGAGTCGTCGTATTCGTCCCAAAATGGATGACAGGCACGTTCATCGCCTGGGCGGCCTGGAGCAGTTTCTGAGAGTAAGGCAAAACAAACGCTTCGTAATCAGACGGACTCAACGCGCCGACCCATGAATCAAAGACCTGCACCGCCTGCGCCCCCGCACGGATCTGTGCGGTCAGGTAATCAATAAAGACGACAGATAGTTTTTCCATCAATGCGTGGAAGACGTCAGGCGCCGAATACATCATCGTTTTGGTCTTGAGAAACTCGCGTGATGAGCCGCCTTCGATGATATAGGATGCGACAGTAAATGGTGCCCCACAAAAACCGATCAGCGGAGTCTCCTTGAGTTCCCCGCGCAGAATGCGGATCGCATCCATGACATAGCCGAGATCTGATTCTGCGTCCACTGGCTTCAACGCTCGTACATCCTCCATCGTGCGGACGGGATTCTGCAGCACGGGGCCCTCACCTTTGGCAAATTCCAGGCCCACACCGAGGGGGATGGCTGGAAGCAGAATGTCGGCGAAGAGGATGGCAGCGTCCACTCCCAAGGCACGCACGGGCTGGAGCGTCACTTCGGCGGCCAGTTCAGGCTGATAGCAGATTTCCAGCAGGGAATATTTTTCGCGGATGGCGCGATATTCGGGCATATAACGTCCTGCCTGGCGCATGAACCAGACAGGAGTGGCATCCACGGTTTTTCGCTGACAGGCTTGTAAAAAACGGCTGTTCATTTCCATAAGGCAAATGTCTCTTCGGCGGGGTGATAAATGGCGGTATGCAGCGGCGTGTCGCGCAGCGTATAACGGCGCGCTTCGGTATCGCGTAGTTCGTTGACCAGGTCGGAGAAGCGGGTCAGATCGTCGGTTTCATATACCACAACAAATTCCTGATTTTGCAATCCAAAGGAATAAAGAAGCAGCTGTCTGATATCTTCATATTGCTTGCCGATGCGGATATGCTCGTTCATCATGCCCTGTCGAGCTTCACGGCTCATCAGGTACCATTTGATCGTCTTTGAAAACGGATAAATGATCAGATAAGGCTTGCGGTCGTCGGAGAAGGGATCGATCTCCTGTTTGGAGCGCGCCTTTGAATACTGGGAAGGGCGCGTAAATCCCCATAACGCATCCTTTTGTTCGATCAAACGGCGCCAGGGACTCAATGCCTTTGCGAATTTCTCAAAGAAGACAGCGGCGTCCTGAGTATCCGTCACCGTTAATGCAGACCAGATAATCAGGTCCACGTCGTGCTCGGTTCCCTGGAACACATCCACCTTGTGAGCAGAAGCGCGTACTCCATCCAGCCATTTCCTGTGGAATTCAGCACGTTCATCCAGGCTCAAAGACCAGTATGCATCCTTGAAGGAAAACAGTGAATAATGGTTGAACGTGCGCTGGGCCTGTTCGGTTGAATCTGCAGTCATTTACGCTCCTTGTGGAATATATGAACAGGCTGGGTCTGATTCAAGATAATCTCCGGTGACACCATATGCGCGTCCGCGCTGACCACCGCATACGTCGCGGTATTCGCAGATGCCGCAGCGTCCCTTGATCTTGTCGGGAGTGCGCAGATCGGTAAAAAGCCGCGAGTGACGGTACACATCGATCACATCATCCGTACGGACGTTGCCAGCTGTCAGCGGCAGAAATCCAGAAGGTTGAATATCGCCGACGTGCGAAATAAATAAAAATCCGTTTCCGTCATTGACACCGCGCGTCGGACGATTCAGTCCATCTGCATATTGAAAGCCTGCACCCTGGAACGTGACCGGTGTATCGCCACCCTGTTCCGCACGTTTGCGTTCGATCGCCACACGGCGATACATCGGCGCAGCCGTGGATTTAATGTCAAATGGCGCACTCTTGGAAAGGTCATACAGCCAGTGGAAGGTACGCTCGTGTTCCTGCGCGGAGATCATATTGCTGATCTGCGCACGCCCAGTCGGCACAAGAAAAAACAGCGACCATTGCACAGCGCCCACTTCCTGAATGAACGGCACCATTTGGTCGAGAATATCCACGTTGTGTTTTGCAACTGTTGTATTTACCTGTACGCTCATTCCAATTGCCTGAGCGCGGTGCAGGATATCCATCGTACGCTGCCATGAGCCAGCCACCTGCCGAAAATTATCATGAATGGCAGCGCCTGGCGCATCGAGCGAGAGTGCAATTCGGCGGATCCCCGCATCGCGTACTTTTTCAAGCCGCGCTGTTGTTGGCAGTGCAGTGGCAGTCGGTGTCAAAGAGCAACGCAAACCTTTTTGCGTGGCGTACGCGATCAATTCATGCAAATCCCTGCGCATCATCGGGTCACCGCCAGTGAAGATCAAGATCGGCGAACCAAATTCCGCCAGACGATCGATCAACTGCAACGATTCTTCAGTATTCAATTCATGTGGATCCGGGGTATGAAGAGCATCGGCACGGCAGTGAACACAAGCGTAGGCACAGGCGCGTGTCACTTCCCACGCGATCGTAAACGGGGCCAGATTAAAATCGGCATGCGCCATGTGCTGGTTGTGCATCGACCGCTCAGACGCGGCACGGGGGGCTAAGTTGTTGAGTGTCATGGGTATCTCCAGTAGTCTCGTTTGAAAGTTGGAAGGTTTGAACGTTACCACGTGCTAACTTTCTACCCCGCCAGCCATCTTGCTGCATCCAGCGCGTGATAGGTGATGATCACATCTGCTCCCGCACGTTTGATGGATGTCAATGTT
>JBDTPH010000172.1:0-21816 GCA_039932795.1 Chloroflexota bacterium
ATCCCTGATTCTGGGCGGCAGGTGGCTAAGGAGGAGAAAAGGACCGTTTTGATTTCATGGGTGAAGCTCCAAAATTAAGATGGACCCGCGGCCTGCGGATCATTTGGTTTATTCAGCCTTGACGAGGCTTCCTTTCTTTGCTAAAATATTTAGGTCAGACTAAATTTATTTTTAGTTTCAAGGAGAAATAATGAAGCCTTTATCCAGGAGAGACTTTCTCAAAGTGGGCGGACTTGCTTTTATAACCACAGCGGGTGCAACTGCAATCACCCAGGATAAGCATGACCGTGTTCACCACGATTCAACCACCATGAACGTATCGCATGCCATGCAACAGGGCGATCATGGGGATTTACCAGGAACAGTAGGTGAAGTCGATCACGAAAAGAATGGTTTCAACCCAACCGATCTCCTAACAGATTTCGATTACGGTGAGGTGTCCACGCTGCCAAACGGGCAGACCCTGCGGGAATACAGGATCGTTTCATTCAATAAGAACATCGAGGTCGTGCCTGGCATTGAATTCCCCGCCTGGACGTATAACGGAAGAATTCCCGGTCCCACCATTCGAGCCACAGAAGGCGACCGCATCCGCATTCACTTTAGCAATGGCAGCAATCATCCGCATTCGATGCACTTTCACGGCTTCCACCCCGGCGAAATGGATGGTGTGCCGGGCACAGGGCCAGGCGGACTCGTCGAACCGGGAGGCGCCTTTACCTATGAATTTGACGCGGAGCCATTTGGCCTGCACCTCTACCATTGCCATGTCTTTCCGCTCGCACGTCACATTGCAAAAGGACTCTATGGCGCATTCATCGTTGATCCAAAAGAAGGGCGTCCGCCGCTGGACCGCGAAATGGTCATGGTAATGAACGGCATTGATATTGATTTCGACGATGCAAATGATTTTTATGCCGTCAACGGGATTCCATTTCATTATCAGAACCACCCCATTCAAATTCATGTCGGTGAAACCATTCGCATCTATCTTGTCAACATCCTTGAGTTCGATCTCCTCAACTCCTTCCATCTACATGCAAATTTCTTTCACTACTACCCCACCGGGACAAGCCTGGTTCCCAGCGAATTCACAGACACGATCATTCAAGGCCAGGCGCAGCGCGGCATCCTTGAATTCAGCTATAAGTATCCTGGTATGTATATGTTCCATGCCCACGTGACAGAGTTTGCCGAGCTTGGCTGGAACGGCATGTTTGAAGTAATGGCGTAAAGGTGACATATGAATCAGCCAGCTTCCCAACCCGCGACAAATCGCTTCACCTTTCGAACCTTCATCCTGCTTCTCATTCCGATCATTTTGCTTGTCGGTGTGATTGTGCTCTTCCTTTCCACGGGTGGTGGCCTCCGTCTTGAATCTCCCGTACCCGTTGAAAACCTTGACGTTGAAAAATACATTCTCGAACCGAATGAAATTCGTCTTCATGTTCGCAACACGGGACCCGATGAATTGACGGTTGCTTCGATCATCGTCAACGAAGCGGTTATGCCATTTGAGGTGAGGCCGGGTCCAGCGATCCCGCGACTTGGGAGTGCAGAAATCCATGTCAATTATGCGTGGACGCAGGGCGAAGCGTATGGCATCACGATCTTCACCAGCAACGCCGTTCCCTTCGCTGTGGATATTCCAGTCGCGTTTGAGACACCTCAGCCCTCTCAAAGCACATTCTGGGGGTTTACCCTGATTGGCTTATATGTTGGTGTCATTCCTGTGTTTCTCGGTATCTTCTGGTTCCCGGCCCTACGGCAACTCGGCCGCCGCACAATGACCTTCCTCATGGCGGCAACAGCAGGTCTGTTGATCTTCCTGGGTTTGGATACGCTCGCTGAAGCGCTGGAATTTGCAGCAGAAGTGCCGTCTGCATTCCAGGGTATCGGTTTGATCGGTATTGGTGCCGTCGCGACCTTCCTGTTGCTCGACGCGATCTCCAAAAGACAAACAGAAAGTACAGGTGGCGAATCGGAACGCAGACTCGCCATCGCACTCATGATCGCGATTGGCATTGGCTTCCATAACCTCGGCGAAGGACTTGCCATCGGTGCAGCCTATAACGTGGGCGAGATCGCGCTGGGTACATTTCTCGTTGTCGGCTTTATTATTCAAAATATCACAGAAGGACTCGGTATCATCGCCCCCGTCCTGCGCGATAGACCCAGCCTCGGCAGGCTCGCATTGATGGGACTCATCGGCGGCGCACCGGCCATCCTGGGTGCCTGGATCGGTGGATATACACCGTCACCCTTCCTTGCGGTGCTTTTCCTTGCCATCGGCATGGGAGCGATCTTTGAGGTAGTGTACGAGATCGCGAAACTTATCCAAAAAGACACGGTCCGCGAGTCCATGCCAATGACCATCTTTAGCGGAGTCTTGACCGGCATGCTACTGCTCTGGGTCACCGGCTTATTGATCAAGTAAGAGAGTGTTTCTTAAGTAGTTTGAAGCCATGTTAAAACGCCTTTCAAACCATGTTCAGCCACGAATTTCACGTATTTCCACGAATTTTGCCCATCAAACGTCAAACCTTCGTGCTCTTTGTGTCCTTTGTGGTCAGTTAAGAGACAGTCTCTAAGGAAATAATTTCAATGGAACAATTCATATCTTCACTTCGCATTGCTGGTTTGCTCGCTCTGGCAGGCGCGTTCCTGTACGCCGTTGGGGATGTCCTTTTGCTGGCAGGCAAAGTCAAACTCGATGAGTACCCAAAACTGCAGCCGTTCGCCAGATTGCTTTCAGATGCAGAAAAAATGGTTGTGCTTTCGCCCAACCGCATGATGTGGGGCGCGCTGATCGGGGTCTTTGCAACGCCCCTGATGCTTATTGGTTTCTGGCAGGTGTATCAGGGCCTGGAAGGCGCGAACGCCTCGCTTGTGCTGGCAACTGTCGCCTTGTTTGGAAGCGCATCGGTCATTGGGGCATTTGTCCACGGGACGTTCTATTACATGGGCGAATATGTCCAGGCGTTGAACAAGGTTGAAGATGGCTCACAACCCGTGATTGCAGAGATGATCGCACGTCATCGCAAAGTCCTGATCGTTTCGTACGCGCCGGTCTTGATGCTGATCCTGATTGCTTCCATTTTGTTTTCCGTCCTGGTTGCCACTGGTAGGACAGCTTTTCCCGTCTGGATGGCGGCCGTCAACCCGCTCACGATGACGCTTGCATGGCTGGCGATTAAACACATCCTTCCACAATTCATCCGCGATTGGACGCAGGGCGCGGGCTTCAATATTGCCTACCTGGCTTTCTTCGCCTGTACAACCATCGCCCTCTGGAATGGATGAACAATGCAACAGTCTCTCACAATTTCCATCCAGGATTACCTGAAGAACATTTACGAGCTTACCGAGAACGGCGGGAATGCAAGCACAAATGACCTTGCAAAGCGACTCAACATCAAACCCGCCTCAGTGACGGGCATGGTGCAAAAACTTGCGTCCTCGAAGCCGGCACTGGTTGAATACCAAAAACACCAGGGCGTAACATTGACAAATGAGGGCAAAAAAGCTGCGCTCGAAGTGATACGCCATCACCGGCTGCTGGAGGCCTGGCTCGTGAAAACGCTTGGGTATTCATGGGATGCCGTCCATGAGGAGGCGGAACGGCTCGAGCATGTGATCTCGGAGGACTTCGAGAGGCGCATCGCGGCTGCCATGGGACATCCCGTCCGCGACCCACACGGGGAACTCATCCCCACAGCAGATCTGAGAATGCCACTCGATTATTCGACGCCCCTTTCGGCGCTGCGCCCCAAACAGGGCGGGATCATCCAGCGCGTCAATGCCGCAGATGCCGAACTGCTCAGGCACCTGGAAGGGCTGGGCCTCGTGCCCGGCGTGAGGGTCGAAGTGATCGATTACTCGCCCTATGATCATAACCTTACAGTCAGAGCCGGGAAAAAATCAGCCGTCCTGGGGCTGAATGTCACAGGCAAAATTTTTATGGACGTCGACCGAACTTAAAATGTATCGACTACATCGGAAGGTTAAACATCGTGGAAACGACAACATTTTTTAGAATCCTTGTACCCGCCTTGATCGTGCTTTTTGCCGTGCATCGCGGATACTATGTCGCAAAACACAGCCAGCCTCAAAGCGCTACGTTGAAGGAGCGCGAGAATGGACTGGTATCGAATCTTGCAGGACTCCTGAGCCTGGTCGGGTTCGTGGCCATCATTGCTCAGACAGCCAGACCAGGCTGGATCGCATGGGCTGACCTGCCGCTGCCACTCTGGTTGAGATGGATGGGTATCGCCATCGCGTTACTGGGATTTGGCCTGCTCCAGTGGGCGCAAAACACACTGGGCAGAAACTGGAGCGACACCCCGCGCATGCTGAAGGAGCAATCCCTCGTCACCAGCGGACCCTATCAATTTATCAGGCATCCGATCTACACAGCTTTTTTTCTCATTCTGGGTTCAATTCTTTTGATCTCAGCCAACTGGCTCGTGGGTTTCGCATGGATAGGGATGACAGTTCTGGAAATCGCATCGCGCATTGGTTTTGAAGAAGACCTTATGATCGAATACTTTGGCGATGAATATCGCGAGTACATGAAAAAAACGGGACGATTACTCCCGAAAATGATTCGGTAATCAAATCGTAGAGATACAAGGAAACACGTCATGAACGAAACTATTTTCCGTATTTTAGCCGCCCTCGTGCTATTTACAGCGATGGGCATTTCATCCTACTTCCGCCGCAAAGCCGACAGGGACACCGGAGAGAAAATTTCCCGAAACGTGGACGGTTCAGCAATGATGACTATCATCAGACTTGGCGGATTAATTCTCTGGCTAAGCCCATTCGTCTACCTGATTAATCCACAATGGATGGCATGGTCGAAGATCGGGTTGCCCGAATGGGCACGCTGGCTCGGCTTTGTCGTCGGGGCGCTGTGCGTTCTTGGAATCTACTGGCTGTTCAGCAGTATTGGCAGCGGAATTACACCGACCAGTGCCACGCGCAGGCAGCATACTCTTGTTACGCACGGACCCTATCGCTGGGTGCGCCACCCTCTTTACACCGTCGGATCATCCCTGTTCATTTCGTTTGGGATGATGGCAGATAACTGGTTTATCGCCGCACTTGGCATATTGACATTTATCCTCATGGCGATCCGGACGCCAAAAGAAGAAGCTAATCTCATCGAAAAGTTCGGTGATGACTATCGTGAATACATGAAGCGCACGGGCGCGTTCCTCCCGAAATTTACAAAATAAGGATTTATTTATGAAGCATATTCTGAAATTGATACTACTCGCCTCCTGCCTCCTTTCAGCCTGTTCCACACCCTCCGGCGCATCTGACCTCCCAATTGCTGAACGACCGATCAACGTAGTGACGACTACCGGCATGATCGCAGACATTGTGATCAACGTAGGCGGTGACCGTGTGCAGGTCCAGGCATTAATGGGTCCCGGAATTGATCCGCATCTTTACAAGCCTACAGCAAGTGATGTGACCCGGCTTGAAAATGCGGATGTTGTCTTTTATAACGGACTCCACCTTGAAGGGCGGATGGTGGAAGTCTTTGAAAAGATGGAAGTTTCCGGTAAGCCAACGTACGCGGTGGCGTCAGACATCGACACAGATCTCCTGCACAAGCCTCCGCAGTTCGAGGGTCAATTTGATCCGCACATCTGGTTCGACGTCACCCTGTGGAAGTTTGCGGTCGAAAAGGTGGCCAAGGATCTGTCCGCACTTGATCCGACCTCCAGGGATTTATACCAAACGAACGCACTAAGCTATCTCGCTCAGCTCGATGAGCTGGATGCGTACGTGCGTGAGCAGATCGCCACCGTTCCCGAGTCCTCGCGCGTGCTGGTCACAGCTCACGACGCTTTTGGATATTTTGGCGCGCAATATGGTGTGGAAGTGCGTGGTTTGCAGGGCACAAGCACAGCCGCTGAAGCGGGTGCCGCAGACGTTCAGGCTCTGGCAGCATTCCTGGCAGAACGTGAGATCAAAGCCATCTTTGTAGAATCATCTGTTCCCCCGGCCACCATCGAGGCTGTGCAGAAAGCGACCCAGGCGCAGGGCTGGGATGTGCAGATCGGCGGCCAGTTGTTCTCGGATGCAATGGGGCAGGCTGGCTCGCCGGAAGGCACGTATATTGGCATGCTGAAATTTAACGTAGATACGGTTGTGAAGGCACTGAGGTGATCCCATGACAAATACAAATGATCAGCCTCCTGTTTCGATCAAAGACCTGACTGTAGCCTATCGCGAAAAGCCTGTCCTCTGGGATGTGGATCTCACGATCCCTGCGGGGAAGCTGGTAGCCATCATCGGTCCAAACGGCGCGGGAAAATCCACGCTCATTAAAGCCGTGCTGGGTATCATCCCAAGCGCAGCTGGCACCATTGAAATCTTCGGAAAGTCGTATGCCGAAAATCGCAGATTTGTTGGATATGTTCCGCAGCGCACAAGTGCAGACTGGGACTTCCCCACCAACGCCCTGGACGTGGTGATGATGGGAACCTATGGTGCATTGGGCTGGGTCAGACGCCCCGGCAAAGCCCAGCATGAACTGGCAATGGAATGTCTTGTAAAAGTGGGAATGGAGGAGTATGCCCACCGCCAGATCAGCCAGCTGAGCGGCGGACAGCAGCAACGAGTCTTCCTGGCGCGGGCGCTTGCACAAAAGGCGGAACTGTACTTCATGGACGAGCCCTTTGTGGGGGTGGATGCATTGACAGAAAAGGCCATAGTCACCCTGCTGCAGGAGCTTCGCAACCAGGGCAGGACTGTCATCTGTGTGCACCATGATCTCGACTCCGCCCCTGATTATTTTGACTGGGTGGCGCTGTTGAATGTGCGCCTGATCGCAGCCGGTGAATTCAAGGAAGCCTTCACGCTGGAGAATTTAAAAACCACCTACGGCGGCGTGATGAACGCGTCTTTGGCTCACTTCCAAAAAATAGGACTGCCGCAATGATCGAGTTGTTACGCGATCTGATCTTCGATTACACACTGCGGAATGTCGCCCTGGGTTCCGCGCTGCTGGGAATCGTCAGCGGCGCGCTGGGCACATTTGCAGTTTTACGCCGTCAGGGGCTGCTCGGCGATGCACTTGCGCATGCGGCGCTCCCGGGCATTTGTCTCGCATTCATGATCACCGGTGAAAAGACTCCCATTTTGTTGATGCTGGGCGCGGCAGTCACAGGCTGGCTGGGCACACTCACGCTGATGTACATCATCCGTCATACTGCGCTGGATGAAGACGCCGCCCTCGGGATCGTGCTCAGTGTATTCTTCGGCTTCGGTATTGTATTGCTGACCCTCCTGCAGCGCTCGGGCAACGCCAACCAGGCGGGCCTGGATAAATATCTCTTCGGGCAGGCCGCGACACTGGTGGCCGAAAACGTGACCACCATGGCCATCCTCGGCACGCTTGCCCTATCGGTCGTGATCATTTTATATAAGGAGTTCAAACTCATCACCTTTGATCCATCGTTTGCCGCGAGTATCGGGTTTGGTGCTTCGTGGGTAAGCGTTCTGCTCACCTTCCTCATCGTCATTGCCATTGTCATCGGCCTGCAGACCGTGGGCGTCGTCCTGATGGCAGCCATGCTGATCGGCCCGGCCGCGGCAGCGCGTCAGTGGACGAACCGCCTGGATCATATGATCATGCTCTCCGCCGCGTTTGGAGCGCTTTCCGGAGTGGGAGGCGCGCTGGTCAGCATAAGCGAATCCGGGCTGCCCACGGGTCCGATGATCATCCTTGTCCTGACGCTCTTTGTAATTCTGTCATTTACGTTTGGTTCCGCACGCGGCCTGTTCTGGGAATGGCTCCATAACCGTAACCGCACACTCACCCCACCGCCGGAGGTCGTATGAGTTCAGGCACAGTGATTATTATCGCGGGGATCCTGGTTGCTGTTGCCTGTTCACTGTTGGGCGCTTTTCTGGTCCTGCGCAAAATGAGCATGATGGCGGATGCGATCAGTCATGCCATTCTACCTGGACTGGTTGCAGGATTCTTCTTCGCAAACGGACCCAACCTGCTGGCTGGATTCCTCGGAGCTGCACTCGCTGCACTCCTGACCGTGAGCCTGGTGGAGGCCATCCAAAAGAGCGGCCGCGTCGCCAATGACTCCGCCATCGGTATCGTCTTCCCTGCCATGTTCGCTTTGGGGACAGCGCTGGTCTCGCGCTTCTTTGCAAACGTGCATCTCGATGCAGACGCGATCCTGTATGGCAACATCGAATTTTCCGCGCAGGACACATTGCTGATCAACGGGCTGAACCTGGGACCTCAATCATTCTGGGTGATGGGAACGTTGCTGCTGATCAATCTGCTGTTCGTTACACTTTTTTACAAGGAATTAAAGATCGCCACATTCGACCCCGGGCTTGCGACGACACTGGGTTTTTCACCACAAGTGATCCATTATGGCTTGATGGCTGTGGTCTCGCTCACAGCAGTTGGCGCGTTCACGGCGGTTGGAGCGGTGCTGACCGTGGCGTTGATGATCGTCCCGGCCGCGACTGCTTATCTGTTGACACACAACCTTAAGGTCATGATGGGACTGGCAGCAGCGGTCGGTGCATTATCCGCCATATTCGGCTATTACATGGCCGTCGTGATAGATACATCGATTGCAGGTTCGATCACGACGATCGCCGGATTGCTCTTCGGGCTCGCGCTGGTCTTCTCGCCCACGCAGGGCATCCTGGCGCGGACCATCCAGCTGCAAAGGCAAAGACTGTATTTCGCGACCGAAACCCTCGTCATCCATTTACACACCCATGAGAATACCGCCATTGCCGAAAACGAAAGCCGCATTGACCACCTTACAAAGGAACTGCGCTGGAAGCCCGATTTTGCACAGCGCATCGTGCAGAACGCCCTGCAAAAAGAGTATGTAGTGCGGGTAAACGGACATCTGGCACTGACCGAAGCAGGACGGACCTTTGCCGAGCAGGAGAATTAACGGGCCAATCGTTATATGAGGTCAGGCAGCCTTATTCATTAAGTGACCTTACGCAATGTCATTCTGAGCGGAGCGAAGAATCTCTGAGATTATCGTAGAGACCCTTCGCTCACTTGCACCGCACTGCGTTTGGTGCAGTGCAGGTGTCGCTTCGCTCACACCGTTCGTGCCGCGAGCACGTCGGTGCGAGACGGCATCGTCCCGACACCTGCACCCACCGTGATTTGCTATGGTTTGCTCACGCAAACCAAAAATCATGCGGTGTGTCCTTCGGGAGGGTGACATACTAAAAGACATAAACTGCGTAAGGTGAGTCATTAAAACAAAGAGAAGGTCACCTTGTGATGACCTTCTCCTGGCGTATCATTTGCATGCTTACGGGTTCTGTTGTGCGCCTGCGCCCCACATCATGCCGGGACCGCGACCGTTGCCACCATTCTGCATCATGCCTGGGCCGTATCCAGATCCACGTCCGAACTGTCCAGCCTGTCCATTGTGCATCGGGCAGTTACCAGTTCCATATGCGCCACGGTTCTGCATCCGCTGAAGCATGAAATCGGCCTGCTCCTGGGTCATGACGTCAGCAGCGACAGCCTTGGCAAACGCGTCCTCGTGGACCTCGTTCATGAAGCTGGTCAGTTCTTCCTGTGTGATGCCATTATCGAGGGCGATCTGGTACATGGTTTTGCCGGCGGCGTATTGTTCCTCGATCTGAGCTTCAGTGAGACCGAGTTTATCTGCGAGCGCCTGTTCAATATACTCGTGCATCCAGCCGTAGCCACCCTGTGCCGGGGGCTGACTTCCCTGGGCAAAGACAGCGCCAACACCGACCACGCCCACTGCCAGCAAAACCAGAACTGAGATTAAAATTGTTTTCTTCATTTGTTTCTCCTTTTGGAAGGCGGGGTAACCGGCTTCCTTGTTATGTTATGTTTCTAGGATACTCCCCCCATATGAAGATTTTGTAAAGAATGAAAAAAGATAACAGAAAGAAAACTGACGGGTTATATACTTCATACAGCCAGACATCGCCCTTAATGAGGTGCCATTATGACGAAAGCCAATTTCCAGCCGCTTACTTCTTATATTGAATATCCACTGGAGGAGATGAAGGAACGAGCCGCCTCCTTCCGCAGGGAAATGCAGAGACGCCGTACCGTACGGGAGTTTTCAGAGCGGCCGGTTCCGCGCCAGATCATCGAAGACTGCCTGCTCACGGCGGGGACTGCTCCCAATGGCGCAAACCTGCAGCCCTGGCACTTTGTCGTTGTCAGTGACCCGGGCACACGGCACGAGATCCGCATCGCCGCAGAACAGGAGGAAGCAGAGTTCTACAGCCGCCGCGCCCCACAGGAGTGGCTGGATGCCCTGACGCCTCTTGGCACGGATGAGCGTAAACCATTTCTGGAGACCGCTCCCTATTTGATCGTGATCTTTGGGAAAAACCACAGCGAGCTGCCCGATGGACGGCGCGTCAAAAATTATTATGTCAATGAATCAGTTGGAATTGCAACAGGGTTTTTGATAGCCGCCATCCATAACGCCGGGCTGGTATCACTTACCCACACCCCCAGCCCCATGGGTTTTCTGAACGGCATCCTGGATGTTCATCCCGATAGCAAGCCGTTCCTGCTCCTGGTGGTCGGTTATCCGGCTGACGATGCACAGGTGCCTGTGATCACGAAAAAGCCGCTGGAGGAGATCGCCACTTTTATATGAAGCAGGTCTGCCCGTCATCATTCACATAGCAGGAATCCCCTTGGAACGCCTGCCACTCACGCATGAGGTTCTGAAGTTCTTTGATATACGCGGGGATCGCATCTCCGCTTACGACCTTTTCATTGTTGGTAATGACAGGCAGGGAATGTTCGAGCCCGAACTGTTTTGCCGCCTCTGCTCGATCGGCAATTACGAGGTCATAGCCAAGGATCATGTCTTTAAATTCGGCTTCGATGGCATCGGCCGCTGGACTGACTTGTTCACGATGGAGTTTGATCATAACTTGATAGACGTCGCCTGCCTACGATCCGTTACGCTCGAAAGGCTTGTTGACATCTTTCACTTTCTGCAGCAATTCATCCTGCATTTCAACCGCCAGAGAAGGGCGTGAGGGATATAGGTCCTACCATGTTCAGCCACGAATTTCACGTATTTCCACAAATTTTGCCCATCAAACGTCAAACCTTCGTGCTCTTTGTGTCCTTTGTGGTGAGTTAAGAAACAGTCTCTAAGTCTTTGCATATTATTTTCACACCTGTAAAAGATTCCGATACATGACAACCATCAGGGAAAGAAGACCGATGGGAACGTAGATGAATAACATGATCAGGATGCGATCCTGAATATTGATGAAAAGATTCAGACGCTCCCTGGCCTTCCTGGCGGGAGGAGGTTAATCCTCTCCGGCCAGCAATTTAATTCTCTCCCAGGGCTTGAGTGATTCATCTTCCGCGAGCAGAGTCTTTAAATCATACATCTCGTCACGTATCGCCGCGGCTTTCTCGAATTCGAGATTCTTTGCCGCGTCCTTCATTCGCTTGTCCAGTTCTGCAATGATCTTCTGCAATTCGTTGCGCGGCAATCCCACCGCGCCCTTTACTTTATATTCCCCTTTTGCATCGCCAACTGCCTTGCCCGCCATCTCTTCGGTGAGGTCGTGGATCGCCTTGTGGATGCTGACCGGAGTGATACCGTGCTCATGATTATATTTTATCTGTTTTGCGCGGCGGCGGTTCGTCTCTTCGATGGCGAACTTCATCGAGTCGGTCATGCGGTCGGCATACATGATCACGCGTCCGCTGGAATGACGCGCGGCGCGGCCAATGGTCTGGATCAACGCCGTGCCTGAACGCAGGAATCCCTCTTTATCCGCATCCAGGATCGCAACCAGTGACACTTCGGGCAGGTCGAGCCCTTCACGCAAGAGGTTGATACCCACCAGGATATCGAATATTCCCTTGCGCAGGTCACGCAGAATACCGATGCGCTCCAGTGTCTCCACTTCTGAATGCAAATAGTGGACCTTGAGTCCCAGCTCCTGTAAATACTCAGACAGGTCTTCGGACATCCGTTTTGTGAGAGTGGTGACAAGGACGCGCTCGCCTCTTTCAACCCGCAGCCTGAGCTCTCCGACCAGGTCATCCACCTGCCCTTTGGTGGGACGCACTTCCACTTCGGGATCGACCAGCCCTGTGGGACGGATGATCTGCTCCACCACCTGGTCCGCTTTGTTCAATTCATAGGGCCCCGGCGTGGCAGACGTGTAAATGGTGTGTCCCATCACCTGCTCGAACTCGTCGAACTTAAGGGGTCGGTTATCCATTGCGCTTGGCAGGCGGAAGCCGTATTCCACCAGAGTCTCTTTGCGGGCGCGGTCGCCGTTGTACATGCCGCGGACCTGCGGGATGGTCATGTGACTCTCATCGATCACCAGCAGGTAATCACTTGGCAGGAAGTCGATCATCGTCCAGGGATGTGTGCCCGGGGCGCGGCCATCCAGGTGACGTGAATAGTTCTCGATACCCGAGCAATAGCCCACTTCCTTCAACATCTCGAGATCATAACGCGTACGCTGTTCAATGCGCTGTGCTTCCAGATGTTTGCCTGTCGCCTTGAACTGTGCAATACGATCCTCCATCTCGGCTTCGATATTAACAATTGCATCCTTCAAGCGGTCGGCATCCGTCAGATACTGCTTGGCCGGATAAATGGAGACTTCCTGAGGCTCATCGAACACTTCGCCGGTCAGGGGACTGAACTGCATGATGCGTTCCACCTCATCGCCGAAGAATGTGATTCGATATCCCTTGCGGTCTTCATACGCTGGGATGATCTCAAGCGTGTCGCCGCGTACGCGGAAGGTACCGGGCCGCAGTTCCATGTCGTTGCGCTGATATTGCGATTCGATCAACTGGCGCAGCAGTGCATTACGCCGATATAACTCGCCAGCCTTCAGAATCACCGTCCCCTTGCCGAACTCTTCGGGCGATCCCAACCCGTAAATGCACGACACCGAAGCGACGATGATCACGTCGCGGCGTGAGACCAGCGCCGTGGTCGCTGCCAGCCGCAGGCGTTCGATCTCTTCGTTGATCTCGGTCTCTTTTTCAATATACAGGTCATGCCGCGGCACGTATGCTTCAGGCTGGAAGTAATCGTAATACGAAACAAAATAGGAGACCGCATTCTCAGGAAAGAATTCCTTGAACTCGGAATAGAGCTGGGCAGCGAGAGTCTTGTTGTGCGCCATGATCAGCGCCGGCTTCTGCAGCTGCTGGATCACAGACGCGATGGTAAAGGTCTTGCCGGTGGCGGTTGCGCCCAGCAGGACCTGGTCTTTTTTGCCGGACATCACGCCATCCACGAGTCCCTGGATGGCTTCGGGCTGGTCGCCCATCGGTATAAAGGGTGCTTGAAGTTTAAATGTCATGGGATGGTTTGTGTGGGAAAGGGTTGGATTATGTGAACGGACGTTCTATTTTATCATGCTTTGAAATTTTTCCACACTACAGGATAGCGGCGGGCAGGGCAATCGCATCTAATTTGTGACTCAATCGCCTTTAGAATCGTAGTTGTCAAAGCAGAAAACCTTGAAATGCAATGAATCGGACACAGGCGGTCTTTCCCTCACCCCAATTGTGATGATTTTTTGCCGGGACGACTTCCCCCTCTCCCGGTGGGAGAGGGCAGGGTGAGGGATTTTCGCGGTGATGTAATCACTTTGTGTACAAGTGTCACTTATTGATTGAATTTAGATGCGATTGCCCTATAGCGGCGGGTGCACAAAAAGTCTGTAGATGAGTTTGCTCTCTTCGCCGTCCTCGGCGAAGAATTTATTCGCAGGACGCGGCCGCGGACGGTGGCTTGAGCCTATTTACCAACAAACTCTGGTGCTCCCATCGGGGCACTATCCCATTAACGATTCCCCGCCGGGGGCGTGACGCAAAAAGTGGAGGGAAGAAAACTCCTGGCAACGGCATCCAGCCGCCGGCTGGACCCTAAGAGAGCGTTTCTTAAGTAGTTTGAAGCCGCGTTAAAACGCCTTTCAAACCATGTTGAGCCACGAATTTCACGGATTTACACGAATTTTGCCCATCAAACGTCAAACCTTCGTGTTCTTTGTGTCCTTTGCCCCGCACTTACTCTGCGGGGTTGTGGTGAGTTAAGAAACAGTCTCTAAGCGGATATGCAGGGATTCTCCCCTCGGCTATAATTTCGGAAACTCAGGTATGAAGGGAAACTTCAATTCAATGAAACTCGCAATTCAAATCATAGCCGTGCTTGTCTTTCTTTCCGGGCTGGTCTGGTTCCTGCAGGGGATCAACATCCTGCCCGGCAGTTTTATGAGAGGGAATCCGCAGTGGTCGATCTACGGCGCGATCACGATGCTGGTCGCGGGCGCTGTGTTTGGTTTCGTACGCCGCCGCAAATAGTTCCATGAGCGATTCCATTCGTGTGGGCGACCGCGTTCAGGTATTTCTCGAAGCAAAGACATGGGGAACCGAAGGCTGGTTCGACGGGACCGTGGTGCGCATTGATCCATATACAGAACATCGCAGCTTCCACTGGGTGGAACTGGACGCGGAGGCGCAAGCCATGCTCGGCCGCGGGGTCAGGCTGATCTCAGTGCTGAACCCGAAGCACATCCGCAAACTCGGCTCAGAAGCCAGCTCATCGAGGGTCTCCGACCCCGATGAGTAGTATAGGTCTTGGCAAAAATTGAGACCTGCGGTCATGTCTCGTCGGGGACAAAGTCCCACGCCAAGCGGAGAGGTTGAAGTTCTCCAACGCGAGACGATATGACCAGGCATCCAAACCATCCCTTCAGTTCAAAGCGCAATGACCGTCTCCGCCAGGCACTCTGAGCATTAATCCAAGTCAGGTATATTTAATAAATGTCACGTACTTTACCCGCGGATCTCAGAATTGATCGCAAGGCCTTTTCGGTCGTGTCCTTGGATGACAAATCTGACGAAAAAGCATACTGGCTCGCGCGGACCCCCTCTGAGCGCCTCATGCAGATGGAAATCCTTCGAAGGATCAACTATGGACATCGAGCTACCGCTCGACTTCAAGGAGTTCTTGAAATTACTGAACGGGAACGGCGCTAGATATTTGCTGATCGGGGGATATGCGGGCACTTACTTTCCACCAGTACGGCGCTACAACATGCCAGCGTTCAAGGATGTTCTAGCGAGCCTCACAAAAGCATGGAGCGAAGACAAACAGGAAGTTGATCGAGTGGGCAACCAGATATTTGAATATCTACAGCCTCAAGCACAAAGGAATGAGCCCGCCAATTCCTTCACCCAGCAAACACTCGAGACAACCACAAACGCCCTGCTTGAATCCTATGATTGGAACCATGGAGGCTGGGGCAGCGCACCGAAATTCCCTCAACCGATGGCGGTTGAATATCTCCTTCGTCGTGCGTCAACAGATTCTCCACAACATGACCCGATCCTGAAAACATGCAGGCATGTTCTGAATGCCATGTCACGTGGCGGCATGTATGATGTTGTCGGTGTTGGGTTTGCCCGATACAGTGTGGATAACTTCTGGCTGGTTCCGCACTTTGATAAATAGGCGACTCAATCGATAACTTCTTTCGACCCAAGAAACACCATACATCAATAAACTTCTGACCGTTTTCTACTGTTAGAAGCGCTCCTACATCCAACAACTCGAGCACGCGTCGACGACCTTCAAACGTTTCATCCCCTGGCTCCAATCCCTCTGCAATCTGTGCTGCAAATTCTCGAATTTGTTGAACGTCGTTTTCTGACAAAGATTCGGTTTCCAAATTTATATTCAATTCATCGCGTTCCTTCTCTAATGCCACGAGGGTTGACTCTAAACGTTGTTTCTTATCCACCAACAATTCCCGAGGAATATCCCCAGAGATATATAGATCAAGCACTCGGTCCAATTGCGTTTTTTCATCCTGCCATCAATCCAACACAACAAGTCGATCACGAATTGGAGCTGAGAACTGTTCCCTACCCTCTTGATATTCAACAAGTCCATCCTCCAAAACGCCGGGTTTAGTAAGAAGAGTTTTTATCCATTCCCAAACTAAATCATCCACAACATCAACTCGGAAGCCAGGAAGGTTACACGCAACATTAGCGATGTTCCCCATATAGCCATTACAACGATAGTAGAGGTAATACCGACCGCCATGAGGCTGGGTGGCATAACAATTCACACTGCTTTTGCACAGACCGCATTTGACTCGTCCTCTTAGTAGATATTCCCTTTTTATATTGCGCTTTGATTCACTCGTGTTCAACTTCCGTTGAACTTGAGCCCTTTTCCAAATCTCTTCTGAAACTATTGGATGCACATCGAAGGTCAACCAATAATCGCGTGTATTGATTTTTCCAGTAAAACAATTTCGTTTTCCGTAATGCCACTTACCTGCATAAGTTTCCGAATCAAGAACCCGTATTACAAGCCTCCAGGACCACTCCCCTTGCCCACGCTTCTTGAACATTCCACGCAGATCCGCCCAGGTCGGAACACTCATCTCCGTCAATCTTTCAGCAATTGCCCGAGAAGATAAACGCCTGCATCTCTCATCGCCTTCAACATACAGTCTGTAGATTAAGCGGACAACCGCAGATTCCTCCTCGTGAATCTCTAAATTTCTGCCATCCGCTGAAAGACGATAACCATATGGGGGCTTATTGCCATGCAACATAATTTTTCCATTTTTAACGACCTGCCGTCTTCCGCGAACCATACGCTCGGCGATCTTCTCGCGTTCGTATTCAGCGATGGTTGCGCGAATGTGTTTATCCCGCGCTCTATTTCACCGAGCGCATCAGTCTGGTCAAGCCTGGTTATACAACCAGCTTTGGAATTGCTCCCTACTTTGATCTGTGGGGTTATCTGGTACACAACCAGCCTCTGGTAGCGAATGCTGGACCTGACCGGATCGTTTTTGCAGGTGATACCATCGCTCTGGACGCTTCCGCCTCTTCCGACCCCGAGAGTGGCGCGTTGACCTACGCATGGGATCTGGACAACGACGGCCAATATGATGATGCGACCGGAGTAACCACAACAACTGCGTTTATGGAAATCGAAGATCACACCATTGGTCTGCGCGTGACAGACGCTGGCGAATTAAGCGCTATCGATACAGTCACAGTAACAGTGTCAGCCTGGCCACTGAAGGGTTTCTACCAGCCCGTAGATATGAACGGCATCTACAATCTGGTCAAAGGCGGCAGTACCGTGCCCTTTAAGTTCGAGATCTTCGCGGGTCCCGCCGAACTGATGAACACCGCCTATATTAAGAGTCTCACCTCCGCTGAAATCACCTGCAATGCCAAGGCCGCCACGGACGAAATCGAACTCACGGCAACGGGCGGCAGCAGCCTGCGCTATGACACCCAATCGGGTCAATTCATCTTCAACTGGAAGACGCCTAAAACTGCTGGAAAGTGTTACCAGGTGACCATGATCACCATGGATGGTTCATCATTGGTGGCATATTTCAAACTCAAGTAATCCCAAACGTTTCGAAAAAGTAATCACAAAGGAGGCTCGATCGTTATCTATAAAGCGAAGTAAGAATTCAGTAGGGGTGAACTCTCAAAAGACTGCCATGAAAATATCGAGAGTTCACCCCGCCTGGAATGAAACTGTAACCTTTTCCCAGTTGCAATCGCGCCCGATTGTTGCTATGATAATAGCGAGGGAATTACTGTTAGCTCACCTGGGCGGATCTTTTACCGGTAAACCAATATTTTGATCGCCAATTTATACATCATGTTTCATCGTTGCATCCAGTCTAAACAGCGGCAATGAACCAATGCTTTTGTGATGGTCGCTCAACCCACAGATGTGGGGGCGAGCGTTGGGAAGCCAACAGCGAAACCGGCCTTTCTGGCCGGTTATTTGTTTTAAGGAATAGTCCTTGGGAGGGACGAAATGAAAACTCACAAAGCTTTTAACATCTTCATGATAATTACCATGATTGCTATGGCAATGGGAGCGCCAATGAAAGTATCGGCTCAAAATTACGCCCCGCGATTCTACGTTAATCCGTTCGGTGGTATCTATGGATACGACTGGCCCGCTAGTGTTCAGCTCACAATCGAGATCGATGGTGTTGTGGTAGAGACCGCGTATACCACATCCGCAGGCGAGTTCGGGGTAGGGCACGCTCAGCAACACGGGACGGTGGTCAAGGTCTCTTACGGCGACATCGTCAAGACTCACACAGTAACCGCCCTCGAGGTGACTGAGGTCAACCCAGCCGATGCACTGGTCGATCCAAACACTGTCAAGGGAACCACTGACTCACCAGCCGGAAGTATTATCGAGGTCCAGAACGTTGACGACAACGTTCTGCGAAAGCGCCTGGTTGAGGTGCAAAACGATGGCACCTGGGTCGCCGATTTTAACACAGCGGTTGGCGAGGCACCCTGGGATCAACCTGTGAACCTGGGTTGGGCTGGCGGAGAAGCCTTCGACCGCGACGAAGACGGTGATGCAACCGTCTTCGGCTATAGTGTTCCATATATCCGCTTTAATGTGGACCCTGTTGGCAACATGGTCTCGGGACATGGATGGCCTGCCGAGATATCGATCGCCATCGACATTGACGACGGTGTTTTCAGCGCCACCGCTGATACTGACGAGAACGGAAGCTTCTACCTGGATATCGATCCAGTGGAGTTTGATATCCAGCCTGGCAACGTGATCACCGTCTCCGGCAACGGCATTGTCAGATATCTTACCGTGACAGCGCTCACCATCACCGAGGTCAACTCAGCCTACGCCGACCACGACCCGAATACGATCAAGGGCACCACCGACTCAGCGCCTGGCAGCATCGTTGGAATTTATGTTCAGACTCGGCGTCGTAGTGCTGCGGTGCAGGAAGACGGCAGCTGGAGCGCCGACTTCAACGTGGCAGCAGGCGACGAGGACTGGGAGCAGCCCTACGACCTCGTGCCGGGCACCTCGGGCTGGGCTATTGATGAAGGAGGCGAGGGATATCTTGGTCAAACCTTCATTTGGTGGGAGATTCAAGCACTCATCAACCCCAGCTTCTCAGCCCGCTTGACCGAGAATCAGGTGCATGGGTATGGATGGCTGTTGGGTAGTGAAGTTTCCTTGTTCATTGATGGTAACGAGATCGGAACACAAACCGTTGTGGTTGCCGACTGGGATCCCAATGGGACTTTCGTTCGGTTCGATCTAGGGGAATCACTGATCTTGCAGGCTGGGCAATTCATTGAGATGACAGATGGCAACATTACGAAAACGCATACCGTCACCAATTTGGTGGTCACCGCTGTTGACCCGGTTGCCGATACTGTCTTCGGCAAAGCTGATACCGGCACACAGGTTGACATTGGGCATATTTACTGTGACGAGAATGGCTGTTTTGGTTTCCGCCATGAAATCGCTGACTCAAATGGCGAGTGGCTGGCTGAATTCTCTGAGCCCGGCGAAGATGGGGACGAACAGGATGTTGTTGATATCACCCCTGGCATGAGCAGTGAAGCACGTCAATTTGACGAAGATGGGGATCACACTCAAATAGACTGGCGCGTACCCAACCCGTTTGTTGAAGCGGCTCCCTACAGCAACTGGATCCATGCGCGCGAATGGCCGCTAGGTACATTTATCACACTAACGATTGATGATCCGTCTGATGGATTAGGCGATGTGGATTACACAGCCACAGATACTGTACATCAAGCGCCCTGGAACTCGGGCGGCCCGAACGAATTCCTTGCTGAATTTAACTGGCCCAATCAGTTCGAACCCGGTCCCGGCTACATTATCACCGCAAGCGGAAATGGACAGTCCAAGACCATGACTGTTTCACAATTGAAGATAACAGACTTGGATTTGGATGCGGACACAATCTCAGGTATTGGAACTCCGGGTGTTGAGGTGCAATTTTGTGTCAAGGTACCGAATAACTGCATAACCCGCTGGGTCACTCCGGATGGCTACGGTAATTGGACAGCGAACTACCATAATCCGGGAACCGGCAAAGATGATCCGTCTACACTTGATATTCAGCAGGGAAGTAGTGGTTGGGCCGCCGAATACGAGGAAGACTCGGATCGTACCTGGTACGATTGGCGCATGCCTGGCATAGTCGTGGGGCAAAACTGGGACGGCGTTTTTGGCCATGATTGGCCTCTGGGAGCAAGCGTAACACTAACCATCCATGATCCAAACACTGGCCCCGGAGTGGATTATACCGAAACACAAATCGTAACTTCATCACCTGGAGGTACTGATCTGCATTTCGACCTGGACGGTTTTGATGTACGGATAGGCCATATCGTCACTTTTTCCGATGGTGCTACCATAAAAGAACTGATCGTATCTCGCCTGCAGATCACTGCTTTCAACGCTGACCTTGACCGCGTTTACGGGGTCGCTGAGCCATTTGGTAACCTGCAAGTCGATGTGCGCCAAAATGGCGGCGGTCCTCCAACAAGCCCTAGCCTATATTTGACCGCCGATGAAAACGGTAATTGGACTGCGGACTTTTCAGGCCTGTGGGATATAACAACCGATCACGAAGTCTTCGCCCACGAGATTGATAATGACGGCGACGTGACATTGACAATCAAAGGCTTCCCTAACTTTGTTGTACAGTTAGGGACAAATCATATAGATGGTTGGAATTGGATTCCAAATGGCGAAGTCACCATCAATATCAACGGATCGGAAGCAGCCACAATCCAGACCAACGAAATGGGTGCATTTGGCACAGACTTCGATGGATTGGATCCGTTTATTCCCGGCATGGATTTTGTCGTAACCGACGGTTTGAACACCAAAGCGATGACCACAGCCGTACTGGAAATCACAAACGTTGATGTAGAGTCAGACACCGTCACTGGGTTAGCAGACAGCGGGCAGATTCTTAGTGTGTGGGTGCATGAGAACTGGCCTGGCGTACAGGTTTCTGCTGATATATCCGGCATTTGGACTGCCGACTTCTCAGGTGTGTGGGATATCGTCCCTAGCACAAGCGGTGCCGCCCAAGTCAATGATGATGATAGAGATGGCAGTCGTATGGACTGGAGTGCGCCTAATCCCACCTTTGGCGTTCGCGTTAACGATAATACTATTGAAGGCTGGGGATGGACTTTAGGCTCAACAGTCACGATTGGAATTGACGACCCAACCACAACAGATGATCCCAACCCAATGACAGCTATTGTCGGTGTCGCCGATTGGGATCCAAATCAAACCTTTGTTAAATTCCAGGTACAGGAGTCTGGCTTCACTCTTCAGCCTGATCAACAGATCACGATGACGGATGGCGCTACAACAAAGACACACTTCGTCACCAGCCTGGATGTCACAAATGTCGATCCGAACGCGGATACGGTCTCAGGCACGGCGTTAACCGGTTCGAGGGTTGATGTCTGGTACTGCAATGAGAATGGATGTGTGAATCGCCACGAAACCGCGACGGGTGGCGATGTCTCCGGGAGCGTGGATGCCGCACAGGTTGCTGATCAATTCGTTCCATCCATTTTGTGGGGATATAACACAGCAGTGCAGGATTACGATTACAACCCTGTACTCGCAAGGGACCTGTTGGCGGATGCCGGTTATCCGGATGGATTCACTGTCAATTTGTGGATCCGTGACGTTCCGCGCATTTATTTGCCGCAGGCCATGGATACGGCGCAAGCCATCAAAGAGTACCTGGGCGATGTTGGTATTACTGCAAATGTGGAGATGTTGGAATCCGGCGAGTTCATTGACCGGGTCTGGAACGGGGAAGCAGACTTGTTCCTGCTCGGTTGGGGTGCCGACTTCGACCATCCGGATAATTTCTACTATCATCATTTCTGCTCGA
>JBDTPH010000173.1:0-7437 GCA_039932795.1 Chloroflexota bacterium
CGCCGGGGTCGGTGTCGATAATGATTCGTTTGGGATTCAAGTTGGCTCCAGGCGCGTCCCTGCCGCCGTGTACCGCGATGCGGCATCTTCGAGACGGCGGCAGGAGCTTTATTTAATAAAATTTTCCACTTCGTCCTTGGTTGGCAGGGATGGTTGTGCGCCGAATTTCGTTGTTGCAAGTGCGCCGCTGGCGCATCCATAGCGGACCGATTCTTCCAGTGATTTATTTTGTAATAATGAATAGGCAAACCCGCCGATGAACGCGTCCCCTGCGGCGGTGGTGTCCACAACATTGATCTCGAACGACTCGATATGTGTCACCTGCGTATTTGTCACGATCAGTGCGCCTTTACTTCCCAGGGTAACGATGACATGTTTCACGCCGCGGTCGAGCAAAGCCTTTGCAGCGCGTGTAACGGTTGGGATATCGTCCACGTCCATGCCGGAGAGCAGACTCAATTCCGTTTCGTTGGGGATGAGGTAATCGATGAGCGAGATCAGTTCTTCAGGGAGTTCTCGTGCAGGTGCAGGATTCAAAATAACGCGCAGTCCGCTTTCGTGGGCGTGCTGGGTGGCAGATAAAACTGTCGGGATCGGAATCTCAAGTTGGAGAAGGAGCAGCTTGTGATCTGAGAAGGAAGCGTTCGCCACATCTGCAGAAAGGACTTTGCCATTGGCTCCCGCTGAAAGGACAATACTGTTCTGTCCGCTTGAGTCGACAACGATGATGGCGGTGCCTGTCGAAGCGTCGTCGCGCTGGACGTAATGAAAATCCACGTTATTTACTTTAAGATTATCAAGCAGGAAATCGCCAAAACTGTCGTTGCCAACGCGCCCCAGCATGGACACCTGCGCGCCATGCCTTGCCGCTGCGACGGCCTGATTGGCTCCCTTACCCCCGGGGATGACCTGCAAATCCTCTCCGCTGATGGTTTCTCCCGGCTGGGGAAAGCGCGGTGTGCGCACCACAAGATCAGTATTCAGCGAACCAATGACAAGGATATCGGACATTTTTGAATTTTACTCCATTTAAAAAATCACACTGTCATATAATGGTGGCGGTTCGAAGAAAGGTTATATCACTGATGAAAAAGATCTGGCCATTTAGTTTTTACTTCCTGTATTTTGCAGCGCTTGCTTCGTTCATGCCGTTCATTGTTTTGTTCTACCAGGAGCTGGAATTCAGCGGTACCCAGATCGGGCTGTTAACGGGTATTCCGCCGTTGATCACGTTGGTCGCCGCGCCCTTTTGGACAGGGGTGGCAGACGCAACACGGCGCCATCGATTGATCATGAGCCTTGGACTTGGCATTGTAGTTGTTGTTGTGCTCATCCTGCAATCACTCAGCGGCTTCGTGTTAATCTTCTTCGTCATTATTGCATTCAATATTTTTCTGTCACCTGTTGCTTCCCTCGCCGACAGCGCGACGATGTCCATGCTCGGCAAGGACCGGGCGATGTATGGACGCATCCGCCTCGGTGGCACGATCGGATGGGGCGTGCTTGCCCCGATTGCAGGGGCACTGGTGGAAAATTATGGGTTGAGGATCGCCTTCTGGAGTTTCTCTGTGCTGATGTTCATCAACCTGTTTGTCGCGCAAAAAGTGGTGCATGATTCCACAGTTCATGCCTCATCGGACAACGGTGGCATTCGCTTCTTTCTTACAAGCCGACGCTGGATCCTGTTTTTGGCTTCTGCATTTCTTGGCGGTGTGGGTGCGTTTAGTGTGGCATCGTACCTGTTCCCATACATGGCTGAGATGGGCGCGAGTGAATCGACCATGGGCATTGCATTATTGATCGCGACGATTACAGAAGTCCCGATCTTCTTTTTCGGGAATTATCTGGTGAAGCGTTTTACCGCACAAAGATTATTTGTACTGGCGCTGGTGCTGCTCGGAATTCGCTCGCTCCTGTATGCGCTGGTCAGCACGCCATCTGCAGTCTTAATCCTGCAGGTGTTTGCAGGCATGATCTATCCTGCCATGTGGCTGGCCGGCGTGTCCTATGCGGATGAACACGCGCCCGAGGGGTTGAAATCCACGGCGCAGGGACTCTTCGGTGCGGTATCGTTCGGCTTTGGTTCTGCAGTAGGTGGGTTTGTAGGTGGTTTGCTGCTGGAAAGTATCGGCGGACGCGGAATGTTCCTTGCGTTTGGCATCATCATCCTTGGCGGGCTCGGGATTATTGAGATCGTGAAACGGATCCTTCCGACCGAAAAAGTTCCTGAGGCGGTCTCGTAAATCACTCGGACCCTCGGTAGGGAAATCCCTTATGTTCAAAAATGACGATGAGGATATAATAAACATTGAAAAGCGCCCGGGTGCCCCCTCACCCAGGCGCTTTTCGTTTAAGGCAAAAGGGAATATTTTCTCCGGATTTTGTATTCATCAGGTAAAGGGCGAACAATTGGATTATCCAATACTACTAGCAATGTCGCCCTGAAGGAGCGCGCTCCAGCAACTGAAGGGTCTCAAAATTGGTCATCGAGATGCTTCGCTATCGCTCAGCATGACAAATTTTTGCTTGGGCCAAATCCAGATTAGTTGCGATTCTGTTCGGGTGTTTCCTGATGATTACAGTTTTCTCCAGATTTATTAAAGAAAAAAGAGTCATCATTGTGATGACTCTTTTCTTGTACTACATTGAAAATAAAAAACATGCCCGAAAGCATGTTTCTGTGTGTGCCCCTCGCGCAGCACCCTGTGGGCTCGGGGATCTGTTCCGAACCACCTTCCCCGTTTCCGGAGGCAGATAAATCTTGCACAAAACAGCGAAGATCAACAAAGAGCGAGTTCAACTCATAATCTGTGATCTTGCCATTGATGCCTATCGTAAGCGGCAAAAGACATCCCAGATCGAGGCTCCTTTCTCGTCCTCTTTTACACTATCGATTGTTATGATTTATCTTTCCAGAACCTCTTCCATTGTTCTTCCCAAGCTTCATCTGTCATCGATCCGTCATCACCAGTCTTGCCTGTCAGCCGGTTGGTTAGTTCCTGTATCCAGTCTTTGAAGGCTTCCAGGCTTTCATCCTTGGGGCGGGAGAGGTTTACTTTTTCATTTGTCATTTCTCATCCTCTTTTACATTTACATTTACATTGATGCTATTCATTATTTGCCTGCTCCTGGAATCACTGACCCATCAGCGGCGTACCGAGTTGGATATTTTTCATGGGCTAGTTGAGGGTGTTCTATTGCCCATTTATCTTGAAGATCTCGGATGCCTTTTAAGATATCCTGGGCAGTTGTATTATGCTCGAACTGGACGCGGACAGGTGTATCTTTTTGATTTGCCATTTTATCGTTTCTCCTTGCCTTGTAACTGTATCACCTTATGCATCACGATCTCCTTACAGATCACAACTCTCCTAACCGTGTTAGTATTACTCTGACAAATTTGAATGGCTATTTTGAAGGCGAAAGAGATGTCAAAAATGACTGTCTACTATTTATTTTACGAACGCGATGACGAAGGTACATGGCTCGTTGCCAGATTAGATGGAATGACGTTCTCAGGCGAGAAAGCTGCGAGTACGGAACGTTTTTTGCGGGCAGAGGGCTGGCCGGAAATTGAGCCTGATAGGATCTTACATGGATCAAGAGTGTGGGCGGCTCGTATGGATGAACAGTCAGAGGGGGAAGACTCCGATCAGACTCATAGTTGAGACTCTCTTCCTCATGGTTTTGTTTTAGCGCCTACATTCACAATTACAGGCAGTAAGTTTTAATATGAACAAATAGATACCCGTATTGCAGTATCCATTCTAGCTACATACCACTAAAATTCGTTTCCCAATTTGCATCACAATCGAGGCTTATTGTAAACAGATTGCTATCAATCCCCTGTAAACAGAACCTTAACTATCGTTCCCTGAATATCTAAGGACAGATCAGGCGTCAAGAATAGAAACTTGAGTTTTGGAAACAATTTTCTTCTCTAAAGCGGTCTTTGCTGTTGATCGGGCGAGGCTTGTTAGGCGACCGATAACTTCTTCAACGATCCGAATGGCGTCACATCCAATGCAGACTTGTCCAGCACACCAATCTTTTTGAGTTCGATTTCGAAAACACTTAGGCCGTCACCTGTTGAACATATAAGAACTTCTGAAATTCAATGAAAATGTTGCTGATAACTTGCACGCTGCCAAGGACCTGCTTGGCATCATCGAGCGCTTGATATTTGAGCTTGAGCAAATGGGGGAGCTTTTCCTGGTCTAATTCTTCCACGCCGGTTTCGATGTATTTGGAGAGGACAAATTCAACGAATTGTTTTTGTTCGTTGCTCAGGGAGGTGAAGATATTGGATTGCGCTTTGGCGACACGCATTTCTCTGGTGATCGGCTGGATCGCATACGAGACATATTCCAGCACGTCGAAGAGATCGCTCTTTTCGGCGTTGATGAGCGATTGCATGATGTGTAGCTGCTCTCTGCCGAAACCTGCGTCGGCGAGTTTCCCGAGCAGGGCTTTGCGCGTGTCAGGCTTGGACCGCGCGCAGTTGTTCTTCGTTTTTGAAGAAGTCGGGCAGTTTACCGAAGAGTTTCTCCATGAATTGTTCGGCAGTGAGCGGTTTGCCGTCCGCGTCGTAAAACAGGGTGTTTGCCATGTGCTGGATTTCGCGTTCTTTGCCGTCCGCAAGTTTCACTCTGACTTTGACACGCGGCTCGTAATCGGGAGGCGGCTCAGCGGTCTTACGTTTGGAGGGTGGCTTTGGTTCTTCGGGATCTTCTGGTTCGCCATCCCATTCAGGGTCGGCAAAGTGATTATGGGCATCCACAAAATCGTAGATGGTGAAGTATTCCTTGCCATCAAAGAGTCGTGTGCCACGCCCGATGATCTGCTTGAATTCGATGATTGTCTTGATCGGACGCATGAGGATAATGCTGCGGATGTTGCGCGCATCCACGCCCGTTGACAGTTTTTGAGAGGTGGTCAGAATGGTGGGGATGGTCTTTTCGTTATCTTGAAACTCGCGCAGATATTGCTCGCCCAAATCGCCGTCGTTGGCGGTGACACGGACGCAGTACATTGGATCTGCGCTTTTCTTATATTGGTTGATCAAATCGCGGACAGCGGCAGCATGATCCTGGGTGGCGCAGAAGACCAGAGCTTTCTCGTTCTGGTTGATCTCGTCCATGAAGAGCTGGACGCGCTTGGCTTCACGCGCTTTGATCTCGATGATGCGGTTGAAGTCAGCTTCCTTGTAGACTTTGCCTGTTTCAATTTCACCTTCGATGACCGTGTCGTCTGAAGTGTAGATGTATTCATCAAGGGTGGTTTTGATATTGCGGACTTTGAAGGGAGTCAGGAAGCCATCGTTGATGCCTTCCTTCAGGGAGTAGACGTAAACGGGTTCGCCGAAATATTTGTAGGTATCGACATTGTCTCTGCGCTTGGGCGTGGCAGTGAGACCGAGCTGCACGGCGGGCGAAAAATATTCCATGATGGCGCGCCAGTTACCTTCGTCGTTTGCGCCGCCGCGGTGACATTCATCGATGACTATGAAGTCAAAATAATCCTTGGGATATTCGCCAAAGTACGGCGTGTCATTGGGACCAGATATGAAGGTCTGGAAGATGGTGAAGAAGATACTGCCGTTGGTTGGGACGCTGCCGCGTTTGCGGATGTCGTTTGGTTTGATGCGCACGAGGGCATCTTCGGGGAATGCGTTGAAGGCATTGAAGGCCTGGTCGGCGAGAATGTTTCGATCGGCGAGAAACAGGATGCGGGGTCGGCGCGAAGCGTCACGCTTTAAATTCCAGCGGCTTTGAAATAACTTCCAGGCGATCTGAAAGGCGATGAAGGTTTTGCCAGTCCCCGTGGCGAGAGTCAAAAGGATGCGCTGCTTTTTTTCGGCGATGGCTTCCATGACGCTGTTGACGGCGATCTCTTGATAATAGCGCGTGGACTTGGTGCCACCGACATCCTCGTAGGGGACGAGATCGAATGAATTGTTCCAGTTGTTGCGCGGAACATCTGCAAAGGTATTGTTCCAGAGTTCTTCGGGCGTGGGAAATTTCTGGACCAGACCTTCTTTGCCCGTGCTCATTTCGATCTGGTAAATTTCTTTGCCATTTGCGGCAAAGGTGAAATCGAGATGCAGCTTGATCGCGTAATCCTTTGCCTGCCTTACGCCTTCGTTGACAGGGTCTACATCCCGCTTGGCTTCAATGACCGCCAGTTGACGATTTTTATAAACGAGAATGTAATCGGCAATGGACGGTTTGCCACGCCCGCCGCCCGTTTGGATCTTGCCATCTGTGATGTGACGTTCGCGCAGGATTCTCGCACCATCCAAAACGCCCCAGCCTGCTTCACGCAATTTGGGGTCAATCAGTTCGGCTCTGGTTTCGGCTTCGTTCATGGTTTATCTTTTCAAGATGACTGTTGTAAACAAGTAAATACAGTTCTTGCTAGCTGGAGATCTATTACTTGGGAATCGTATTATTTTGCGTTGATTCACTGATATATGTCCGCCGATATATCAGTTTTTCTTCGTTTTTATGATATATCAATGTGCTTTTCTGTCTTGTGCCCATCTTCCAACGCGTGAATAATGACAAGTATAACGCCATCCATTTCATTCATTATCTGGTTGTTCCAGAATCGCATGACTTTGTAACCCAATAATTCGAGATCTTTTGTTCGCTCTTCATCGTACTCATCCTGTTCTAGGTGTTGACCGCCATCCAATTCGATGATGAGTTTTTCTTTGATGGCACACACCGTCCTGGCGTTCGGTGCCAGGGGAAATCAGGGATGTAATTTCCAACAGCATGTTGCCGCCGAAAACTTACACCGTTGAGTTGATTATTTCTCAGGCGCGACCAGAGTTTGCGCTCGGCGGGAGTGAGCGCCTTGCGAAGTTTGCGGGCATTTTCGTAGCCCTTGGGTGTGGTTCTTCTGGGTGGCATGAATGAATTTTAACCGCAATTCTTGACCCCATCCCCGCCTTCCCCAAATCAAAAACCGATTTGGAGAAGGAGCCAGCGACCTGCGCAACAGATTCTATTTTCATCCCATTGTAAAATTCCCTTCCCCTAAATTCCGCACTTTGGAATTTGGGGGAAGACGGAAGGGGGTTGCCTTAAATCTCTCCCTCAAACGCCCTCGCCAGCACGGACCTCTTCAACTCCTCCAACCCCTCCAGCTTGGACTGGTAAATCCCTTCCAGCTTCTTCGTCTCTGCCGAAAGGACATCCAGCCTGGCGACGATGGCGCGTTGTTCGGCGAGCGGCGGAAGAGGGATAGGATAACTCTGTAATTTCTTTCCATTGATATTGGCTTGATTGACACTCGAAATTACAACTGTCTTTCCATATTCTTTTGCCGTACTGCTATTGAGAAAATAATTCAAATAATCAGCGTCAAGCAAATCTTTGACCTTGCCCCGATAAAGTAGACACCAAAAATGTCCATAATCCAGTAGACTTG
>JBDTPH010000174.1:0-10653 GCA_039932795.1 Chloroflexota bacterium
ACGCGGCGAGATGGCCGTCTTCATCGTCCGTGCCTTCGGCATCCCGCTGCCGTAAGATAATTATCCACAAACATGATTAACCCCGAAACTCAGGAACGGGGTAGATAAGCAAAAGAATAGACCTTCTGGTAGAGTTTTTTGTGAGAGCGCAAACTTTTCAGGAGGTCTATTCAAGGTTAAGGGTACAAGCAGAGGCGAGAAAAAGCAAGATAGTTGGGAACTGGAAGAGAAGTGCTGGAGGTTTCTGCAACCCCTGTTGGAGCAATTGCATGGGCTGTACGTGGTGTAAGCTGAATTTGCAAATTATCAACGCGGTGTTTTTATACCACTTAAAGCATCACACCCCGATGAAATTCACCGGGGTGTGATGTCTGCCTGCATATCAATAAGAGGGGAGAAGCTTACGGTAAAACGACGCTGTCAATGACGTGGATGACTCCGTTGCTGGCTTTGATATCCACAGCAATGATATTGGATGTGCGGCCGTTCGCGTCGGTAAGAACGCCGCCATTCTGGAAGAGGAAGCCGCCGTTCAGGGTACGAATGCGGCTGGAAGCGAGCACTTCAGCAGAGTCGCGGCTTCCACGGGCCACATGGTAAAGAAGTACCTGGGTCACGAGTGCCTTGTTGCCCAGCAGCTCTCCTGCTGACAAGCCAAGTTCGTCAAGCAAGGCAACGAAAGCAGCATCTGTTGGGGCAAAGACGGTGAACTGTCCCTTACCACTTAAGGTTTGGACTACAGCCGGGTCAGCGGCCTGCAGTGCAGCGATCAGTATGGAAAATTCACCACTCTCGGCGTTGGCGGCCAGGGCAACTTCTACAATGGTATTTCCTTTTGGCGCGGCCTGTGCTGAAGGAGCAGCAAAAGCACCAAAAGCCAGTACAGCTATCAATAGGGCGTACACAAACCTGCTAATTTTTTTCATTGTTTCCTCCGTGAATTTGTTTGGATTGCATGATAATCATTTTAGTCAGTTTTCAGGCGTTGTCAATGTTTTGCACAGATTTATAATAAAACCCTAATAAAACATGTGCAAAACAGGCTTGTATTATCGTTCCGTCGAGAGCGATGGATTTATCCGACATCGGTATAGTAAGCTCAAAATCTTTTTGAACCCGACGCCTGAAAACGATTATCAAGTGGCATTCCTCTGTAGGAGAAAAATCAGCCTACACTGGTATTATCTGAAGTACGTAGTACAATGAATACGGTACGTGATCGTAAAGAGTTTGTACATTTTGTTTTGCCAAAGTGGGAAAGTGGATAGTTGCTTGTAAACAAAATCACGGAACTCCCGATAATTGCATATACCAGAAACGCACCTTCTGCAGAAGGTGCGTTAAAGTGTCTTCCAACGAAAGGAGAACTGCATGATCAACAAAGCGATATTTGAAGACAAATGGAAACTAATCAGAGGTCAGTCCACCGCGCGGTGGAGCCTGATCGCTGAATATGACCTGATCAAAGTGGATAAGGCGGATGTCAAGTTCGACAAATTCGTGACGGTGTTGCAGGTCAAATATGGTTTTACGCGCCAGATAGCCCGCGATGAAGTCGGCAGGCTGTGGACGGAGCACGAAACTAAAAACAAGAATACTTCACAAGCGATTTCTCAAGTCATCGACAACCTAAGGAGCAAAACAAATGGACACAGTAGCAGAAAAGAAAAAACCAAAGCGGCCCTCCAAGGGGATGCGTAAGCACATACGCCAGGTAAAACAAGAGGCTCGTAAAGCCAGCATCCCTGACAATACGCCGAAAAAGTCAACGCGCTGAGTGTAACGCGGGACAATAAAATAAGATGGATTAAAAATCGGGATGCAAATCCTGATTTTTGATTCTGTACTCCAAACGTACTTGCCAACGGTTGTTTCCCAGGCAGGGATTTGCCACTACACATGGAATCTGCTAGAATTTGCTCCATGGACAACGTTTTTCGAAAAGTAGTCGACAACAACTTTTCAGAATTAGCGGGGCTTACCGTTGACGCATCCGTTCCTGTACCCGAGCACCTGGTCAATGAACTCATCGCCGTTTCACTTCGAGGAAATAAAAATATCACGTATTGTCGCGTAACCATTGGTGCGCAAAACCGCGTCTCTGCGGACGTAAAAACGCCGCTTTGGCCCTGGCCCGTGAATCTGAAACTGAGGCTTTTCAGGTCGGTGGACCTGACGGGCTCTCCCAAAGTTCGGGCTTTTTTGGAAAATAACGTGTTGTTGGGGAAACTGGGGTCACTTTTTAAGGCGTTACCAGATTGGATAAATATCTATCAGGACCAGATCGTTATTGATGTGGGACCTTTCGTTCAAACTTCAGAGCAGAAAAGAATGCTTGACCTGGTCCGGTCTATTGAGATCAGCACAGAGCAAGCCAAAGTCATCTTTGGCATCAGGATCGGGGTTGACTGAGGCGGAACCATTATTAATGGATCACGTTTCCGTGTTGGCGGAGCAAAAGAAAGAGCTGTCTGCACTGATATTACCCATATTACGTAGTACAATGAATACAAATCACCCGATGGTGAAAGAGTTTGTACGTTTTGTTTTGCTTATACATGGGGAATCAACAATTGCCGATAAACAAAAACACGAAAACTCCCAGTCAGTTCAAACAGCTGTAAATTGTTATCTCTAGGAGAACCATATGATAATGAACAAAGCGCTATTCGAAGAAAAATGGACCGTGATTCGAGGCCAATCCACGGAGTGGTGGAGTTTGATGGCTGATCACGATCTGGTTAAAGTGGATAAAGCGGATGTCAAGTTTGATAAATTCGTTACCATGCTGCAGGTCAAGTATGGCTATACCCGCCAGCAAGCCCGCGAAGAGATTGCCAGGCTCTGGTCAGAACATCTGGCAAAAAACAGGAATACCCCATAAGAATCGCTTAAACAAATGCTGCAAGAGGCAATACTCTTGAAAGCATTGCCAAAGGCTTGAACCCAAATGGTCTCGCAGACATGTCTGCGAGACCATTTGGGTTATAGGGTCTACCGCCAGCGAGAGGACGTGATGATCGTTCGAAACATGTTTGTACATTCTGAAATGGGGTTACGATATGACGATTTGTCTCTATCCACGATATATTGAAGCGAATCTGTGTCCCTGATACAATAATAGAAGACAATTCACAGAAGGAGAGAATATGAGGAAAATCATCGGTCCCGACGTGAGTTTTTATCAGGATGCCCCCAATACCCCACAAGGCATAAATTTTGTACGATTGAATCAGGCGGCGGATTTTGTCATCATCCGGGCCGGGCAAAACGCCTGGCCAGACTCCGATTTTGAAACCAACTGGCGCAATGCAAAGCAGGCTGGCCTGCCGCGCGGTTCATACTGGTTCTATGATAGCCGCGCGGACCCGAGACAACAGGCTGAGCTGTGGTTCGGTTTGTTGAACGGTGACCTCGGGGAACTTCCCCTTTTTGCAGACTTTGAAGAGGCATATCGGGGCCCGTACACCGGCTGGACCCATTGGAAAGTCTTTCTGGAACGAATAAAAGGGCTCGTGGGTCGCAAAGAGGTGGGCATTTACACAGCCTTTTATTACTGGCAAAGCAACGCTCCCACACAGACGGCTGAATTGGAATATTTCCATCGCTATCCATTATGGATCGCGAATTATGGTGTTACTGAACCACAGATCCCAAAACCGTGGGGCGCGAATGAATGGTTGTTCTGGCAATTTACCGCCTCGGGCGATGGTCCCTATTATGGGGTCGAGAGTCTTGAGATCGATCTAAACTATTTCAATGGGGATGCCCAGACTTTTGCACAACGCTTTGGCGTGCCTGTACCGCAAGACCCGGTCCCGCCGGAAGACCCCCGGGGAAACCGTTATCGGGTTAACGCTGGAACTTTATATGTGCGCGAAGGGCCGGGCACCAACTATCGTGCGATCGGGCATTTCGTGCAGAATGATATTGTCGAAGCGCTCGACTCCAACACGGATGGGAGTTGGCACCGTGTGCGGCGCCTCACAGACGGGCTGACGGGCTGGTCTTCCTCTGCCTACCTCGTTAAGATTACAACTACGCCTCCACCGCCACCGGGTGACAGCGATCAATACCGCGTCAATGCCGGGTCGTTGTACGTTCGCGAAGGGCCGGGTACAAACTATAGAGCAGTTGGATATTTGGTGCGGAATGATGTCGTTGCGTCTCTTGAATCGAACGCGGATGGGAGTTGGATGCGGGTCCGCCGTCTCAGGGATGGATTGACAGGCTGGGCTTCGACGACCTATCTTGTCAGAATAACGACTCCACCACCGCCGCCACCTCCCCCTCCAGCTGGACAGAAATATCGTGTAACGGCGACCAGGCTCCACGTCCGCGAAGGGCCCGGGACTGGGTACACGTCACTGGGGTACATTGAGTTGAACGAGATCGTCACGGCAATCAGTGCCAATGCCGATCAAACGTGGAGGCAGATCCGCCGGAGTGATGGGTTGACAGGCTGGGCGTCTGCCCGATATTTGGTGCCTTATGTCGTTCCACCGCCACCAGACCCTGATCAGCCTCCAGACAGCGGCATAAATGACTGGTATCAGGTGACCGGTACGCGTCTGAATGTTCGCGAGGGACCGGGTACAACATTTGCTGCAAAAGGTTACCTAACACAGAATGAAACGGTGCAGGCGATTGATGCGAATCAGGATAAGTCTTGGATCCGCTTTCGGCGTGTCGATGGGTTGATCGCCTGGGCCGCGGCTTCCTCTCTCAAAAAGCTGGGCAAGTCTCCTGCATCCGTCATGCAGAAGATCTTCAAGGGAGTCACCTATCATCGGGCCGAAAAATCCAGGCCGCGCAGCGTGGTTTCGCATGTCCTTGTCATTGATACGCGCTCTGAGGCATTACGCTTTCTGGTCACGCCTCCATTGCGAGATGCTCTTCCCCAGCTTTGCACACGCACCACATCGCAGTTCCTGGCGGACCAGGGATTACAGATCGCTGTGAACGGTGATGGCTTTTATTATCTTGATCCCTCGGAATACAATCCGCAGGACTACTGTCCCAGCGGAGGTGACCCGATACGGCTGATCGGCTATGCGGCTTCACGCGGCAGGGTGTATTCGCAGGGAGAGCCAGGACATCCCATTTTATACATCAATCAAGGTAATGAAATAACGTTCGATAAACCGAAGGGCAAGATCTACAATGCCATTTCCGGCGACCTCATGCTGGTGACAAAAGGCAAAAAGGTCAGCGGTTTGGATACGACCAGCCTGCATCCACGCACGGCTTTTGGCGTAAATCAGAATGGACGCTGGGTGTATTTGATCGTGGTGGATGGACGGGAAACAAGCAAGGGTGCAACGCTCGATGAACTGGCTGGCATGTTAATCTCGTACGGAGCGTACGCAGGCATGGCATTCGATGGCGGAGGTTCTTCCAGCATGGTAATCGAAGGCGTGGATGGACGACCACGCGTCTTGAATACGCTCATTGACGAGAATGTGCCTGGAAAGGAAAGGGCAGTGGCAAACCACCTGGGCATCGCGTTCAAAAAGTGAGCTGGCACGATGAATGAAAATCGGGACCACGCTCCCGATTTTCACTTTAAGAATAAGTCATCGTGCTAAAATACAATCATGACCAGGGAAAAACTTTATGGCGGCATTGAAGCAGGGGGAACCAAGTTTGTATGTTGTGTGGCAGGCGGGCCTGAACATATTGTTGAAGAGATCCGCTTTGCAACCACGACACCGCAGGAAACCCTGAGAAAAGCTGTACAATTTTTTCAGCCGTATGTCTCAGCCGGGCACGTCACATCCATTGGGGTGGGCTGTTTTGGGCCGCTCGATCTGGATCCCAGATCGCCAACCTATGGTCATATCGCTTCCACGCCCAAGCCTCACTGGAGCAACGCCGATGTGCGCGGCACTCTGCAACGCGCCCTGAAGGTTCACATCGCATTCGATATGGATGTCAATGTAGCGGCGGTCGGTGAGTATATCTGGGGAGCGGGCAGGGGATGTGACCCGTCTTTATATGTCACGATCGGCACGGGAATCGGCGGTGGATTCATCGTCAACGGGAAACCGTTGGCCGGCTTGGTCAATCTGGAGATGGGACATATCCGCATCCCGCACAACCGCGAATTGGATCCGTTTGAGGGAAGTTGCCCCTTCCACGGCGACTGCTTCGAAGGGCTGGCGAGCGGTCCTGCCATCGAGAAGCGGCTCAGGGCAAAAGGAGCAACTGTCCCTGAGAGTGACCCGTTCTGGAATATCGAAGCGGACTATATTGCATCGGCCTTAATGAATTACATCCTGACCCTCTCTCCCAGAAGAATCGTCCTGGGTGGGGGGGTGATGCAGCGCGAGTTCCTGTTCCCGAAGGTCAGGAGCAGGGTTTGTGAATTGTTAAATGGTTATGTTTCCAGCAAAAGCCTGCTGGAACACGTTGATCAATACATTGTCCCGCCCGGGCTGGGGAATCAATCGGGCAGTATGGGCGCGATCGCCCTGGCCAGGCAACTGGAGGAATCAATCACCGACCCTCACTTTTGATCGAGGGTCGTTTTTGTTCATATTTTTCCTGCCACGTAGTCAAGCACATCGATCTTGGTCAGGATGCCGATGGGCCTGCTGTTTTCAACAACGATCAATGCATAGCCCGTTGTCAGCGAGGGCATGGTCTCTTCAAGCGATGTTTCTGGTGGGAAGACCGCACCCGCGTTCTGAATAAGCCCATCAATGAGTTCCTCATTACTATGGTCATGCTCCTCGAGCATGTGGTTGAGCAGGTCCACTTCTTCGAGCAAGCCAACCAGTTCGCCGTTTGGACTGACCACCGGCATTTGTGAGACTCCATGCTGGTGCATTACCGTCACCACTTTGCGGATCGTGTCGCCGAGTGTTGCGACGTGCAATGCCTTGTTGGGTTTGGCGAGCAGCAGGTCACTGAGGGCGGTCTCGCCGAATTCCATCGACAGGAAACCGAATTCGCGCATCCATTTGTCATCATAGAATTTTGAAAGATAACGTGAACCCGAATCGGGGAAGATAACCACCGGCAAACGATCGGCAGATAGTTTACGACAATATTTGATCGCGCCCGCCAGGGCGGAACCGGACGAGCCGCCTGCAAAAATTCCCTCCTGGCGTACCAGCTGCCGCGCCCATAAAAAGGATTCGCGGTCGCCTGCGCGTTCGATCCAATCCACCACGCTCAGGTCTGTGGCAGAGGGCAGGAAGTCTTCGCCAATGCCTTCCACTTTATATGTTTTTGGATAGGCGCCTTCGGGGATCTTTCCGCCACTTTGCCAGATCTCCGTCAGGATCGAGCCTTCAATATCCACGCCCACGATCTTGATATCTGGATTCTTCGACTTAAGATACCTGCCGATTCCCGAAATGGTTCCACCCGTTCCCATGCCGATGATGACGTCGGTCACACGTCCTTCAGTCTGGTCCCATAACTCAGGGCCGGTCGTCATCTCGTGGGTCAGCGGGTTATCCGGGTTGTGATATTGATTCGCCAGGATGGCATTGTGAGTTTCGCGTGCAAATTTTTTCGCCACTTCATAATATGAGCGTGGGTCTTCCGGCGCGACAGCCGTTGGCGTGATGACGACCTTCGATCCATAGGCACGCAACAACAAGATCTTTTCATTGCTCATCTTGTCGGGCATCACGAAGATCGTTTTGTATCCTTTGAGCGCCGCGGCGATGGCGAGTCCCACACCTGTGTTACCGCTGGTCGCTTCGACGATGGTGCCACCCGGTTTTAGTTCCCCGCGCTTTTCTGCCTGCTCAACGATATTGGCTCCGACGCGGTCCTTGACCGAGCCGCCCGGATTCATGAATTCAAGCTTTGCGTACAGTGGAACTGGCAAATCCCGCCCAATGCGACTGAGACGAACAAGTGGAGTGTTTCCGATCGCACCTAAAATGTTGTCATACACGCGTTTTTCAGAAGATACAGTTAATCCCATTCTCTCTCCTTTGGTTGGTTGTAAATATTGTACCAAAGCAAAACTCCTGCCGAAACTTTGGCGGGAGTTTTGCTTTGGTTTTTTATCAAACGAGCAGATTGCTTCGGGCAGGAACAAGAGCGCCCTCGCAATGACATGTTTAGTAAATCGGCAGATCCGTATCCACTTCCTTTGCCCAGGCGTTGATGCCGCCTTTCAGGTTCTTCACTTTCTTGAATCCTGCGCTGACCAGTAACTCCAGCGCCCGAGCGGAGCGTGTCCCGCCTTTGCAGAAGACAATCATGTCATCCGCGGAGTCCAGTTCGGAGAGCCGCGCTGCGAGTTGTCCTAAAGGAATGTTTTTTGCATCAGGTAAAGCGGAGATCTGCAATTCGTGCGGTTCGCGGACGTCCAACAGCTTGAGGTGATTGGTCTTCACGCGTTCAGCCAACTCAGGAGCAGTGATGTCCCAATTGGCACCGGCGGAGCCTTCCTCACCGTAATCATGGCCTGGGACACCGCAAAATTCTTCATAGTCGATCAATTCCTTGATATCGGCGTTGGGTCCGCACACGCGGCATTTGGGATTCTTCTTCAACTTCACAAAATCAAAAGACATGTCCAGTGCGTTGTAAAGAAGGAGCTTTCCGATCAACGGGTCACCAATTCCGAGAAGGACCTTCAGGGCTTCGGTGGCTTGAAGCGTCCCAATGGTGCCAGGCAGGACGCCCAATACGCCACCTTCCGCGCACGAGGGGACAAGCCCGGGCGGGGGAGGCTCGGGGAAGAGACACCGATAGCATGGCCCCACTTTGGCATAAAACACGCTGACCTGTCCGTCAAAGCGATAGATGGATGCATACACATTCGGCTTGCCAAGGAATACTGCCACATCATTGGTGAGATAACGCGTCGGGAAGTTGTCGGTCCCATCGAGAATGATGTCGTAGTCCTGGGCGATGCGAAGCGCGTTTTCGGAGGTATACGGCTCGTTGTAAACATCCACCTGGATGGCGGGGTTCAGGTCCAGCAGTTTGGCGCGGGCGCTATCCACTTTTAGTTTGCCAATGGTGGATGTGCCATGGATCACCTGACGCTGCAGATTCGACGAATCGACGACATCATAATCCACGAGTCCAATGCGACCGATGCCCGCTGCCGCCAAATAAAGGGATACCGGCGAGCCGAGTCCGCCCGTGCCCACGATCAGCGCGGACGAAGCCTTGAGTTTGCGCTGACCCTCCAGCCCCACTTCGGGGATCAACAAGTGGCGCGAGTAGCGCAGAATTTCATCACGAGAAAGTTCGGGAAGGGACATGGTAGTTAGTATCCTATCAGATCGAGGAGATTGCTTCGGGCTTCAGCCTCGCAATGACATCCGCCCGCAATGGACGGGATCAGCACGAGTTTATCACCATCCTGGATGGGTGTTTCCACTCCCTGCAGGTCCTTGATATTGTTCTCGCCAACGAACAAATTGACGAATGGACGCAGCTCTCCGCTATCGTTGAATAGATGCGGCTTGATCGGTGGATATTGGCTTGTCAGATCGGTGAGTGCTTCCGAGATGTTCGAGCCACTGACTTTCACTTCGCTCTGTCCGCTGGTGTAGGAACGCAGGGGTGTGGGGATTCGTAAAACGGGCATGTAGTGTGTTTCTCCTAAATTTTTTTATGAGATATCTGTCTAGATTGAATAGTCTGACAAGGTCTCTAATTGCTCCATCAACTTCTCAGCACGTGTTACCCCGTTATTGACGTAACGCGCTTCCCCGCGGGCATCCAGCAAAAAGGTAGTGGGGACGCTCATCACACCCCATTGTTTGGCAAGGTCGGGACGTTCGGTGGCATCGATCTCGACCACTTGCAGGCTTTCACCCATGAGTTGGGACACTCGATTGAGTGCTGGACGTTGGACCGTTTTGCACGGAGCACAGTTGGGCGTTGTGAAGTACACGATGACGGGTTTGTTTGGCAGTTGATTGAACAACGTAAAAATATTACTACGTGCCCGTACAAGCAATCGTTGATTGATCAGCCAGTATGCCGACAAACCCACTACTATGATAGCAACTGCAACAGCAGAACGCAATAGGATATCCCCGCTCATGCACTGGCTCCCGCTTTAGGTTTCATACCAGGGAAAGTTCCGGAAGGCGGTTGCTTGCTAAAGCCCGGCAACTGAAAGCGGCTCAGCCAGTAATAGACTGCGCAGCCGACGCAAAATCCGCCGAATGCATTCAGGGCGGCGAGTGCAACGACCAGCCAGACCAATCCCCAGCCCAAAACGCCCGCGCCCAGGAAGAGCGCAATAGATCCAGCGGTCATGAATAGGAAACCGAGAAATTGCGCAAAACGGTGTGGCTCGGGGTTGTCATTCAATACATCAGGTTTCATCCAGCCTCGGGGTTTGAGCAGGTTCTTATAAACAAACCCAAAGCCCGGAGTTTTCAGAGCGGAGCCGAGTCCCATGACCAGCGCGACAAATGCCGCGAGACCAGGCAGATCCAAGATAAACGCTAAAATGCTCAGCGTTATGATGATCAGTTGATTTGTCTTTAATGCAAAGTGATCCACTTTTTGTAAGGCTTGTGATGTCATAATTAAAGTCCTGATTTCCATTAGATCTGGTGGTCGAGTAGGCGGTGTTCGTGTGCTGTATCGAGACCACGCGTTATTAAGAATGATTATGTTGCATGGTGGTCTCGATATGTTTCCCGCTAACGCTTG
>JBDTPH010000175.1:0-11825 GCA_039932795.1 Chloroflexota bacterium
GAGGAAAGCCAGTGCCCCTGCAAAGTATTTTGCTTCAACTGGATATAAGGGCAGGATCAATCTCAGGAAACCATAGGCACCGAGTTTTAACAACACTCCAGCCAGGATCATTGAGCCGGCAGTTGGTGCTTCGGTATGCGCATCAGGGAGCCAGGTGTGGAAGGGCCATAACGGTACTTTGACCGCAAAGGCAATGGCAAAAGCCCAAAAGGCAATTGTCTTCACCGTGCCAACGGACATGCCAAGGAGCATGGAACCAGAGTCAAGGGCGTTCCAGCGCTCATATAAGGTGACCAGATCGAAGGTCCCGAAAAGGACGCCGAGCAATTGGACAGCAAGCAAAAGTCCCAGAGACCCACCCATCGTGTAGATCATGAACTTAAGCGAAGCATAATTCCGATTTGCGCTCCCCCACTGATTGATGAGGAAGTACATCGGAACGAGACCGATTTCCCAGAAGACAAAGAAGATCAACAGGTCAAGCGCCAGGAAGACACCCAGCATACCCGTCTCCAGGAAGAGGAACAACATCATGTAGGCTTTGACCTTGTCATTGATGCTGAAGGAAGCGAGAAGGGCAAGCGGCGTAAGCAGCGTGGTCAACAGGACCATTGAAAGCGAGAGACCGTCCACGCCCAGGTGCAGGGTCGAGCCAATTGCTTCGTACCAGACATATTGCTCTTCAAACTGAAAACCAGGCTGGCTGGCGTTAAAGCTGAACCACAAGACCAGCGAAAGCACGAACGGGATAAGACTCGCGCCAAATGCGAACCAGCGGAACAGTTTATTTTCTCCGCTTGGCAGAAACAAAATGATGACAGCCGCAAGTGCAGGAACGAACAGAATGAGTGAGAGGAGATGAGTAGCGATGAAGTCCATCATGTACTCCTTAAGCCAGCAGGAAGAAATAGAGTGCGGCGCCAACGACAATGAATGTCACCAGAGCGAACATAAGATACTGCTGGATGCGTCCCGTTTGAACGGCACGCAACTTGCCACCAAACCAGTATGTAATGTCAGCCGAGCCATCCCCTATCAGGCGGTTGATGACAGGCAGGTCAAAGTTATTACGGATCGTGGAGCCAAGCCTGTCGGTAATCGGCCCAAAGATATGCAGGATACCATCGATCAGGCCCTTGTCCATCCATTTGTAGACAACGGTTTCAGCAAACCAGTAGGCAGGTTTGACGAATAGGAAGTCATACGCTTCATCAAAATAATACTTGTTCTGGAGAAGTGGAATCTGAAGTTTGTCTTCGGCAGGTGAGTTGACATTACGATATACAAAGTAGCCGAGTGTCAGACCGCCAAGCGCAACAACTAAGGATGTAATTAATGGAATGGCATTGAATTCCAACGCTTCGGGATGCTCTGCAAGGGTACCGCCTACGAATTCGTGGATCCAGTTCGGGACGAGTCCGCCGAGGACGGGGAAATGTTCAGGAATGCCGACCCAGCCATAGGTCACAGCAAAGAACGCCAGAATGACCAGCGGAGCGGTCATCGTCCAGGGAGTCTCCTGAGCATGTTCGGCTTCCTGCGTACGGGGTTCGCCGAGAAAGGTCAATGTGATCTGGCGCATGGTATAGAAGGCAGTTAGGAATGCGGCAACCGCGAGAGTAATAAAGATTGCGATATGACCGTGACCAAAGGCATCCGCAAGGATTTCATCCTTTGACCAAAATCCAGCTGTGATGATCGGGAAGCCGGAAAGGGCAAAGCCACCAATCAGGAATGTCCAGAACGTGATCGGCATCTTCTTGCGCAAGCCGCCCATGTTGAACATATCCTGCGGGTCAACTTTGTGATTGCCCGTGTGAAGCACGCCATGCTCCATACCGTGAATAACCGAACCGGAGCCGAGGAAGAGCAGAGCCTTGAAAAAGGCGTGAGTGATCAGATGGAACACCGCGGCAACATAGGCACCGATGCCCAGGGCCGCGATCATGAATCCAAGTTGTGAGATCGTGGAGTAGGCAAGAACACGCTTAATATCATTTTGAGCAACAGCAATGGTAGCCGCAAAAATGGCTGTGAATGCGCCAATGAACGCCACAATTGCCATTGTCTTTCCATCAAGGCTGATGAGCGGGAACATACGGATGACTGCATACACACCCGCGGAGACCATCGTAGCAGCATGGATCATCGCGCTGACGGGAGTGGGGCCTTCCATGGCATCGGGCAACCAGACATGTAATGGGAACTGGGCAGATTTGCCCACTGTACCAATGAAGAGCAGCAGACCGATCAAGCCCGCTGCAGAGAAACCAAGTACACCACTTGGAACACTCGCGAGTGTTTGCAATACTTCTTCATTGAATATTTCGCGGAAGGAAAGCGTCCCCGTTGCGTAATAAAGATATGCGATACCGAGAAGCATGAACACATCACCGATGCGGGTGGTCATGAATGCTTTGACCGCGGCGTTACGGGCAGATTCTTTTCCATACCAGAAACCAATCAGGAGGTAGGAACATAAACCCATGATCTCCCAACCGACAAACAAGGTCAGCAGGTTGTCGGAGAGAACCAGCACATACATGCCAAACGCGAACAACCCGATAAATGCGAAGAAACGCGAATACATCGGTTCAATGGAGGGCACTACATGTTTGCCCACAGGACTGCTTCGCTGGTGTCCATGTTCTTCCACGGTTGCGCCGTGAGGTGGCAAACCCGCGCGGTCATGGTCACCTTTGGGCTGGCCGTAATTGTGGTAGCCAACGCTATACAGAAAGATCATCAACACGGTCCATGCCACGAAGAACAACACTGCGGCAGTGAGCGGGTCCACCAATACGCCAACCTTTAGCCAGGTGTTACCTGTGGGCAGCCAGTTGATCGAAGATTCAAATGGATGTTCACCCAGGTGTTCCACGCCAAGCGCGCGTACAAAAACGATCATGCTTCCAAGCCAGGAAAGAAAGGCCGCACCCACAGCAATGGTGTGGCTGAGTGCCTTGTTCCTGTTCGTCAAGAGCACGATCAAAAAGAATGCCAGGACGGGAGGGAGCGGGATAAGCCAGATCAATGTCTCAGTCGTCATAGTTTCCCTACCACTTCATCATATCAATTTCATCCGCCACAACGGTGTTGCGACGACGATATACAGAGATCACCAACGCCAGACCCACAGCCACTTCCGCTGCAGCGACCGCGAAGACAATCACCGCGAACACCTGCCCAGCCATGTGCATTACGTTTCCATAGCGCCAGAACGCGGCCAGGTTGATATTCACCGCATTGAGCATTAATTCAATACCGAGCAGGATCGCAACCGCGTTCCTGCGTGAAAGCACACCATATAAGCCGATGCTGAAAAGCGCAGCGGCAAAAATGAGATACCAGGAAAGTGGAACCATGTGCGCCTCTCCTTATTTCTGATTGGACGCGACATAGACCGCGCCGACCAATGCCGCCACTAACAGGACGGATGCAACTTCAAACGGCAGGACGTATCCCATGGGCGAAACCAATTCGTTGCCCAACTCGGAAATCGCATCGAACCCGGAGGGGATATCTGCCGCGGTCTTCGACATGCCGTCCCAGCCCTGAAGCAGGGAGTACAAGCCGCCAAAAGTCAATACGGAGAGCAAAGCACCGACCCACCAGTTCCTGTTCACCTGCGGACCCTGGTCACGCAGATCCTTGCGGGTCAGCATGACTGCGAAAATGAACAGGATGGCAATCGCGCCGATGTACACTACCACCTGAACCACCGCCAGAAAAGCCGCGTTCAACAATGCATAAGCCACTGCCACACCAAACAGGGTCGACACCAGCCACAACGCAGCATGGACGAGATTACCCGTCGTTACGACCATGAAGCCGGAAGCCAGGGTAAAGAGAGCTACTACGAGAAAAGCAATTTGTTCACCAGTCATATGATGTTTGCTCCGTTTAGTGATGAGCCGCTTCGACGATAGCCACAGGCTTTGACCCCTGGGCCTTTTCACGTTCCCTGCGGCTGTACGAGCGCGCAATATCCAGCGCAACCCAACCGAGAACTACGTTCGAGAGGAACATAATTGAGACATAAATCCAGGTTGGAGTTCCCGCGAGAAGGGCATTCATCAATGCAGTCACCATCAAAAGAGTAAAGGCTAACGGCGTCAAAAACTTCCAGTTAAAGCCGAGCATATGGTCAATGCGGATGCGCATCAAGGTGTATTTGACCCACATGATGACCCAGTAACCCAGAAATGCCTTGAAAACAATCACTGCAATCGCGAGGAAGGGACTGACATCCTCAAGGCCGAAGAAACGATACCCGCCAAAGAACAGGATCGCCCAAAAACCTCCGAACGTGAAGGCATGCAGGAGTTCACCTGCATAGAACATGCCAAACTTCATGCCGGAATATTCGACGTTGTACCCCGAGACAAGTTCTGATTCGCCTTCCGCCATGTCGAAGGGAGCACGCCCAAGCTCGGCAATTGCCGCGATCAGGAAGATCACTGCGCCAAGCGGAGCAAGCCAGACGAACCAAATATCCTGCTTTTCGATGATCGCTCCCATTCCCATGGAACCCGCAAAAATCGTGGGGATCAACAGCGTGGCAAGCATGGGAATTTCAAAGGACACCATGACTGCCACCTGACGGAACGCACCGATCAAAGCGAACTTGTTGTTCGAGGACCAGCCCGCCATAATAATGGACAGAGTGCCAATCGCACCCGCGGCAATAATGTACAACGCGCCGATATTCAAATCCACGCCAAGGATGACGGGAGCCAGTGGAACCACTGCCCACAGGATCAATACGGACATCATCGAAAGCATGGGCGCCAGGTTATAAACCACCTTGTCAGCCCCAGCGGGCGTGATGTCTTCCTTGATGATCAACTTGATAATGTCTGCGAACGGCTGGATCAAACCAAAAGGTCCCACGCGGTTCGGGCCGATCCGATCTTGAAAGCGTGATACGATCTTGCGTTCCACCCAGACAAGAAAGATATCCAGCACCATCAAAATTGTGATCAAAAGGAGAACACCGATGAAACCGATCAGAATTTGCGCGGTAATTTCAGGCATTCCCCAGCCTGTGAAGATGCCCAGCAACCAGTCTGCGGCTACTTTGAGGGGATCATTCCAAAAACTCATTGTTGCTCCTTAGCCCCCTCTCCCTGCGAACTTGAGAGGGTCGGGGTGACGTCATTCGACAAAGAAAAGGCTGAAAGGACTACTCCATTCAGCCTTTTAGCTTCAGTTATATAAAACCTACGCCCACTCCAACATCCCTTTGCGCCATGTATAGGTCAGGCCCGCAATGAGAATTAAGATGAAGAGGATACCTTCTACAACGGCGAACAAACCAAGTTGCCCGAGTTTCACAGCCCACGGAAAAAGGAAGACCGTTTCAACGTCGAAGACCAAAAACACGAGCGCAAATATATAATACTGGGCCTTAAACTGGACCCAGCTGTCACCCACAGTCTCAATACCGCACTCGTAGGTTGATTGTTTAATGGAATTCGGTCTTTTGGGGGCAAGCAGCCAGGCCACCGCGATCGCGCCGACCGGGATAATCAACCCAACAATAAAGAACAAACCGACATAGATCCACTGACTCATAGGTACTCCATCTCAAATACATCTTTTATGGCAAAATTTGTATTACAAGCGGCGAAATTGTACCATGAAGAACAAACGGCCGGCACTGAATGCATGTCAATGTTTTTGGTGATATTCATCCTATATTTATTTTCCACGCCTTTTCCACCTGCCAAAAACGAATTTGACGATATCCTCAAAGAATGGAAAGCCCATGACTGTCCCCACCAGGGAGCCTACCAGGCCGGTTGCGCGCACTACATTCGTGGATAGGCCCAGAAGATTCACCGCCTCGATCTCTACAATCTGGGCTGATACCATTTTTCGGCTTTCTTCGCCGTTTGACTTGTCTACAAACCTGAGATAGAGCCAGATCGTCCCACGATAGACTCCCACCTCGCCCGGACGAACACTCCAATAAAATACAGCAGGCTGCCCCTGTGCCAGCGGCGCGCTGATCAACTCAGTGGGACGGACATCCATGCCGGCAACGTCGAAGCGTGCTTCAGTAACAACGTGATGTGTCTCATACAGGTTCGGGATCTCGATCACTTCCCCGGTCACTACATTGCCGTCCAGTTCAGCGGTGGGTGTGACATTGCCAAGATCATCCACTTCCAGCGTCAGACGAATGATATCGGAATCACCCGCCCGAATTTTGGGAGGGAACTCCAGGGTGAGGAAACGCCTCTCAGGCAGGGCCGACTGCGGCGTAGCCGGGACCACTGTCCCACCCACAACAGGCGCGGGCAGGGTGGGTTCTGAAGCAGCAGGTTCTGCCTCGGGCGCGGAGCTTGCGCAGGCGAGAATGCTGAGGCCCAGAACCAGTACCGCCGCAAGCAGCGGGAAAAGACTACGGGAGGAAAACGGCAGCTTGTTCACGAAGCAGGTCGCGGCTGTGAATGAAACGACGCGGGAGTGGGCAGTTGCAACTCAGCTGGCGGGATCGGCTGGACGCGAGTCTCACGCCGCGCGGGTAGAAATCCCCAGATCAATAATGAAATGGAAACTGCCAGGATGAGAATACCGAGCACGATTCGAACTCTGCGCGACATGTTATTCAAATGGCAGTAAATCGCCTGCCACCAGGCCGGGGAAGGCGGAGCGTAATTGCGCATCCACTTCAGGAGAGATCAACGGCGCAGTATTACTCGCCAGGATGTCTTTGACCTTCTGCATGGCACGCGCCTGTGTATCTGTGGAACCTTTCCTTTCCCAGGCGATGCGGGCATCACGGTCGGCGATCTTGGTCATCACCGCTTCGGTCTTCATTCTGCTGATGGTGTGTTTGGCAACGATGAAGGAGCCGCCAGGACCGATCTGTTTGATCAGGTCAACGGCCAGATCCTCTTCACTGAATGAAATGCCGCGCTTGACGCGCTTCATCATTTGTGCCACTTCATCATCGATGACCGCTTTCGCAAAGTCGAAGGTTGTCAGCGCATCGATCAGACCACCAATATTGAACATATCCATGCCGCTGACAATACCGCCCATGCCGGACATGCCTGTTTCGTACCCAGACTGCGCGTCGTTCAACTTGGAATTCGTCAGGCCAATATAACCGCCGCAGGGAACATTATAGAACCGTGCAATTTGAGCGAACGCCATGTGCAGCATGCCGCATTCAATGGCGCCGGACGTGTAGGCTCCCGAACGCATATCAGCAACAGTTGCGAGCGTGGCGTAGATGGTTGGTGTACCTTCCCTGACCATCTGTGTCAACGCCACGGTGGCAAGATACTCGGCGTTGCCCTGTACCAGCGTCCCCGCCATGGACATGGGCGACGTGAGACCCGCGTTGGGCACGATGGTGGGATACACGGGCAAACCTTCGCCTGCAAAATACATCACGTTTTCAGTGGAAAGGTTATCCATGGATAGCGGCGAAACTGTCGGGCAGTAATGATGTGTAAGGAACGGCTGTTCCTTATAAGCATCTTTTCCGCCAGCAACAATATAGGCCATCTCCATCATGTCAAGCGTATCTTTATGATCGGTGGTGGTTGTGCGGATGGGTTTGATGCAGTATTTGAGCGCAGGATATAGGCGTGAGATGGTGAATTGATCCTTCGGGGCATCCTCCGCCAGTGTTGAAATGGAGAACATATCATAACCGGGCAGCTCATTGATGAGGTGGGCGATGCGCGCAATGTCTATGGACTCAGCGCGGCGCTCCCTACCTGTGACCGGGTCGATGATATTGGGAGCGGAACTCGCAGTCACAATGACCGGGCTGTCATCTGGGATCGTTTTATCGAATTTGGGGTCGCGCGCATGGAATGTAAATTTGGGCGGAGCCAGCTTGCGATACTTTTCCACTACAGCGCGCGGCAATTTGACGAAATTCTTTTCTGAATCGACTGTGCAGCCATGCCTGGCAAACAACTCGCGGGCCGGCCCATAGCGCACCTTCAAACCTACCTCTTCAAGAATTTCAAGAGACGCGTCGTGAATACGCTGCACTTGTTCTGGCGTAAGAAGCTCTGCAAATGACATGTGATCTCCTGTAAGTTTTGTTGAACGATAAATAACCCTGTTAGATAATCTTTCGTCTTCGCCGTACATGGCGATGCTGGACACTTTCGTTTTTCCGCTTGCGAGGGAAGTGGATATCGCGAAGGAATTTTTCCTGAGCGTCCTTACCCTGCCTGGCAACCTGCTTTGGAATATCAAGAATTCTGTCAATGATCTCGAAGCGGTCGTTCTTGAATGCCCAGCGTTCCACCCTGAGACGTGCAGCCAGATCAATAATATTTTCCAGGGGGAACATCTGCAGCCCGGCACGGGTCACCTTGAGAGTGGCGGCAGCAGTGGCAAATCGCGCTGACGATTCAAGATCCCATCCTTTGAGATAGCCATAAATAAATCCTGCCGAGAACGTCGCGCCTGCCCCGCATGCATCCACCGCTTTGACCGAAGGCGCGTAGACCCGCACGATCTCCCTGCCCTGTGCCACGAGACAACCGCCCTTGGCCAGCGTGATAATCGCGGTTTGAATTCCCGACTTTAACAATTTTTTTGCCGTCCCCAACAATGCCTGCCTGCCGCCTAATTGCGCGGCATCCGTCACTGCCTGGCAGAACGCGGCACGTTCGGCGAATTTTTTCAACACAGCCGCGTCTTTATGTCCGTGTTCCAGGTTGACGAAAACGGGCACACCCAGACGGTTTGCTTCGTCCATGGCACGCAGGGTGTGGTCGCCATCATACCAGTCAGCATATAGGATTTTCGAATCGCGCAAGGGTGACAGATCCGCTGTGTCAAGCGTATCCAGTATCTGCGGTGTGCGCTGCCAAAAGTAGGTGCGCGCGCCATCCCTGTCAGAGACGTTTACTTCCAGGGGCGTTTTATATTCATCTGTAAAACGGACTTTTCCCTGCACACCCCATTCCTCGAGCTGATCAGCGAGCGCGTGCCCGCGCAGGTCATCGCCCACGGCAGTGCCGATCATGGCCGACGGCACATCCCATTGTCGCAGCAAACAAGCCACAATCGCGGCATCATCGAACACATATTCATTGACTTCCTTCACGACGGCACCCGTATTACGTTTTGGCATTTTCTCGAGCACCATGATCGCAACAGGTGTTAACATTCCGAAGCCAACATATTCAGGGGGGGATGCTTTTCTCGCCATATCTATCAATGAAATAAAAGACTCAGCCACAGGGAATCTTTCAGATCAAATCCTCAACTTTTCACCTTTAGGATCATATAAAACTGTCGAAGTTACCTGCGCTGGATATCTGCCTTCGATCAATTCCACTTCCACGCGGCTTCCGGCTTTTGCCAGATCCAGCGGCAGATATGCATACAAAATGTTCCTCTTGATTGTATACCCATAACCACCGCTGCGCACACGCGTAATCACTTTGCCTTCGCTATACACAGCTTCACCGCCATAAATTTGGGTGAACTCTTCACCATCCACAACCAGAGTGCATAGCTTCCTTGCAAAACCATTCTTCTTTTTCTCGATCAACGCCTGCCTGCCGATGAAATCGCCCTTATCGAGATGTACACAGAAACCAAGGCCAGCTTCATAAGGAGTCTCAAGCGGGGTAACATCCGTTGTGTAATAGCGATAGCCTTTCTCCAGACGCAATGAATCCAACACTTTATACCCGCCCACTTCCATGTTGAATTCCCTGCCTGCCTCGAACAGAATGTCCCAGACCATCAGGGCGCGATGATTGGGAATATACAACTCCCAGCCGATTTCGCCGACGTAGCTGACACGCTGCGCCCACAGGCGGACTCCGTTGATCGTGATGAATCTCGCCGTCAGATAGGGGAACGCTGCATTCGTGACGTCATCCTGCGTCGCCTTCGAAAGAACGTTTCTCGCCCTGGGCCCCCACAACGCAAGGCAGGCATACTCCAGTGTGATGTCACGGAAAGTCACATCTTCCTCGGGCTGAGTCTTCATCTGCAACCATGCCAGATCGTTTCCAATGAATCCGGAACCAGTGACCACCCAGAATTTATCTCCAGCAATTCGAGTCACCGTGACATCCGCTTCGACGCCGCCGCGCGTGTTCAGGAATTGCGTGTACATTGCGCTGCCAATCGGCTTGTCCATGTTGCTGTCTGCAACACGCTGCAGGAGAGTCAACGCGGCGGGGCCGCTGACTTCGATCTTGCCGAACGAGGTCAGGTCGAAGAGCGTGACGCGTTCGCGCGTGGCGCGGTGCTCCGCTCCCACGCGGTCAAAGTATGGAGGCTTGTTCCAGCCCCATTCGTGTTGATCGGCACCGGCACGCTTCCAGGTCTTGTTCCTGTCGAAATAGAGGACGCGCTCCCAGCCGAATTTCTCACCGAACACCGCGCCCAGTTCCTGCAAACGATAATGCACAGGGCTGACGCGATGCGGACGCGCCCATTCATTCTCATCGTTCGGGAAGCGCAATGCATAATAATATTTCACACCTTCACGCGTTCGCGCTGCAGCATATTCAGGGTTTGAATAGTAGTTTCCGAAACGCGTGGCGCGATAGACATTCACATCCTGCGGGGCCTCACCATCCACAATCCATTCCGCCATGAGCCTGCCCATGCCGCCCGCACCGCCATACCCATTTAGCGACATGCCCGCTGCCATCCACAAGCCGCGCGCGCCAGCCACAGGTCCGAGCATGGGCTGGCAATCGGGTGTGTACGCACCGGGGTGACATGTGAGATTGATGATGCCCGCATCCTTCAAAAACGGGATGCGACGGATCGCGCCTTCGAGCAGCATCTCGAAGCGCTCATAGTCGGCGGGCAACGTGGCGTTGCCGTGCTCCCAAGGGACGCCATCAATCCAGCGCGCCAGCGGATTCGGTTCATAGCCGCCGATCACCAGTCCGCCCTGCTCTTCGCGCATGTACACCAGGTTGTCAGGGTCGCGCAAGCAGGGGGTTTGCTTTGGGAATTCGTGCCCGGTCACAGCTTTGATGGCGATATGTTGATGGTCCACGGGCGTTGTCGGCAGATACACACCGACCATGGCGGCGATGCGCGGTGCCCACATCCCCGCGGCATTCACAACCAGATTCGTTTTGATGGAGCCTCTGTTTGTGATGACCTTTTGTATCTCGCCTTTCGGTGAAAGCTCAAGCCCGGTCACACGCGTGTTCGTATTGACCTCCACACCCATTTCTCTGATGACCCGTGCCATGGATGTAGTCGTGTCATAGGGAGACAAATGTCCGTCGCGCGGCAAATAGACCGCTCCATAGAGATCCTTATCGCTGATCTGCGGCATGACCTTGAGCGCCTCAGATGGGGAAATGATCTCCACATCCATGCCGATGGCCTTCGCCCGACTCACGCTTCGTTCCAATTCCTAGAGCTGCTCCCGGCTCGAGGCGACGCGCAGGCTGCCCACGTGATTGAATAACCCCAGTTCACTGTACAACTCAATGGAATATTTCCGGAACTGCATCATCGTTTTGGATGTGGCAAACTGTGTGACCACGCCCGCGGCATGAGACGATTCGCCGCTGGCGATCTCACCTTTTTCCAGCAGGACAAGATCCTTCTTCCCAAGCTTCGAAAGATGATATGCGATATTCACACCATAGATGCCCCCACCGATAATGACGATTTCTGCCTGATCTTTCATGGGTCTCCTAATAAGGTTAACAAAAATTACCTAACAGATTGTCACCCTCCCGAAGGACACAGCGCACTGCGGTGGGTGCAGGTGTCGGGACGATGCCGTCTCGCTCCGACGTGCTCGCGGCACGAACGGTGTGAGCGAGCGCTCGCTGCGAACGAAGGGT
>JBDTPH010000176.1:0-3517 GCA_039932795.1 Chloroflexota bacterium
CAATTGCCCAACCCGCCAAAGGGCCACCTTTACCGGCAACAGCCGTATGAAGGACTGCATTGACAAGGAAGAAGGTCAACAAGGCTTCAACGGCGACGGCATAGTATGGGTATTGGTCTGTAAGAACACCTCTCGTCTGCGCCCCGGCAAATGCCTCCGGGCTCACCAGGCCTACTGTGGCACTCAACGCGTAGGCGGCTAAAATACCACCAGCGAACTGGGCGACCCAATATACTATCGTGTCAGTCCATTTGATCGTTCCATTCAAAGCCAGGCCAAAGGTCACAGCAGGATTAATATGCGTGCCGGAGATGTGTCCAAAGGCATACGCAAACACTGCCAATGTCAGACCATGGGCAAGAGCAATCGAGAGCAACCCATCGTTATACAAACCAATTGCTGCACCCACAAAAACCAGAGCAAAAGTTCCGATCAGTTCTGCAACGAACACTTTGTAGTTAAACATAAACTCTCCCGTCGATTTATTTTGATCTAAAAATAGGAAACCCCGCCAGCATCGAGGCGCTACGACCAGTTGCGCGCGCCTGCCAGGAAGGATTTTCCGCTCATGGATTTTTTCCCCGCAGGTTGTACCTCCTCAAGGATGAGCAGCCCGCCCCCCGCGCCTATGGCAGGCTGGTCCTGATATATCAGCCTCTCCCCCACTGATACGTTCCCCTCTTCCACGCGCGCCCGGTGGATCTTCAACAATGTCCCATCGAAATCCATGAACGCGCCCGGCCACGGATTGAATGCACGCACTCGTCGTTCCAATTCTTCGGCAGGGCGCGTGAAATCCAAACGGCCCTCTTCCTTTTTCATCATCGGCGCGTAGGTCATACCTTCCTCGGGTTGAGGAGTCGGGGTTAAATTTCCAGCTAAATAAACTGGCAGCGTCTCGAGCAGGAGGTCCGCTCCCAGGGTGGATAACTTCTCAAAAACGGAACCAGCTGTATCCTGTCGCGTGAGGCGGATGGATCGTTGAGTCAACATGGGGCCGGTGTCGAGTCCCACATCCATTTGCATGATGGTGACGCCCGTTTCTTCATCCCCATGCAGGATCGCGGCGTTGATCGGCGCCGCGCCGCGCCAACGGGGCAGCAAGGATGCATGGACATTGATGCATCCAAAGCGCGGTACGTCCAAGACATCCTTCCTGAGGATCTGGCCGAACGCGGCAACAATAATCAGCTCCGGGTTCCAGGCACGGAGTTGTTCCATTGCTTCGGGCTGGCGCAGTTTTTCAGGCTGCATCACAGGGATGCCAAGTTCGAGCGCTAGCGTTTTGACTGGCGGTGCTTGGAGCCCGCGCCCGCGTCCTGAAGCGCGGTCTGGCTGGGTGACCACACCGACCACATCATATGTACTCACCAACGCACGCAGACTTGGCAATGAAAAATCTGGAGACCCCATGAAAACAATTTTGAGCATGAGGGCATTGTACCAGTACTTACAATTTCAAAATACGATTGCTTTTAAGTTTAATTGGTTGTAAAATAACGCAAATTCAAACCAGATATCTCCGGAGGAACTTATGTCTAATGAACCTATGATGGACGTCACCAGTGATGACAAACTGTGGGCTGCGCTTGGCTATGCAATTCCAGTGATTGCTCTCGTTGTTCTTTTCATGGAGGACAAGAAGTCCCGTCCTTATATCAAATTCAATGCGGTGCAATCACTTGTCGCAACTGTGATACTTTCCATCCTGTCCACAGTCACATGCGGCTTTGGCGCCGTACTCTTCCTGATCATGCTCTGGTGGGCCTACCAGGCATATATGGGTCAGGATGTCAGAATCCCGATGATCAGTGATCTGATTCGCAAGCAGGGTTGGGCATAAGTTTCACACGGACAAACAAAAAGCTCACACATCCGTGTGAGCTTTTTGCTATTAATTGGGTCACCAATCCTCATCAAGGTCCCCAGCGCGGCTGGTAATCACAATAATCGTTATTCGTTAAGCGCCGCAGGTCGGTCCCGTCCATGCGGATGATGTAGATCTCACACCCATGATCATCACCGTAGTGGTCGAAGTAGGCGGTAAATACAATCCAGTTGCCATCCGGCGAAAAGGAGGGACCCTGACTATTGCCGCCGCTGGGAGTCAGTTGGCGCACGTTCGAGCCGTCTGCATTCAGAATGTAGACCTCCCGGTTCCACGCTTCGCCGGAATATGTTACGATAAATTGTCCATCCGGTGACCAGTCGCTGCGGCCTCGAATGGCGGGCAGGTTGGTCACCCGAAATAATTGACGTCCCTGCAAATTAACTGTGAACAATTGAACAGGCCCATCACGATCTGATGCAAAAAGAATCCTTTTTCCATCCGGCGACCAGGTTGGGTCCCAGCCATAAACAGCGGGAATATTACCGGGATCTTCACCGTTCCGATCCATCACCCAGATCTGGTTTTCCCCATTGTTGGGATTTGTCCGCTTGAAGACAATTGTTTCTCCATTAGGCGAGACTTCAGGCGAATTGAGGATGCCATCCCTGTTTGTGAGACGGTCCACATCGCCTTCGTTGAGGTCCAATTCATAGATCTCGTACACATTCGCTTCGCGGAACGCGGCATATAGCACACTCTGTCCATCAGGGGAGAGAGATGGATAGTAATGTTGGGTGTTATTTTCAGTTGTCAGCCTTCGATAACCAGTCCCATCGGCATTCATGATACAGATTTGATTCATGGCTTGCACTTTAAATAGCTGGCAGGTGAAGACGATATGCCCCCCTGGCTGGTCTGCAGATGAAGGGGGAGGAATGGATGTCGTTTCGGAACTGGGATTTGAAGTGGGGGACGCGACTGGGGTAAAGAAATTGAAAACGGGGCTGGCTGCAGCCTCCGTAACTGCGGGAGGTGAAAACTCACCCGGGGTGGACGCCGCCAGCGTGGCGAACAGGTCCGGGGTCGGAGACGATGCAGAGCTGACCAGCCCGCACCCAAGAACGAAGAATAGCACAGCGGTCATCCAGATGAGTCTGCTTTTAGTCATGATCCAGCTCAACTGATTCAAGATAGAACTCTTCGCCTGATAGTATTTTTGCGCCATAACTGCCGCAGTACGGGCAGTGTATTTTTCCATCCAGGGGATAATATTTGCTAAAACAGGACATACATTGCACCTCCGCCTTTATAGAACGAAAATGGAGTTGTGCATGTTCCGCAGGTGTGCTTTTGCTGAGTTCCCGCCAATGTTGCTGGATACGCTTTTGATCGAATTCAGAGATTTCACCCAGCGCGATGTGAATATTTTTGATACGCCGGGCATCCTGTGCCTGCAAAAGGGATTTGTTCAGGATGTTCTGTGTGGGCTGGAGTTCACGCATGGTTGTGACGATGATTAAAAAGTAAATATCTCAGGAGGGTCTATAAGCCGCATATCACCCCCTTGTGGGGTTCTGTCCAGCCATGACTAAATAATAAATGTCTCAGGACGGTCTATAAGCCGCATATCACCCCCTTGTGGGGTTCTGTCCAGTCATGACTAAAGAATAAATGCCTCAGGACGGT
>JBDTPH010000177.1:0-9161 GCA_039932795.1 Chloroflexota bacterium
TGATCTGAAAGTTATCCTGCGTGAATGGTATGGCTATCACTGGCATCGTGCGCAAAAGGAATTGACCGATTCGCGCGAAGAGGTCAGGAGGCAGGAAGTACGTGTGAACGAAACGCGGCAGGTGCATGCCAGGTCGCAGGTGGCCTATAACACCTTCCGCGAGAGACTGAGCGGTCTGCGCTCTCAGCTCAATGCCTGGCACCGTCAGGCATCGGAGCTGCATAGCCAGCGTGAAGAAGTCAGCCGTGAACTTGCTGTACTCGAAGAACGGAGACGGTCCCTGCTCACCGCGCAATCGTCCGTGCTGGCAGATAAAGACCGCACCTCGGATGAAGAGCGTATCGCGTATGAACGCCTGGCGGAGGCCGGGCAGGAGATCGTGCGCCTGCAGGCGGAATTCGATGAAGCGCAAAAGCAATTTGCTGAGGCTCAACAGGCATTGCAAACGAAGCAGGCGGAACGCGCCGAGGTGGAGCAGAAGTTAAAGATCGCGCGTGTTGAGATCGAAAAATGGAGCGCGCAGCGCGCCGAGTCACAGGCGCGAATGGAGGAATTAAGTTCGCGCCTCGAAAGCTTGCAGACACGGCTGGACAATGCAAGCCGTGCCATCGAAAATGCAGATGCGCATGCAAAAGAAACGAGTGAAAAATATTCGCATTCGCGCCAGGTGCGCGAAGGTACCGAGAAGGACTGGCGGCAGGCGGAAGAGAAGGCAAATGATGCAAAGAAGCAGGTGGGAAAACTCGAGGAGGAACGACGTATAAAGTCAGAAGAGCGCGCCCAGCGACTGGCCGAACACACGCGAGCGAGGGCTCAACTCGAAGTTCTGGAGCAGGCCGAGCAATCGCTGGCGGGATATGCAGAAGGTGCGCGCTATCTGCTGGACGCGGCGCGCCAGTCGCGGCTCAAGGGTGCGCGTGGCGCGTTAAGTGCCTCGTTGGATGTGCCTGCAGAACTTGAGACCGCCATCACGGCCGCTCTTGGCGATACGCTGGATGCGATCCTGCTCGATGTGAACGAAATTGATGAAGCGCTTCAATTGCTCGAATCGGAAGATGCAGGACGCGCTGCGCTGCTTCCACTGGAGGACCATTCGCGGCAATTGATCGCCCTGCCAGATCATGATGACTGTCTCGGTGTTGCGTCTGAACTGGTCAACGCGCCGGCGGAACTGCGCCCGGCTGTCAGCCTGATGCTCGGGCAGACGCTGATCGTGCGCGACCGTGCGGCTGCACGAAAACTGGTCAGGGACCTGCCCAACCACGCCCGCGTGGTGACCCTGCGCGGCGAAGTCTTCCGTGGTGATGGGCTCATCATCGCTGGGAAGCCGACCTTGCCTGGCGGGTCTGCGTTGAGCCGGCCGCGTCAAAAGCGCGAGTTGACCGAAACTCTATCCATTCATGGCGGCCAGATCGAATTGCTAAATAGAGATGTTGAATCGCTATCGGCACAGATTGCAGAAGCACACCGCGGGCTTGCGCAGGCAGAGGATGCGGTGCGCGCGGCTCGAGTTAAATTGGAGAAAGCCCAGGGGGATGAGCAGCAGGCCGGATTGGAGTATGAATCGACGCGGCGACAATTGGAATGGCAGAAAAGTCAGCAGGGTCAGTTACAGGCTGAAGCAGATGAAGCAGCCTCGATGCGTCAAAATCTGATCCAATCACAGTCGGAAGTTGAATCCAGGTCAATGAAGGCGCAGGAGGACGTGCACGTCCTCTCCGAGCAACTGTCGGCCATGGATCTTGCCGAGGCACAGTCGCAGGCCTCCTACTGGAGCACGCGCCTGGCTGTTGTGGAACGTGCCATGACAGATGCCCGTACCCGAACAGAGGAGAGAAGCAGGGATGTGGCTCGTTTCGATACACGCCGCTTTGAGTTAACAACCCGCCTGCAGGAAGCTGAAACGTCGCTGACCGGTTTGGACGATCATAAATCCTCGTTGCGTGTACGCGAGACTACACTGCATGCACACATCGAGGAATTGCGCGTGTCCATTGAGCCCTCTGAAAAGGACCTGGAGACCGCCGAACAGGAGGAGTCGCGTTTGCAGGAGGCGGAGTCCAATTCGCAACGAGCGCTCGCCACCGCGGAGCGGACGCTGGGCCAGGTGCAATTGGATCAACTGCGCAAGCAGGAGGCGTTGGACAACCTGCGCCAGAAGATCAGCGATGATTTTGGATTGGTGATGTTTGATTATGCCGCGGATGTTTCGGGCCCCGTGCCGCTGCCGTTCGAAGGGATGGTGGAGGAGCTGCCGGTGGTAACCGAGATATCGCCCGAACTGGAGACGCAACTCGCTCAGAATCGCACGTATCTGCGGCGCATGGGAGCGATCAACCCTGAGGCGAAACAGGAGTTCGATAAGGAAACGGAACGCTATACATTTATGAAGGCGCAGATCGATGACCTGCGAAAAGCGGAAGAGGACTTGAAGCACGTCATCGCCGAGCTGGATGAATTGACCGAGAAGGAATTTTCGAAGACGTTCGATGCAGTGGATAAGCAGTTCCGCGCCATGTTTACCCGTTTGTTCGGAGGCGGGTCGGCGCGTCTGGCGCTGACCGATCCAGATAACATCGTTGAAACGGGTATTGAGATCGAAGCGCGTCTGCCTGGCCGCCGCGAGCAGGGACTGGCTTTGCTCTCTGGCGGCGAGAGAAGCCTGACTGCGGTTGCACTTGTATTTGCCCTGCTCAAGGTTTCGCCCACACCGGTTTGTGTCATGGATGAGGTGGACGCAATGCTGGATGAAGCGAACGTAGGACGCTTCCGTGACCTGCTGTATGAATTGAGCAGGGATACCCAGTTCATCGTGATTACCCATAACCGTAATACTGTGCAGGCCGCGGATGTGATCTACGGCATTACCATGGGACGCGACTCGGCGAGCCAGATCATCAGTCTGAGGCTCGACCAGGTCACGGATGAGATGTTAAAAAGGGCGTGACCCGTACCCACGGATCGGCTGAGAATGAACAAAAACGTCCGAGCCACAGGCTCGGACGTTTTTGTTCATTTCTGGAAGTTCTGTCTATTGTGGAGCAGAAAGGACAGGCTCGGTGGGAACGCGTTCCTGCCAGATATCATTGATGATGATGGCGGCTGCTTCACGGGTGGAGGTCAGCCATTCATTGAAAACAGTCTGTTTCTTTTGTTCAAACTGGCTGGCAGTGAGAGGTAATTCCTCACGTGCGATCACCTCGATCACGTGATAACCAAATTCAGTTTTGACCGGCTCGCTGATTTCGCCAATCTTCAAGGTCGATACTGCATCCGCAAATTCGGTGACAAAACTGCTGACGGGTGTCCAGCCGAGTTCGCCACCTCTTGCAGCCGAGCTGGTGTCTTTCGAGAAATCAGCTGCAACCTTGGCAAAGTCAACACCCTGTTTCAGAAGCTCGGTCACAGTCTTTGCAGTCGCTTCATCTTCCACAAGGACGTGACGGGCCAGGACCTGAACTTCAGTTTGGGGAAGATCTTTGCTCATTTCGTCCTGTAATTTCGTACGCAGGATCTGAACTTCATAGACGGAACGCAGCGTCTTTTCACTGATTTCATAGTCCTTGAATTGAGTGAGTGTTTCGTTGAATTGACCCTGGTAGCCCTCCAACGTGTAGGGGGTGGGGCTTGCCGTCGGTGGCTGGGGAACAAATGTCGGCGTGGCAGGAGCTGCAGTGGCAGTTGCTGAAACGCCCGGAGTGGATGTCGCGTCAGCCTCAGCAGTGGATGTCGGTGCTGCCGTTGGGGTGGAGGTGGAGGGATAGAGGGTCAGTTGCTGGGAAGTGAGTGTCGGGTATGAGAACTCCGTTGGTGTGATGGTGGGAGTCGGTGTACCTTCCGGGAAGAAACCATAGGCTTCCTGCAAAAGGGTTTCCACTTCCTCATCGCTGACGGTGATACCGCGTTTTTCGGCTTCCTGGCGGAGCAACACCTCATCGACCATGAGATCCAGGACTTGCTTGCCGAGGATCTCAGTGGAACCTAATTGCAAGAGGATTTCCTGTTGCTGCTGGGCTGTGTCCATCCCGAAGCTCTGCTGAAAGAATTGGAAGCGGCTCAACTGATTGTACAGGTTGACGCGCTCCAGACGGACACGTTCCTGCCATTCTCCGCTCATGACCTTTACATTATTCACTTCTGCGACAGGCTCACGCAATGCGAAAACATTCAGATTGAGATAGCCATACACGAGAAGGAGGGCAACGATTGCGATTCCGGCGATAGCGATCGTACGGATCAATCGCACCTGTTGTCTTTCCCGTTCCAGACGGGCGACATGTTTTTTTGTGACCACCTTTGGGGTGGAACTTTGTTTTGCCATTTTATTTTTCCATGACATAAAGGCGGGGCATGGAGTATAGCCATGCCCCGCCAATGTACTTGGGGATTAGCGTCCCTCTTCGAAGGATTTTCCCACGAAGGGGAGCAGGGCAATCTGACGTGCCTGCTTGATGGCGGCAGCTACCACACGCTGATGGCGGGCGCACGCGCCGGTCTGGCGGCGTGGGCGGATCTTGCCATCTTCAGTGATATAGCGGCGGAGCAGGTCTGTCTTCTTATAGTCAATGGTCAGGGTCTTATCTGCACAGAATTGACAAAATTTGGGCTTCGCAAAGAAGCGGCGTTCGCCACGTTCGCCACCACCTTCTTGAGTCCGTTCGGGTCTTCGATCATCAGCCATTTGTTACTCCAATTTTGATTACTTCAGAGACCTGACGTCCATGGATGGTCAGATCTTATTAGAATGGAAATTCGTCCTCGTTCGCGGTCATTTCGCTGTCATCTGAAACGGATTCGGATGTCTGTGATGTGCTGCTGGCATGGTCGCGGCGGTCGCCAAGCATCATCATTTCGTTGGCAACAACCTCCACACTGGTGTGCTTGACACCTTCCTTGTCGTCCCAGCGGCGGGTCTGCAGGCGTCCTTCAATGTAGACCTGCTGTCCCTTGTTGAGATACTGCTTGCAGATCTCAGCCAGGTTGCCCCAGGCAACGACATTGAACCATTCCGTTTCGTTGTGGCGCTCGCCGTCAACGGTATTCCACGAGCGGCTGACAGCCACTGTAAAAGTCGTAACGGGTCTGCCTGATGGGGTGTAGCGCATTTCTGGGTCGCGCCCCAAATGACCGATAATTTGAACTTTATTCAGGCCTCGGCTCATATTCGTTCTCCTTGTTACATACGTACCGCATGATTTTCTAAACCTGGTATTAAAATTTCAACCTGCAAATCCATGTAAAAAGTTTAGTTTTTATAAGACAGGCGGTAAAACCGAGAAGTCTTTTGATAAAAAATGGATTACACAGCAGAGAGCATGTGACGCAGGACAGGTTCGAGGTAACGGATGTTACGCTCAACGCCGCTGGCGGCCTTCGGGTCAAGTGTGACATTCAGGAGAACATACTGACCTTCTCTTTGCTTTCGGATCTGGTACGCCAGTCTGCGGCGTCCCCAGATTTCCACCTTGTCCACGCTTCCACCAGCTTCCGTGACCCAGGTGGAGACGCGTTCAATAATGCCTTTAAAAGCAGTCTCATCCAGTTCGGGCTGGGCAATGCAAACGAGTTCATAGTTGCGCATGAGGGATTTAACCTCCTTTCCATGGGATTGCTCCAGTTCAAACCGTGGGTCTGCCAGGAGCGGAAAGGCACGTATGTGACGTACCAGTTTCAAGCGGGCTGAAGTTTATCACGATTCCACCGAATGGGGGAGGAGATATAATAAGACTTCGGAAAACTTCCGAAGTCTACGTGTACAAGAGGCGTTTACGATGTTCGATCTCCCCGATGATGAAATTCTGTCACTTTCCAAGGAGCATGTCTTCTATACCTGGTCTGCACAGGCAAGGGTCAACCCCATTGCAGTGAAGCGCGCCAGGGGCGTCTACTTTTGGGATGTGAATGACAGACAGTACCTCGATTTCAACTCGATGACCATGTGTGTCAACATCGGTCATGGTGACGAACGCGTCATCAAAGCCATGCAGGAGCAGGTTGCAGAGCTTCCGTATGCCGCGCCGGGCATGACAACCAGGGTTCGCGCCTTGGCGAGCAAACTGGTGGCAGATATTACTCCGCATCAGGCGCTGACCAAAGTCCTGTTCACGCTTGGCGGGGCGGATGCCAACGAGAACGCCATCAAGCTGGCGCGCGGCTACACAGGCAGGCACAAGATCCTGACCCGCTATCGCTCCTATCATGGCGCGACTGCCGGGGCGATGGCAGCGACCGGTGACCCGCGCCGCGTCATCTGGGAACCGAACCTGATGACCGGCATCGTGCATTTTCTCGACCCATACCGCTACCGTTCCACCTTCCATCGGACGAATCCGGATATAGCAGAGGCAGACTTTGCACAGGATTACCTCAATCACCTGGAAGAGATCATCCATTATGAGGGGCCGCAGACCATCGCTGCCATCCTGATGGAATCCGTGACCGGTACGAATGGCATCATTATCCCGCCGGAAGGATACATGCAGGGAGTCCGCGCTCTGTGTGATAAATACGGCATCGTGATGATCGCCGATGAGGTGATGAGCGGATTCGGCCGCACGGGCAAATGGTTCGCGGTTGAACATTGGGATGTTGTGCCCGACATCATCAGCATGGCAAAGGGACTCACCTCCGCGTATGCGCCGCTCGGCGCGGTGGCGATGAAGCCTGAAATTGCGGCGGCGTTCAATGAGCATGCCTTCGAAAGCGGACTGACCTACACATCACATCCTGTGTCTCTTGCGGCGGCCGTTGCGAATATCAACGTGATGAGAGAAGATAAGATCGTCGAGCACGCGGCAGGCATGGGTCCGGTTTTGAAGCGGATGATGAACGACCTGGGTGAGGCGCATCCCTCTGTAGGTGAGGTCCGCAATATCGGTTTGTTCGGCATCGTCGAGCTGGTGAAGGACCGCAAGACGAAGGAACCGATGGCGCCGTGGAACGGTTCATCGCCTGAGATGAATGCGCTGAAAAAGTATTGCCTGGATAACGGTTTGTTCATATACACACACTGGCACACGGTACTTATCATCCCGCCATTGATCATCACCGAGGAGCAATTGAAGGAAGGCTTCGATGTTTTGGATAAGGCGCTGGAGATTACAGATCAGGCGCTGAAATAAAAAAGTGACGGTCACTTTTTTGATGAGAGCTCTGCAGGTCAGGCTTGCAGCCTGACACTTCTATGGGGCTACAAGCCCATCCTGCTCTATCAGACCCAATCAACATCTGGCGATTTGAAAAAGTTAATGCCCATTGCTTCCATGCGACTTCCATGTGTGGCGAGTCGGGTTCGATATTCCTCCCAGCTTTGTCCCTTCGGGGACCAGGCTAACTCTGCGATCCCGGGAATTCGGGGGAAGGTCATATATTCGATATCTTTCATCGTTTGAACTGTTTCTGTCCATAGTGGGGCTTCAAGGCCGAGGATGTCGTCTTCTGTGAGTCCATCCATGTAAGTAGCGGGTTCCCAATCATAGGCATCTTTGACACTGATCAAGCTGGCCCAGTCCAGGCCCAGTGGTGTGGATGGGTCGTACTTCATGTCGAGATAGGTTTTGTTTGCCGGCGAGAGAATGATCCTTGCCCCTTGAGCTTTGGCATCCTGATAGGTCGCACCGAACCAGTGTTGTGCGATGGTGCCCGGTAAAACCTCCGCCTCACCGATCTCTCCCCAGCCGACCGTTGTCTTGCCATGTGTGATGACGATTTCCTGTATTCGCTTGATGAACTTTTTATAATCCTCCTGGGGCGTTGACCTTGCCTCATCGCCGCCGATATGGATATAAGGCCCGGGTGTTAACTGAGCAAGTTCACGGATGACATCATCCAGAAATTGATACGTGATTTCACTGTTGATCCAGAGTGTGCTAAACCCTACCTGTGTACCTTCATATAAAGCGGGTGCTTCCTCTGAAACATTCAACTCTGCGTAGGATGCAAGGGCGGCGTTGGTATGACCGGGCGTGTCAATTTCGGGAACAATCACTACATAACGACTGCGCGCATACTCCACAATTTCGCTGTACTGTTCCTGTGTGTAGAACCCCCCGCCATTCCCCCCGACCTGGGTGCTGCCACCGACTTCGGTCAGCCTGGGCCAGGATTTGATCTCAATGCGCCAGCCCTGATCGTCGGTGAGGTGCAGGTGCAGGCGGTTCATCTTGTAGTGCGCGATCAGGTCAATGTAATGCCTGACATCCTCCACGCCGAAGAAATGACGCACCACGTCGAGCATCGCGCCGCGCCAGGCGAATCGGGGTGTGTCACGTATCGAAACGGCGGGCAGGCTGATGGTCGCGGCTGGATGAGTGGGAATCAGTTGGAGAAGAGTCTGGATGGCATAGAACAATCCTGCGGGATGGTTTGCGCACAGTCGGATTTCATCCGTGGTGATGGAGAGTTCGTACCCCTCTTCACCCAAACCTGTGTCGCAGTTTAATGCAAGCAGAATTTTTCCAGCATTTTGACCCTTGTCTGTATTGATGAGCTGGAGCCCAATGGCTCTCTGCAATTGAACTGACAAATGGTCTGCCAGGGATTTAACTTCCTGATCCGAAGAATCAAATTGGAGATTCGTTGAAGTTGAGAGAACGAATGTTCCTTCAGAGGCAGGAAGAATGGAGGCGGGCTTTGGAATCAGATTGAACATGTTGTGGTATCCTTTGCCTTGATGATACGCCGATTCTGTGCATATCACAATAAGTTCAGGCGCCCATGGATAACCAACCATCATTTGACCGCGGTATCCTGATACCCATCGGTATCGGCATTTTTTCCCTGATGGGTATTTGTGTGATTTTGGTCATGGGGCGTATTAATGCATCACGTGCAACTATTGAAGAAATACCCACTGCAAGCCCTTTTAAATATTCGTTGATCGGCACTGAACCGGTTGTATCCATTTTAACTGTTACCGAATCAGGGCAGGATTTCACGACATTACCTCCGGGAATTCCTCCAACATTTAGCCCTCCAGAAACAGTAGTTGTGTTGCCCACAAACACAACGGGCCCGGTGCCCATTATTACCCTGCCTCCTACAACCGCTGCGAACACACCCACGCGCACGCCAACGTCCGCATCTACTGCTCCCCTGGGTGCTGGTACATATGACAACCTGCATGATCGTCTTATATACAGTGACAATTGGATCCCGCAATC
>JBDTPH010000178.1:0-7047 GCA_039932795.1 Chloroflexota bacterium
ATCGAAGAAAATGGCAAAAAGAAGGGTGACGTGGTACAGCTCGGTTCCAAGGTCACCATCAAGGAAGGCAGCTTCGAACCGGAGACCTTTACAATTGTCGGCGTGGCTGAGGCCAACCCACGCGAAGGAAAGATCTCAAACGAATCGCCGATCGGCAAGTCCATTCTCAACCGCAAGGTGGGTGAAACTGTCAAAGTGGAAACTCCAGGCGGCACATATAATGTTAAAATCCTAAAAGTCGCCTAGACGCAGGAGCGTACTGAACAAAATACCCCGCGCCTGCACAGGAGCGCGGGGTTTTATTTTGCACCCCCACCCAACCATCCCCCAATTTCGAGAAAATGGGGGATGGCCAGGGAGGGGGCGGAGCCAGGGTCATGACAGAATACAACTCACTTGAAAAAGTTCGTTTGCAGAAATTGGAAGAACTACGCGCCGAGGGTATCGAGCCCTATCCCACGCGTGCGCATCGTACACACACAAGCCGGGAAGCCATTGCTGAATTTGATTCCGCTGAGAAAGATGGTAAAGAGGTGAAAGCCACTGTTGCAGGTCGCATCCGTGCGACCCGTACCATGGGCAAGATCTCGTTTGCCCACATTGAAGATGGCGAAGGCAGGATACAGCTTTTCTTCCGTCTGAACGAAGTTGGCAGGGAAGGTTTGGATTTCTTCAACAAGATGTTCGATATCGGAGACTTCATCCAGGCGGAGGGCGTCATGTTTCGTACGAAGACTGGGGAAGCCACGCTTCATATCCGCAACTTTAAGCTGCTTGCCAAATCTGTCAGCCCTCTCCCGGCGTCGAAGGATGAAACCCTCGAAGATGGGACCGTGCTCCGCCATGCCGCGCTGGAGGACCCCGAAATCCGTGCCCGCCAACGCTACGCCGACCTGGCCGTCAACCCGGATGTGCGCGAGACATTCCGCAAACGCGCGGCCATCATCAAATCCCTGCGCGCATTTTTGGATGATCATGGTTTTCTCGAAGTGGAGACCCCGATCCTGCAGCCGATTTACGGCGGCGCGGCGGCGCGTCCGTTCATGACCCATCACAATGAGCTCGAACAGGATATGTATTTGCGCATCTCGTTCGAGCTGTATTTGAAGAGATTACTGGTGGGCAATCTTGAAAAGGTGTACGAGATCGGGCGTGACTTCCGCAATGAAGGGGTCTCGTTCAAACACAACCCGGAGTTTACGCAGCTCGAATTCTATTGGGCATATGCGGACTATGTGAAGGTCATGGAGTTGACCGAGCAAATGGTCTCGTTCACCGCACAACAGGTTTTAGGGACACAAAAGATCACCTACAAACACAACGATATTGACTTGACGCCTCCATGGAAAAGGCTGGAGATGCGTGATGGGATTCTTCAAACCAGCGGTATTGACATTGCTGAGCACAGAACTGCCGAGGAACTCTTCAAGGTGATCAAAGCCAAACATCCCAACAAGATGCCAGACCCGAAAGCCACTCGCGGCAAGTTGATCGATTTTCTGCTGAGCGAATTTCTGGAGCCCACCCTCATCCAGCCGACATTTCTGTACAACTACCCGCGTGATATTTCTCCGCTGGCAAAATCCATTCCAGATGACGCGCTGACTGTGGAACGCTTTGAGGGTTATGCGGCGGGATTCGAATTGTGCAATGCCTTCACCGAGTTGAATGATCCGCTCGATCAGGAGCAGCGCTTCCTCGAAATGGGACGCGACTATGCCGATGATGAGGAAGAAAAGCACCCCATGGATGAGGATTATCTGCGTGCCATGCGCTACGGAATGCCTCCCAATGGCGGCTTCGGCATGGGCGTGGATCGCCTGGCGATGCTGCTGCTTGACAAACATTCCATCCGCGAAGTGCTGTTGTTCCCCGCCTTGCGCAATGAAGAATTTGGCGAAACCAAATAATTTGTCGGGGCCTGCTATCGCGCTGAGCGGAGTTTAAGCGAAGTCGAAGCGTCGCGCCACTACATGATTCGTATGAACAAATACATTCTTATATTGGGCGACATCCTCGCCATCCTCATCACCACCCTGATTGGATTTGCCACACATGGCGAAATGGATATGTCTTTTATTGGGCGCATGTCTGCCGTGTTCTTTCCACTTGTGATTGCATGGTTCCTGCTGGCTCCCTGGTTTGGGCTCTTCCAACAGGAAGTGACGTCCAATTTGAGTCAGCTGTGGCGACCTATGCTGGCAATGATCTTTTCTGCACCGTTTGCCGCTGTCTTGCGCGGACTGATGCTCGGCACTCCGATTACCCCGATTTTTGCAGTGGTACTGGGTGCTACATCTGCATTTGGGATGTTGATCTGGCGGGCGATCTATTATTTCATAAGCCACAAGTAGCGCTAGTGCTCTTCGGTCCTTCTTCTTTACATCGATATTGGCTCTTCATATCCTGAGTGGTTTAAAAAATCTCACAGTGATAAAATAATCCCAATGAACGAACTAGCTCTCATCAACGACGCGCAAAAAGGCGACCTGGATGCCTTCAACACGCTCATCCTGCATTATCAGGACAGTGTGTTCAGTACCGCGCTTCGCATACTCGGTGATGATGATCTTGCCGCAGATGCAGCTCAGGAAGCTTTTATTTCCGCTTTCAAAAGCATCAACTCCTTCCGCGGTGGATCCTTCAAAGCGTGGCTGATGCGCACCGTAACGAATGCCTGCTACGATGAACTGCGCCGCCAAAAGCGACGTCCCACCACGCCACTGGAACCCGATACTGAAGATGGCGAAGAGATGGATTCCCCACGCTGGCTCGCGGACCCCAGCATGACCCCCGATCAGAAAGCCGAAGCCGACGAACTGGAACATGCCATCCAACACTGCCTCAACAACCTGCCTCTTGATTTCAAGACCGTGGTGGTCATGGCAGATTTGCAGGGTATGGACTACAGCGAAGTTGCCATGGCAGTGCATGTGCCGCTTGGAACCATTAAAAGCCGCCTGGCACGGGCACGATTAAGATTACGTGAGTGTTTACAGGGCTTCACGGAACTTTTACCCTCTACATTTCGTCTGGAAGAGGGACCAAACGTGTAATGAAGCAACGTGATCTTGAACTTCTCTCTTCTTATTTGGACGGACAACTCAGTCCGTCTGATTCTGCGCGTCTGGAGGCACGCATCTCTTCGGACCCGGGCCTGCGCTTCGTTTTGGAGGATTTACGTGGTGCCCGGAGCCTGCTGCGTCGGCTTCCCATGCGCAAGGCGCCGCGCAACTTCACGCTTACACCCAAAATGGTGGGTAAAAATCCGCCGTTGCCGCGCGCGTATCCAGTGTTCAGGTTTGCAACTACTCTGGCCAGCCTTTTGCTCTTTTTCACCTTTGGCTTGAACTTCCTTCGCCCGCAACTCGCCTCTGCGCCGCCTGCGGTTGGAAGGGGCGGTGGTGGTGGGGAGGAAACCTTTGCCGCGGAAGCAGCCCCAGCCACGGAGGCGCCTGCAGCCGAAGAACCATCCATTTTGATGGCACCCATGCCCACCGAAATACTTGATGCCCAGGAGGACACTGCCCGCGCCATGGAAACTCCTTCTGAGAAAGCGGGAGACGCAGCGAGTGGTGTAGGTGGGGGTCTCGAACAGCAGCCGCAACAGCCCCAGGCTTCGAATGATATGCCGCTTGTTTCATCAGTTTGGCAATGGCTGCTGGCGGGCGTTGGATTATTGAGTGCGTTCATCATGGCGCTGATGCGTCAACTGGCGATCAATCGCTGGCGAGGGAAATGATATCTCATTGTGAGGAAGGCGCTCTTCCTCACAAAGCAATCTCCCACTAAACGGGAGACTGCTTCGCAAAGAACGCTCGCAGTGACATGTGTTTTTGGTGACAGATAAAGTGGCTGTCACCTTTTTTGTTTAAGTGTCATAATTGGCGGATATGGCTCGAACAGAATTCAACTATTGTCCGCGTTGTGGTGCGCTCGTAAATCATGAAGAGCGTTTCGGAAAGGTGCGTCCCGTTTGCCCGCAATGCGGATGGATCCATTTTGTGGACCCAAAGGTTGCCGCAGCGGTGTTGATCGAGGAGGATGGCCGCGTCCTTTTGGTGCGGCGTATCAATGAACCCTTCCGCGGCTTGTGGACATTGCCGGCGGGTTTTATCAATGGGGGAGAGGACCCTGCTGAAGCTGCCGCACGCGAATGTCTGGAGGAGACAGGCCTGAGCGTCCGCGTGAAGCGTGTGCTCGATATCATCTCCGGCAAGGAACATCCCCGCGGCGCGGACTTTATCATCATCTATCAGGCCGACGTCCTGGGTGGTGAGATGAAACCGGATGATGATGCAGATGCAGTGGAGTGGTTCACGCGCAACAATCTGCCTCCACTCGCTTTCCGTGCCACGCAAAAAGTGCTAGAATCATTTTATGATTGACGTACGTCCTTCCCCAATTGCAGGTCAATGGTATGAAGGCGACTCCACTACGCTTGCCAACCGTGTAGATCAATACCTTGACGAGGCTCACCTCCCCAAGCTGGAGGGAGATGTGATGGGAGTCATCGCGCCGCATGCCGGACATTTTTATTCAGGCGCCGTCGCGGGATATGCATTCTCTGCGCTTCGCGGACTACGCCCGGACCTGGTTGCCCTGATTGGGCCTATGCACCAGCCCTACTCTCAACCATTGATCACCAGTCTGCACGACGCCTACTTTACACCCCTGGGAAATGTGCCTGTGGACAAAACCGCAGTGAACGATCTGGATGTCATCCTGAAGTCGGAAGTTGGATTCGGATTGACGCCCATTGCAAATGATACCGAACATTCACTTGAGATCGAATTGCCTTTTTTGCAGCGAGTCTTCCAGCATGAATGGAAGTTACTGCCTATCATGGTGCGCGCTCTCGATGAACGCGTTTCGGAGGGTTTGGGAAAAGCGCTTGCGACCGTATTACGTGACAAGAACGTTGTGCTCGTTGCCAGCACGGACTTTTCCCACTTCTTTAAACAGGAGGCTGCACTGACCTTTGACCGCGCCATGCTGAACGAGATTGAAGCGTTCAACCCCCAAGGCGCCTTTGATTTGGACCGCGCTGGCAAAGGCTATGCCTGCGGAATCGGCGCGTTTACATCCGTGTTATGGGCATGCCGCAAACTCGGAGCGGACAAGGTGAAGGTATTGCGCCATGCAACGTCTGCAAATGTGACGGGGGATTATTCATCCGTTGTGGGATATGGGGCGGCTGCGATTTTGAAAAGCAGGTAATAGCTCCACTAATGCCTTCGCGAAGCATACTTGAAGAATGCATCCGAATCCGCAAGATGATATTGAATTGATTGTCCACAATTTTTATTGTGGATTTTTGTTGGAGAAACTCATGGTAAGCAAAAAATATTCAATTAACTGGGAAGATGATGTCGCTGTGTCGTTTGAAGTCAACGGTGTGCACTATGAAAACCTTGAGGATGTCCCTGATGAAACGGACAGGATCAAGCTCGAGGCGATGATGGATTCCGCGTCTGACGCAGAGTTTGATGCCCAGTTCGAGAAAATGGGGATGGAAGCCCCACAAACAGATGGCACACCGATCGAAAAGATCATTCTCCCGATATTCTCTGCGATTGCCGCGCTGATGTTATTGATCGCGGGGATCGCGTCAGTCAACAATATATTGAAGATCAACAGGGAAGAGGATGCACCCGGGCGCGTTGTGGAAATGATCCTGGACCGCTCCTATATCAATCAGGAGGATCGGGTTGTGCAGGAGTTTTACTACCCGGTCGTGCAGTTCGTTGCCAACGATGGCAAACGCCGCAGTGTGAAGATGACCGAGGGAAGTTCATCGCCATCGCATGAAGTGGGGGAGGAGGTCATCGTGCTGTATGAACCGGAGCATCCACTGGACGCGCGCATCAAGTCGTTTGGCAGTTCTGCCGGCATGTGGATTCTGCCCGCCATCACCGGAACACTGGGAATTGGTTTTCTTGTGGCTGTGCTCGCGGTATCGAAGGTGATGTCGTCCTCTGAGTCAACGCCATAGATTCCAATCATCACTTTAATCAGGCTGATGAATAGCCCCCAACTTTGCGGCAAGCTCATAATATTTCTGCGCTTGATCTTGATTCCCCACCACTTCATACGAGCATCCCAAACTCAAATAAAGCGATGGATGGAAGTCTTTGACCCTCTCATCATCGACCGCTATGGCGTGACTCAATTCCAGTTGATTCCACTGTAGGGACTTTTCTGCCGAGTCTTGAAAGCGCGCGACATAATGGGCAGCGATGCAGGCCTCGTAATCATCTGTGCGTGCTGCCCAGGCTTGTTGATACAGAACGCGGGCATCTTCCAGACGATGCTCGATTTCAGCACGTGCGCCTTCGATACAGAGTTGGATGACAGGGTTGTTGGTATCCATTTGTTATATTTTACGTCAGATACCCTGCAGATTGACGGATGAAACTTGAGAGTTTGGGACTGTGGCAATACTAAAAAGTAAGTATTGACCCTATAATGCAAAACAGCGCAGGCACAAAGCCTGCGCTGTTTTTGTATGTTGGCTTTTAGTCCAACAAGGATTGTGGAATATTACCGCCATTCTCGGCAATCTTCTTCAATACTGCCTTGTGGAGCCAGGTATTCATCCTGGCTGAGTCGCTCATTACATCGGCTGGAGCGCCGAGTTCCTGCGCCAGCTCATTGCGAGCTTCGCGGCTGCTGTCAATATCGAGGAGCTTTAGCAGGTCCACGATCGAAACTTTCCAATTCAGGCCGGAGCCTTTGGATTTCTCCTCCAGCTGTTTGACCACATCCACCTCTGACACAGCCGCAGGAGCGGCAGGAGCGGCAGGCCTCCCGAAAGCGGACGGTGGTGCAGCAGGAACAGCGCGTGCTACTGTTGTTGCAGGCTTTGCAAGCGGGGCAGCAGCCTTATCGGGTTGCGCTTTTAATTTCGCGCGAGCGTCAGCTTCCTTCCTGGCCATATCAGCCAGTACTTTTGCCTGCGCAGCCTCATCTTCCTTGGCCTTCTTGTTCAGTCCAAGTTTATCGAGAATTTTTGTGAAAATACTCAGGGGTGTTCCTTTCCATACA
>JBDTPH010000179.1:0-16928 GCA_039932795.1 Chloroflexota bacterium
GTGTGTCCTTCGGGAGGGTGACAATCTGTAAGGTAATTTATGTTAACCTGAATAAAAGTAGTGAGAAGTAGTTATTCGCGATGGAAAATCTACTGTCGCAGTAAACGTGCCGAATTTATCATGATCCCAATATCAGGCAGGGATTGTGCGGCAGCTGCATAGACGGGCGGAAGGATTCCAAATGCTGCCAGTGATAATCCCAATACATTATAAACAGCCGTGAAGGCAAGGTTCATCTTGACCGTGTTCATCGTCCGATGTGCCGTACGGAAGACCTGTGGAACAAGAGTCCAGTCTTCGCGCATCAAGGCAATGTGAGCAGCTTCAATGGCGATGTCTGTTCCGGCCGCACCCATGGCGATACCCACGTCTGCCTGGGCAAGCGCGGGCGCATCATTGACGCCGTCGCCGATCATCACGACGGTGCGTCCCTTCGATTGATATTCCTTCACGATTTGGATCTTGTTCTCGGGCAGAAGGTTTGCACGATATTGGACACCAATGGCTCCGGCAAGCGCCGATGCTGTTTGTTCATTATCGCCTGTCAACAGTTCAATATGTTTGATGCCAAGCGTTCGCAGCTCCCGGATGGACGCAGGCACCTCCGGTCGGATGGCATCGGCTGCGGCCAGAATGCCAGCAACCTCTCCGTCTTTGACAAGAAACAATAACGTCTTGCCTTGCCCCTCGAGGGTCTCAGCGATGTCAATTGAATCTGCAGAGGGAGCAAGGCGGCGATTGCCCACTTCGATAAAACTGCCATTGACCCTTGCCCGCACTCCCATCCCGGGAATCGACTCGAAATCCTCTGGCTCCAGCATCGGGACATTCTGCGATCGTGCCGCCCTGCGAACTGCTTCCGCGACTGGATGCTCGGAGTACCTTTCAGCCGACGCAGCGAGTCCCAGCACTTCGCTTTCAGACAGTCCGTTGAGCGGAACAATGTCCGTGATCTGCGGCTGGCCCAATGTCAGTGTACCTGTTTTGTCCACTAACAGCACGTCTGCACGTGCAAGTGTCTCAAGATACTTTCCACCTTTGATGAGTAGTCCGCGCCTGGCACTTCCACCAATTGACGCAAGCATGGCAACAGGGGTGGCCAATGCGATCGAGCAGGAGCAGGCAACGACGAGGACCGCTGCGGTCGACAAAGGGTTACGGCTGAACAGAAACGTGACTGCCGCGATCCCTGCCACGATGGGCAGATAATATCCGCTGAACTTATCAGCGAAGCGTTGCACGACGGCGCGGTTTGCCTCTGCTTCCTCCACCATCTTGATGACGCGCCCGAACGTTGTATCCGCGCCGACGCGCAGAGTCTTAATCCGAAGGCTGCCAAGCCTGGCGAGGGTCGCAGCAAAGACATGGCTTCCAGTTGCTGCATCCACCGGCATGGATTCACCCGTGATCGAAGCCTGGTCAATGGTGGCCTGTCCGCTAATAACTTCACCGTCCACCGGAATTTTTTCACCCGGGCGAACGATCACAATATCGCCGATCTTTACCTGGGCAATGGGCAGTTCCATTTCAATGCCCGTCTGTTCCACGCGCGCGGTCTGCGGCGCAAGTGTGGAGAGTTCCTTGACCGCGCGGCGTGCACTTTCCGTGGTGAAATTTTCAACGTAATCACCCACACGCATGAAGATCGCAACGATCAACGCGGTGACCCATTCGCCAATTGCCAGCGCCGCGATCACGCCAATGGTCATCAACGTGTGTGAGATGATCTGTTTCTTCAGTGTGGCGCGAATGACATTGCGATAAATGGGAAATCCGCCTGCGAGCACGATCGCCACACCGATCGGAAGTGGTATGATCCTATTGAGCACATCGAACAATCCCAGGAACTCTCCCGCGACAACGATAAATAAGACACCCCCGAACACGCTGGCAAGCAGGATGTTAAATTTGCGGTTGAAAGCCACTGCGGATAGAACCGCAGAGGACTGCGGAGTTTCGGGCACTGAATAATTACCCGCGCTGGCGACGGCTCTGCGCAGTGCGGACAGATCGACCTTGGCCGGGTCAAGATCTATGATGGCCTTTTCTGTGGCCAGTAATACATCAACGGAGTTCACGCCATCCAGTTTTGCGATAGCGTGCCGGACATGTTGTGTACATTCCGCACAGTCCATCCCTTTGATCGGGATTTCCAGAGTTTCACTTCCAGACATGATTAATACCTTGTCCTGCGCTTTCATGAGCATTGGTTTGTATTGAAATAGGTTTATATCATAACTCGTGCGCAGGGAGTCATATTTTTATACAGTGTATTACAATAATATGAGTGACCCATGAAGGAGAAAATATGAAGAAAATATTTCTTGCTTTGACATTGCTGTTGGCATTGACAGCCTGCGGAGGATCGGCAGCCCCGTCCACAGACATCAAAGTAAACCTGACCGATTTCCAGTTTATTCCTACTCAATTCACTGTTCCTGCGGGCCAGGAGATCGCCCTGGATGCAGCCAATAATGGAGGAGTCATCCACAATTTCATCATCATGAATCTGGGGCAGACTGTGGGAACAGAATACACAAAAGAAGATGATGCAAATGTGTATTGGAAGCTTGAACTGCCAGCGGGTGCGACCAGCGATAATATTTCATTTGCCGCTCCAACAGAACTAGGCGAATATGAAGTAGTCTGCAGTACACCTGGTCATGTTCAGGCGGGCATGATAGGTAAGTTGGTTGTAGTTGCAGGCGAGTAGCAAACTGTAGACACAACAGCTGGAGCATTATGAATAAGCCATTGATTATCAGCCCAGGCAATCCACTCATCAAGAAGGTGCGGGCATTGCGCCAAAAGAAAGCCCGTATGGAAAGCGGGATGTTTCTTGTGGAGGGGATCCATCATGTTGGAGAAGTGGTTTCCGCCGGCTGGGATGTGGATTCCGTCCTTTATGCGCCGGGTCTACTCACCAGCGACTTTGCCCGTGAACTGGTTACCCGCCTCGCGGACAAGCCGCAGCCTGTTTCCGCGCAAGTCATGGAATCGATGGCTGACAAGGACAACCCACAGGGCATCATCGCCGTTGTCCGGCAAAGAAAGCCAGAACTCGCAACACTACAGCCTGCATCCATGACGCGCGCGGCTGCACTGGTCTCTCCACAGGATCCGGGCAATGTGGGGACGATCCTCCGTACGCTGGACGCGGTCGGCGCAGATGCCCTCTTCCTGCTGGATCGTGGAGTGGAACTCTACCATCCAACGGTTGTCCGCTCCAGTATGGGGACGATCTTCTGGAAGACGGTCATACAAACATCCTTTAATGAATTTGTGAACTGGGCGCGGCAGGGGAATATCCAACTGATCGGCACATCCGCACATGGCATTGTGGATCATCGGACCTTTCTTCCGAAAGTTCCCTGGGTGCTGATGCTTGGCAACGAGCAAAAGGGACTCTCCCCTGAGCAGATCAATGCCTGTGACGTTACGGTCTCCGTGCCGATGAAAGGACGGGTCAGTTCGTTGAACCTCGCTGTGGCTGCCGGCGTGCTGTTGTATCAATTTGGAGACCCAAATTAGTCTGCCAATACATAAAGATGGGTTTATTCAGGAAGCCATCTTTATTAACTCCCTACCTTCTTTAAATAAAAAAGACTCCTCATAAGAGAAGGCTTTTTAAGTGGCATCAATGTTCGGCTTGGAAGTGCCTGCGCGGAGTTCATCGAAGCGAAGTGTTAAAACTCGTCCTCTTCCTCTTCCCACAAGTCATCATCCTCTTCGTCCGCATCGTCCTCTTCCCATTCTTCGCTTTCTTCCTCGTCCCATGCCTCTGCAGCGACAACTCCATCGGTAGGCGAGTAGGTTGCGCAACCCGTGTCGGGATCGATTTCTACTGCGGCCGCACTACAATAACCTTCGTCCAAGAACACGCAATCCAAGTAATGACATTTTATTCGGGGCATTCAAATCCTCCTGGAATTAGGGCTGCCTGATTAAACGTATGACAGAAATAATGAATATGACGCTCATTACAGCTTGTGATGTTAAACAGAACGGGCAATAGGCTTTGATCAGGGCAACTTCCACATAGATCAAATAAAGCGTAAAAAGAAACCCTACCAGCGATATTCCGAAGAACATCATCGTTCCATTTTCCTGGAAAAAACCAGATCTCTCTTCAAGGAAAAGCAGTGCAAGGATTGCGGCATATCCGACCACACCTAATACTGCCACCGGGACCCCATTGACTTCAGAGTAGCGACTTGCATTCACTTCTGAACAGCCGCTCGAGCCCACGCACATGGCTTCATTGCTGGTCACTTTGTAAATGGTCATATACATGGAAACCAACAAGCCTATGACTGAAAGTGCGACGGTGATTTGTTTTAAACGTTTGTCCATTGTGTCCTCAGAGCAACCAGGCAGTTACTTCCTGACCAGCAGGCACGCATTTTACACCAGCGGGGATAATAAGTAAAGCATTTGCCTGTACGAGTGAATGCAGGTTGCCCGATCCCTGATGTCCTGTGAGACGGGCCATCAGGACGCCGTTTTCTTCATGGATTTCCGCCCGCAGATAACTCTCACGGCCATCCGAATCGATTTGGTCCACAATCCTCACGCGGACCGATTGCCTGCCTCTGCTCAACGAGCCGCTCAATCGCTGAATGGTGGGGCGCACAAACACTTCAAACCCCACAAATGCTGAAACAGGATTACCCGGCAAGCCAATGAATGGAATGTTCCTGTAGTTCCCAAAGACAACAGGTTTGCCGGGCCGCATATTGACACGCCAGAAATCCATTTTGCCGTTCGACTCGATCACCTCTTTTACATAATCAAACGCCCCCACGCTAACTCCTGCGGATGAGAGGAGCAAGTCGACGCGCAGGTACACGGCTCTTTCGAATAATGTTTGCACCGAGTCGAAATTGTCTTTTGCAACTCCAAGCCTGATCACTTCCGCATTGGCGCTTTCGATCAGGGCCGCGATGGTATATGAATTTGAGTCGCGTATCTTGCCTTTTTCGAGCGGTGCGCCAACACCGATCAATTCGTCGCCTGAAGACAGTAATGCAATTCTTGGTCTTTTAAAAACGTTGACCTGGGAAACCCCAAGCATGGCAAGCAACCCCAAATCCTGTGGTTTGAGTTGCCTGCCCACATGCAAAACCACATCGCCTGCGCGAATGTCCGTGCCGCGCAGGCGCACGTGATCTCCAGCCTTGACCGGTTTGAATATCTGGACTTCGTCGGGAGCAGCTGTCCCCGCGCTGCGATTTTCAAAATTGGTATCTTCGACGGGCACAACACAGTCTGCGCCTTCAGGCATCTGCGCGCCCGTCATGATGCGAGCCGCTGCACCCGATGCAAGGAAAATTGTCGGAGAGGCGCCGGCTGGGATATCGGCAACCACGCGCAGGCTGCATGGTGAATCGGGCGCGGCATCCATCACATCCGCGGCGCGCAGGGCGAACCCATCCATGGAAGAGTTGTCGAAGAGGGGCAGGTCATCTGCCGCGCGGATATCCTGTGCAAGGACGCGGTTGGAAGAATCCGCCAACAGCAGTGTTTCGGTTTTGACGGGCTGAAAACTGGAAAGGATGCGCTCGCGCGCGTCATCTACGCTGAGCAATGACATAATTTTCTCAAGGCGGCGACATTATATCAGACCCCCGCCGCATCTGGCATCAATTGGACGACTGGTTAGCCTGGTTTTTTTCGCTGTGCTTCCAGAACGTTTGGCAGGCTTTCAATACGTGTGAGCACGCGGCTGAGTTGCGCAATGTCGCGCACTTCCACAACAAGTTTTAGATCCGCGAGGGTTTGATTGAAATTTACTGACACGTCCGCGATGTTGACACCTTCGCTTTGAAGCAATGTGGAGATGTCTCCCATTAATCCCTGGCGGTCATACGCCCTGACGGTGATCGGCACCGGGAATGTGTGTTCCACTTTGCCCCAACCTACCTGTAGAAAACGTTCCTTGTCCTTGCGGTGCAGAATGTTGGGGCAATCCTGGCGATGAATGGTGGCGCCGCGACCGCGTGTAATGTAGCCCACAATTTGATCGCCCGGCATGGGGGTGCAACAGCGCGCGATCGTGGATAGCAGACCCTTCAATCCCACTACTTCAACAGCATCCGTGGAATGCTTGGCATCCTGCCCCTGGGCTGTGACCACAAGGATATCGGCTGATTCTTCTGTTTCCGCAATCTGTCGGATGACCTTATTGACGGACAGATCACCGCAGCCAATGGCGATATACATCTCATCAGGGGTTTTGAACCCCATTTCACGCCCCATCTTTTCGAAGTTCATGACGGGGATGCCAAGCCTTTGCACTTCACGTTCCAGAGTGGCGCGTCCCTGCGCCAGATTCTGTTCATCCTCCTGCTTTTTAAACCAGGCCTTGATCTTGGAGCGGGCGCGCTGGGTTTTTACCAGGCCAAGGTTGGAGTTAAGCCAATCGCGGCTTGGCCCCCCACGCTTCGCGGTCAGGATTTCGACCTGATCCCCGGTTTTCAAGTCCTGATACAACGGGACAAGTTTTCCGTTCACCCGTGCGCCCCGGCAGCGGTGGCCAATATCGGTGTGGACGTGGTAGGCAAAGTCGATCGGCGTGGAGCCGGCCGCCAGGTCAATGATGTCACCGCGCGGGGTGAAGACATACACGCGGTCCTGGAACACATCCGATTTCATACCTTCCACGAATTCCTGGGCGTCGTTCACATCTGAACGCCATTCCATCATGTTGCGGAGCCAGTTGATGCGCTGTTCGTAGGATTTGTCGCGGTGCGAACCCTCCTTGTAACGCCAGTGTGCGGCGATACCATATTCCGCATTCTGGTGCATCTCGGATGTGCGGATCTGCACTTCAAGAGGGCGCTTGTCGTCATAAATGACAGCGGTGTGGAGCGATTGATAAAAGTTATCTTTGGGGGCTGCGATGTAATCGTCAAACTCGCCGGGAATCGGACGCCAGTGCGTGTGGATCACACCCAACGCGGCATAGCAGGACGGCACATCCTGCACGAGCAGGCGGACCGCGCGCACGTCACGCACCAGGTCAAACGGTTTGCCCTTTTGGGTCATCTTTCTATAGATGGAATAGATGTGCTTGGGTCGCCCGCTGATCTCCACTTTGATGTTGTTCTCCGTCAGGAGCTTAACAAGATTCTCTTTGATTGTTTCGATCTGTGCTTCACGGTCGGGCCGGCGTTCCTGAAGTTGTTCGGCAATTTCCTTGTACTTTTCCGGGTTGACGTAGCGAAAACCCAGATCTTCCAATTCCCATTTGATCTGCCAGATGCCGAGACGGTTTGCCAGTGGCGCAAAGATATCGAGTGTTTCCTTGGCGATCCGTTTGCGCTTGTGCTCGGGCATCGCACCCAGTGTACGCATGTTGTGCAGGCGGTCTGCCAGTTTTATCAGCACCACACGCACATCGTCGCCCATGGCGAGGAATGTTTTACGCAAGGTCTCCGAGACCAGGTCCTGCTTTCGTCCGAGCGTGTTGTTTCCGTTGCCATACACATTGTCGGTGAGTGATGCCTCCATGGCATCCTCGCCATTTGAATTTTCGGCATGCTGGTCATCGCGCGAGACACGGGGTAGATTGGTAAGTTTGGTCACTCCATCCACGAGGGTGCCTATCGTATCGCCGAAATCACGGCGGATGTCGTTAAGGGTGATCGGCGTATCTTCGACCGTATCGTGAAGCAGCCCAGCCGCGATCACTTCAGGTGGTACACGCATATCCGCGAGAAGACCGGCAACCGCCAGACAATGGTTAATGTACGGCTCCCCCGAGTGACGTTTCTGGTCGCGATGCGCTTCCTCCGCCACCCGGTAGGCGCGCTGAACCAGCTCGCGGTCAGCAAGCGTATACTGGTCAGGTAACTGCTCTAATAGCCTTTCGAGCGGAATGGCGGTTTTTGATGATTTCATATTAAGTATTTTACTACGGGCAATGGGTATATTGAAAAGCCTGTCAGAAAGACAGGCTTTTCGCAACCGTTTTTGAATTTTTGATCAAATGGTCTTCAGCAAGGCCTGCCTGCTGTTCCTCAGGCGGTCTGAAATGATCTGGGTGATCCGCAGCATAACCTTGTATCCGGTTTCGGGGTACTTTTCGAGGATATCCAGGAATTTGACGGATGGGATGACAATCAGTTCGGTATCTTCTTCGCAATACGCGGATGCTGTGTAGTAGTTGGGAGATACCACCCCGGACCATCCGAGGATTTGGTGTGGACGGTTGACAAATGATACAGTAACAGAATCAGGCCGGGATGTGAGGTTGACCCGCAGCGCAATGCTTCCATGTATGAGCAGGTGCAGCTTGTCTGCTGTTTCACCTTCGCGGAAAACATAGTCACCCTTATCGATATTAATCGTTTCGCACAGCGCAGCGACCTCATCCAGGACTTCTTCAGAAGCACCCTCGAACAAGTCGAATTCTGAAAGCAATTTTGGTGTGATCATGTTGTCCTCCAGCGCGGTAAAATTCGTTAAATCAGTATAGCATGGATGTCAAAATGCCCATTGTCAATAACGTTACCCGTTTTTTGGATTCCCGCAAGGTGGCTTATCAGGCTTATGAAACACCAACCGAGAAGTTGGGCGCCTTGGAAACTGCCAGGTTTCTCGACGTTCAGCCCGAGGCTGTTTTCAAAACAATCGTCGCAACACGCGAGAAACCGAAGAAGCCGCTGCTGGCGGTTGTGCCCGGTCCTCAGAATGTCGACCTGAAACTGCTGGCCGCGGCCTTGGGCGAGAAAAAGGTCTATCTGCCAACCGAGCGCGAAGCCGAACAGTTGACTGGCTTGCAGGCAGGCGGGATTTCACCGCTTGCACTGATCAATAAGGGTTTTCAAGTCGTGGTTGATGCTTCGGCTCAGAAATTTTTGGAGGTCCACGTATCCGGGGGACAGAGAGGACTTAATATCAGGCTGGCTGTGGCTGATCTGATCAAGTTAACAAATGGGCGTTTGGCGTCGATCTGTTACGAGTCGAACTCGCCAACCAACTCATCATTGACCCAGACCGAATAATGTCCACTTGGGAATGTGCCCAGGTCAATATTTTCCTGGAAGGGTTTAAGCACCTGCGTGCACAGCAGGTTTGGGTCGACAACCGTGTAGACATCCACATGGATTTTATTGTCTGCGTTGGGGTCACTGATTTCAGCACGAAGTTGGTGGCAGGGGGTCGGTAAATTCCCACTTAAGCCCAGTGAGATTTGGGGTGGATAGCTTTCACGGATGAGCAATCCCGATTCTTGTATAAAGACATTTCCACGCGTGAGTTTCGAATCATCAGGTTGAGGAGCGAGCGGGTTTTCCATGGGTTCGTTTGTCGTTAAATCATCTTGCGGCGGACTGGTCACGGCGGTATCAGGCGGTACTGCACCTGGCTCAGGAGATGGTTGCTGGCTGGGGGCACAGGACACTATTAGAATCGCAATAAGCAACAGGAATATTTTGTATCTCATTCTACCTCCGGTAATTGTATTTAAGGGACGTGATGCCTGATGGGTTTGTTCCCCATTAAACAATAAGAGGCGAGTTGACCACAACTCGCCTCCCGTTGCTGTTTCAAATGGGTTACGGTCCCACAAATTTGAGCATATTTGCACTAACCTCAAACGTCCACTTATCAGGGTTATTAATGCAGCCAGAGCCGCTTGAATTTACTCCGATCTTCGGGTCGGTACTCCATGCCCACAAGTTGTAACAACCTTGTACTAAATCTGTGATCACAACATCGCTGGACTTGCCGATGTTATAAGACCTATAACCACATTCTCCCTGCCCGGCCGTTTCATTCAGGTACATAGACACAGTGATCGGGGCTTTCGTCAGATTGACGATACGGATAATGGTTTCCCTGCCCTTTGGTGCAGAGAGCACCCTTGTTGCACAGGGATCAGCGGCAGCCCCACCTGCGGGTGCACCACCAACTGGAGCTGTAGCTGCCGTTACCTCGAGTGTAGGCAACTGAACCGGAGTATCCGTTGGCAGGGGCGTTTGGGTTGGAGGCTCGGTGGGAGGCAACGCTGTAGCAGTTGGAATGGCAGCCTGTGTTTGAGCAACCATGGTAAATGCGGCAGCTTCTGCTGTGTGTTGAACATCCGCTGCGTTAATGGTAGGAACAGGTTCCGCCCCGCATGCACTGATTATCATTGCAAGTACAAGGATTAGAGAGTAGCGTGTAAAATGTTTCATGGTTTTGACTGGCTCCTATTATTTAGCAGCCCGGATAGCAGCTGCCAAGGGCGATAATCTTATCATTTCTCACAGTGATTTTCCAGTTGCCCTCAGTGATACGGAAACCACCGAAGACCTTGAAGCTTTGCTTCCCATCTACAAATGCACCGGCGCTATACTGCCCGACCGGACCTCTCGAGAGATCTGCGAGATATCCGCATTCCCCGAGATCGGTCACCACATACAGCGACAGCGTAATCTTGCCTTGAGGTTTGCTCTCGTTGACTATGCTGAAATTTGCTGTAGGTCCCTGCCAGGCTGTCAGAGCTTTGTTGCAATTATTCTCAGTGGATCCGCTGGAAGATTGCGGTGCAGATGTTGCTATGCTTGTGCCTGGGGTGCTTGTAGCTGGGGCAAGCAGCGGATCACCCGTGGGCGAGGGGATGGATGTTAATGTTGGCAGAAGCGTGGGGCTTGCCGTTTCAGTGGGTGGCACCGCTGTATTGGTCGGAACTGCCTCCAAAGTCTGGGCTACCATTGTAAAGGCGGCCGCTTCTGCGGTGTGTTGAACGTCCGCAGGGTTGGCTGTTGGAGTAGCTTGGGGAGCGCAGGCGCCGATGAGAAAAATCAATACAATGCCCAGCATCAATGCGTTTTGTTTCATGTGCGATTACTTCCTCTTGGTTTTATCTGGAATTATTGTTTGTGGCAGTGCAATATACCGCAGGTTCTGAACAGGCAGTTCCCCTGCGGTATATCGGTTATGATGTTCTATTTAATTACAACTTTATCCTTGTAGAGAATAATAAACAAATCATCGTCTTTATGAAGCCTGAACTCACCAACCATTTTTCTGCCGCCCACCCATGCAACATAAATATAATGCCCGGTGGGCGCATCTATTTCGACTTGTCCACTCACAGGGTATTCGATAATGGTGGGTCCGCCCTGGGCTGTGACCACCTGCAGCGATATGTATGCCTGTGTTTTGGATCTGTTGAGTAGAGTAACGTGGCTGAACGGTACTGCAGGCGGCAGGGTTCCATAGGTCAGCACACCAAGTGTTGGGGTCACAGTTCCTACACCCGCAGGAAGGGTTGCAGGTAGGTTTGTGCTCGTGACCAATTCAAAAGTGGGAGTAGGAGGTGTGTTGGTTGCAGCTGCAATTGGAGAGGGAGTCACGGTTGGGGAAACAGCGACTTCAGACGTACTGGTTGGGGTTGCGATGTCAGTGGAGGGGGTAAATGTATTTGTAGGCTGGGCTGTCAACGTTTGTACAACAGCGGTCTTCAAGTTTGCCCCCGCTGTGCCTGCCAGGTCCACATTTGGATTCGGGTTCGGTGCAGTTGTTAGCGGCAGACAGGCTCCAATCAAGAGTATGACAACAACAGCAAAAACAGTTTTCTTCATCTTGGCCTCCTCTGGGCTACGACTGACTTAAGACCTCCATGAACTGGGTCACAACATCGCGCAACATTCGCTCTGGCAACGCCCCGACCTGGCGATGAACGATCTTGCCATTTGCCACAAACAGCATCGTGGGGATGCCCTGAATTCCGTATTTCATCATCCATTCCGAGTTCTCGTCCGTATTTACCTTTGCCACCAGGATCTTCCCCTCATATTCGTTCGCCAGTTTATCCAGAATGGGAGCCACCATTTTGCATGGATTACACCACGGCGCCCAAAAATCAACAATTACAGGAATGGGCGACTGGAGAACTGTTTTTTCGAAGGCAGCATCGGTTACATGAATGGGTTCATTAGACATGGTCATACACCTTTTATTTTTACCTTTCAAAGTATTATGGCAATCAAAAATTGGATTTGCCCTCAATCGAAAAATGAGTATAACACAAATGGCTGTATGTTATAATCGCCCGTCATGGCTGATCTATTTGCAAAATGGAGGGACGGGCTTGCCAAAACAAGCAAAACAACTTTTGGACGCCTCGCAACTTTATTCGGTGCTACTGAAATTACTCAGGATACCTGGGATGAGCTCGAAGCACTCCTGATCCAAGCCGATTTGGGAATCGAGACCACCGGCGAAATCCTCGAATCGTTGCAACGCACCGTCCAAAGCCGCGGCCTGACTCGCTCCGAAGAGCTCTCAGAAGCGCTCCAGGCCGAGCTCCGCGCCAGACTCGATGCCCCTCCCATGCTTGAATGGACAAACAAGCCTTTCATCCTCATGATAGTTGGCGTCAATGGTTCAGGCAAGACAACGACCATTGCCAAACTGGCACAACGATTCCGATCTGAAGGTAAAACGATCCTCTTTGGAGCCGCGGATACCTTCCGTGCCGCAGCTGTGGATCAACTTCAAGTCTGGGGCAGCAGACTCAACGTGGATGTAGTATCAGGTGCGCCAGAATCGGACCCTGGCGCAGTTGCGTTCAATGCCGTGCAATCAGGCGTTGCGCGCAACGTTGATCTGGTCATGATTGATACTGCTGGACGCCTGCACACACGCTTTAACCTGATGGAAGAGCTGAAGAAAGTGTATCGTGTGACCGGGAAGGCGCTCCCTGGCGCTCCTCATGCCACCTGGCTGGTACTTGATGCCACGACCGGGCAAAATGCCTTGCAGCAGGCCAGGGCTTTTAAAGAAGCCGTCGGTATAACGGGTGTGATCCTGTCCAAACTGGATTCATCCGCGCGTGGCGGAATGGCATTCGCCATCCAGCGTGAGTTGCGGCTTCCCATTCTATTCGTGGGTCTTGGCGAGAAGCCCGAAGACCTCGTGCCATTTGACCCGGATGCCTTCGTTCGTGGAGTTTTGGGCCGTTAACCTTTTGGAGGAAAAATGCAAGACCTTGTAAATCGTTTGAAGCCTGCACAACACGTAATCGACCAGTTAATGGTGCGTCTTTGACTTCGCGTCTAAACAATTAAAATTATCCCAACTCGAAAAAGAAATTGAAGCGCCTGATTTCTGGGGAAATCCTTCCCAGGCCCAGCAGGTGATGAAACAATACAATTCCATAAAAGGTGAACTTGATTCGTGGCATGCCTTTTCGCGCCGCGTGCACGATGCGCTCGAACTGGCCGAGCTTGACGATGAAAATCTTCGCGGTGAACTCGAAGCAGAAACGGCAGTCATCGAAGCCGAACTGGAAAAACGTTCCTTTACTGCCATGCTTTCAGGCAAATACGATCAGGACTCGGCCATTCTTGCTGTCCATGCTGGCGCTGGCGGAACTGATTCGCAGGATTGGGCTGCGATGCTCGAACGTATGTACTTGCGATGGGCCGAAGATCATGGATACCAGACTGAGATTCTTGATATTACGGAAGGCGAGGAAGCCGGTATCAAAAGTGTGACAATTGCCGTGAATGGTGAATACGCATTTGGCTACCTTCGCTCTGAAAAGGGTGTGCATCGCCTCGTGAGACTTTCGCCATATGATGCCGCTCATCGCAGGCATACCTCATTTGCCCTGATCGAGGTTCTGCCGCAGGTTTCAATGGATGAGGCCGAGATCGAAATTGAGCCTGGCGATATCAAGATGGATGTTTATCGGTCGTCGGGGGCGGGCGGACAAAATGTGCAGAAGAATGCAACCGCAGTTCGCCTTACTCATCTTCCAACAGGCATCGTAGTCACCTGCCAAAATGAACGCTCACAGTCTCAAAACCGCGAGTTTGCCATGCGAATTTTACGCGCCCGTTTGCTCGAGTTGAGACAAGCCGAAAGGGAGGAAGAACGGGCTGTACTGCGCGGCGAATATACCAAGGCAGAGTGGGGAAGCCAGATCCGTTCTTATGTGCTGCATCCCTATCAACTGGTAAAAGATCATCGTACTGAATACGAAAAGGGCAACACTCAATCCGTCCTCGATGGCGACCTGGATGAATTTATGGAAGCTTATCTGCGTACTTCAAAGGAGAAATAATGTCCGACACACTTGGTCAACTTGCCACATTCATTGCGTCAACAATTTTGAAACAGCCCGCGCGGGTGATCAGCGCAGACGAAAAAATTATCTCCAGTGGTCTGATCGATTCATTTAGCCTGATGGACCTGGCGCTGTTCGTGGAAGATACGTTCGGTGTGCGCATCGAGGACACTGAGCTGAATGCAGACACCTTTGACAGTCTGACTCAGCTCGTGGCACTGATCGAATCTCGTAAATGAATATTTTCCCTGAACGACTGAAAGCGCTTTATTCACGAGCCCCGCAACAGGTTGCCGTCCATTTGCAGTTCTCTGGCCGCGAGGATCTGCCGTTAACCTACGATCAACTTTTGCATGGCGCGAACGCTTTTGCACGAACCCTCGCTCGGGAGGGAATCCAGTCGGGCGAGGTCGTAGTGCTCATCCTCCAACATGGGGAGGATCTGGTTTATTCGTTCTGGGGAGCGATCTTGCACGGTGCAATTCCTTCCATCATGCCATTCCTGACGGAGAAGTTATCGCCCGAACGCTATCGGGCGGACCTGTCTTCATTAATATCAGTTACCCGGCCTGCCGCAATTGTCACATATCCTGAGTTTGACACCGATGTGCACAGCGCCCTGAACGCGGATGATTCTGTGCGTGCAGTGATTCTCACCAATCAGTTTGAGCCGCGATCAGAACTGGATTTTGATACGCTTCAAGGATTCACGCGCAATTCCAACGATATTGTGCTATTACAGCATTCCTCGGGCACGACTGGTTTGCAGAAAGGCGTGGCTCTTTCGCATCAGGCTGTATTCAATCAACTTAATGCCTATGGCACGGCACTTGCGCTGACAGATGAGGATGTGGTCGTTTCATGGTTGCCGCTCTATCACGACATGGGATTGATCGCCGGCTTTCTGCTGCCTATTCTTGCAGGAATCCCTCTGGTTCTATTATCCCCTTTCGACTGGGTGCGGGCACCCTATCGTTTGATGCAATCTGTGTCAAGGTACCGCGGCACGCTAAGCTGGCTTCCCAATTTCGCTTATAACTTTTGCACACAGAAGATCCGCGACCGCCATATGGAGGGGGTGGATTTGTCGTCGTGGCGCGCGGTAATCAATTGTTCTGAACCCGTCCGTTGGGAAAGTCATCAGGCATTTTACGAGTTTTTCAAGCAGCACGGCATGAGGCCGGATGCCCTCCAGACTTCGTATGCCATGGCAGAAAACGTTTTCGGCGTAACTCAAAGCCGCCTGGGGAGCGTACCCGCTGTTCTGGAGATGGATCGAGATGCGTTCATGGATCAGCGTGTGGCGAAGAGTCCCTTCGATGGGCATCCATCCATAAAGATGCTGTCGTCGGGCCGTCCACTCGAAAATGTGAAGGTAAAAGTCCTGGATGAAAAAGGCAACGAGTTGGCTGAGTGTATGGTCGGGGAGATCGCGCTTCAGAGCGATTGTATGTTGACTGGTTATTTCAACCGACCTGATCTGACTGAAATAGCCTTCCGGGACGGATGGTATTTGACGGGCGATTATGGTTTTATTTCGAATGGCGAGCTGTTTGTTTCCGGTCGCAAGAAGGATATGATCATTGTGGGGGGCAGGAATGTGTACCCACAGGATCTCGAGGCATTAACCTATGAAGTACCCGGTGTGCACGCCGGACGTTCCGTGGCATTTGGCCTGTTCGATGAAGCTCAGGGGACTGAAGAGGTGGTACTGATCGCGGAGGTGGATTCGGAGGATGCTGCTGAGCAGCAGAAAATTGCAGATGCACTGCGTTTGCACGTCACAAAAAATTCTGCAATCGCCCTGCGGCACGTGAAAGTTGTAGGTCCCAAATGGATCGTAAAAACTTCGAGTGGCAAAACTGCCCGCACTGCAAATAAGGCAAAATTCCTGAAAGAGTTGCAAGGTGATAAATAAAAACAGCCAGGTGAAAGCCTGGCTGTTTTTGGTTTAATGGTTTATCCGCCCGTGGGCATTCTTTTCTTGAGAGTGCGGTTGAGTATTTCTTCCTGTTCATCTGACGTGCTGGATTTTGACCGTTTCACCTTGTAGGCTCTGTCCGCATTGGACTTGTTGAGAGCTTCCTGCCACGCGATCTGCATAACAGTCAATTCGGCTTCCTTTGGCTCTTCCTGCTCAAAACCTTCCATTGGATTTGGCTTGGTTCCACGCTTGCCGCCGGTCTTTTTGGTTTCTTTCTTGGCAGGCTTGAATTCCTCAACTTCCGGTTCGAGTGCCTTCATGCTCAACTTGATCTGCTTTTTCTTGCGATTAACGTCCAGGACTTTTGCCTCGACTTCATCGCCTTCCTTCACAATCTCACCGGGGGTTTTTACATAGCCATGCGCCAGCTCACTGACGTGGACCATGCCAGGACGTTCAGCGCCAATATCAACAAATGCGCCGTATGTCTCAAGCCGCACAACCTTGCCTTTTACAATCATGTCCGGTTCGATTTCTTTCCATTCGAGCGCAAGTGGTTGAACCATGGTGAGTTCAATGCGGTCCTTTTTTACACGACGAACCCACACCTCTATCGTTTGACCTTCTTTTACTACATCTTCCACTTTGTTTATCGGTTCAGTGCTCAACTGCGAAATGTGAATCACGCCAGGGATGGTTTGTCCTACATCCACCAGCGCCCCCGCCAGAGTTGTTTTTAATACTTTTCCACTTAGTTTTGCTTTTGGTTCGAGCGTTACCGCTGCGATATCGGGTGTTGTCATAATTTAGCTCCTACTAGTTTGAATAATGCCAAGAAGTGATTATACCTGTATGACAACGTTGCGTCAACGTGAAATTCTTCTCTGTTATCGCAAAGTGGTAATGTCCCTTTTGTGCAAAGTTAAAATGTCCCCTTTT
>JBDTPH010000180.1:0-11221 GCA_039932795.1 Chloroflexota bacterium
CGATATGGCGGGAAAACGCCGCCTACTCGACCAACGGACCACTTTTCAAACAAAGTGTCAGGTGGCTAGAATATTTATAACTTGTACTTTGGTGCTGGCATTCCACGGTCCTTCCAGCTTTGACGACCCACGAGGGTATAGGCGAGGGAACGAAAGGCTATCCAGGTGAAAATCAACAAACTGATGGGATACAGCAACACCAGATATTCGGGGATGCGAAAGCGACGATATGCCAGCCAGATCATCAGCAGGGCTTCACCGACTGCAATCACGGCAAGGGTCGTGGGGAAATTCATGGGCGAAATCATTGCAAGGAATAAAATATATATCGGCGCAAGATACGAGATCGCGATCCAGGACCAGCCGATGCAGTAAAGCAGCACATGGTGATCAAATGATGCAAAAATGGTTCTCGTGAACCCATTCAGCGCATCAGAATAGCCGTGATACATGCGGCAGGTGACGTGATGGGAGGCATCCATGAACTGCCAGCGGAAACCTTGTGCAATGATATTGTGTCCGAGCTTGATATCGTCTACCGGATGATGGCGGACTGCTTCGTAACCGCCGATCGCTTCAAAAGAGGAACGACGAAACAGCATGAACTGACCGATCGTCACCGAGAGAGCAGGCAGGCGCAATTTTTCTGCCAGCACAATCGGGAAGAAGCAAAAGACGCCAAATGCCAAAATGGGTACCGTAAGTTTCTCGCCCCACGTCAGCATTTCTTGGCGTGGAAAGCCTGTGACAAGGTCAGCGTTTTGGGCGATCAGGGCAGAAACGCTGTCACGTAACGCGTTCGGCTCGTGACGCGTATCCGCATCTGTAAACAGGATCAGCTCACCGCTGGCTCGTTGCGCTAGCTGGTGGCATGCCCAATGTTTGCCGAGCCAGCCCGCGGGCGGCGTTACTCCATCCAAAACAGTCAGGCGCGCATCCCGCCTGGAGATCTGCTCAAGGATCGCAGCGGTCTGGTCGCTGGAGTTGTCGTTCAACACGAGAACTTCGAAATCGGCATACTCCTGCGCCAGCAGGGACTCTACGCAGGTCCTGATATTTAGTTCTTCATTCCGTGCAGGCACAAGGATGGAAACCCGCGGAAAATGTTGTGCAGTCGGGAACTTGTCAAAGCGGCGAATGGAAAAGTAATTCAGAATGGCGATCAATAAACAAACGGCTAGAAACCCGACGACCGTATAAGGAAAGGTCTGTCCGTAATAACCGAGAATCACCCGCCCGTCCTTTCAGGCGTGAGTTCCCGGCGAGGTTTCCCCGCTCGATTCATGATTTTGGAATTGGAGCATTTTGCTGGCATGATTTTCCCAAGTGTAGCACTACCCGACACGATCTTCCCCCTCGGGTTCACTCGCAACCCGTGCCTGGTACCCGTTAAGGCGGAGGGGTCTCTTCCGCCATTCCTACCGCAGATTTATTCTACAAGTATCTGACTGCATTCATCAATTCTTCAGCCGTGACGCTTTCCAAAAGTTTCGTGACCCGTCTTCTAAGTTCCCCGTGCGAAAGTTCTTTTGAAACCACAACCCCATAATGCTCTTTGCCATCTTCAACATATTGAATCGCAAATGGAACATAATCTTTCACATTGAACGTTACAACCGCTCTGTGCTTGTCAGCGGCATATGCCATAATTTCCTCATCAGGCGTGGCATTCAAATCAACCTCATTGACATGAATCACATCAAAACCCTGCTCACGCAGGAGCTTTGCAAGATATTTCCAGATTTGTTCATCGAGGAGTAGTTTAGGAGAGTTCTTTTTGGTCTCGCCGCTCATCCGCCTGTGATTTCCTTGTATTTCTTCTCACCCAATTTTTCCAATAACCAACGGCGGGATGCTTCTTCTGTATTCTCTTCCCGTTCCTTGTCAATCTCCGCCTGATGGACAAAATAATAGTGGATAGCCTCATATACCTGAGGCAGGGTAACATGCGGGACAATCTCGTTCGCTATAAATTCAGGCGTTTCCCCAACCTGCAAATAGCCGACAATGTGACTCACTTTAACACGCGTACCACGAATCACGGCGCTCATCCCGCCCGTGAATTTGACCACTTCGATATTGGGAAATGACTTCTTTGGTTTTGCTTTTGGCTTGGGCTTCTTCACCTTATACGTAGCGGACTGTTCAGCCACTTTTTTGCTCTTACGCGTTTCCAAATACGCCCGCAATGCCTCGCGGACCAATTCACTGCGCGAGCGCTGTTCTTCTGCGGCAAGGCGGTCAACGTCTTCGAGAAATTTCTCTGGGAGAGAGATTAAAATTTTATTTGCCATGAGGATATATCCTGTATATCCTCATTATACACCCACAAAACCTGACAAGTCTCACCCGTGCGTAGACATGGGTCACGATTGATCAGCCCTTTGCGCGAAGACATGTCAGGTTTGCTTCCGCTTTGCGGCCAGAATCAACCTGTCACATTTGGGGGATATCGTACCCGAAGCAAAGCGGAGTAGTAGGCAGGAAGGGGCAAAATCCCTCCGCCACGCGCTTTGCGTCACCCCACACACCTCTCAGCGTATTGCAGATCTTTCCAAGTGTGATATCGTTTTCGACGAATTAGATAAAGATGGGTGGTTTGCCCAACTTTACCAGATCACTTCTACTTCATATTTCCGAATTTCCATATCCACAGAAATCAAAGACATGGACTCGATTTGGCTTTGGGCGATGAGTAACCTGTCAAATGGGTCAGCGTGGTGCAATGGCAATTTGTAAACCTGCACGGCATGATGGATTTGCACGGGTAGGGCTTGAAATCCATGCAGGCTCAGACGATTGGAAACATAACGCGTGGGGTCTTCAGGTAATGTAAGACGTCCACGCGCTGTTTTTATTGTGATTTCCCACGCGCTAGCCGCGCTGAGGAAGATCTCATTGTTGCCATTGGCAATAAGTTCTCTGGCAAGTGGTGACAATTGAGCATCATCCATATTCCACCAAAGGAAGGTATGGGTATCGAGCAAATATCTCATACCACAAATTCCTCCAATGGGTCATCAAAGTTGGGCATGATAATGATCCTGCCCTTATCAACACCTGGTACGCGCGGGAACTCATTCGTGACGACAGGTAAGATACGCGCCACAGGTTTGCCTGCCTTGGCGATGATTACTTCCTCGCCATTCAATACTCGCTCAAGTAACTTTGAAAAGTGGGTTTTGGCCTCATGGATGTTAAAAACAGTCATCTTACACCTCTAAAGACATTGTAGACTAACCAGTGGACTAAGTCAAGCCCTAAAACCCCTCCGCCACGCGCTTTGCGTCACCCCACACACCTAAATTAGAATCCTTCAGCAACGTATTCCCCCCATTCTTTTCTTAAAGTATTGCAGATCTCACCCAGCGTGATGTCATTTTCCACACACTCGATGAACAAAGGCATCAAGTTCTCAGTACCGTTCGCGGCGACCTTCAACTTACCAAGCAAAGCCTCCGCCAGTCTCTGATCTCTAGTCTCTCTCAATTCCTTCAACTTCGCCTTTTGTCCTGCTTCGATGGCAGGATCAACCTTCAAACGTTCCAGGGTCGAACCTTCCTGGACCTTGAACTGGTTCATGCCCACAATGACCTGCTCACCGCGTTCGATCTGCTGCTGCGCAACATAGGCGGCATTCTGGATCTCGTTCTGCATAAATCCCTTTTCGATGGACTGCAATGCGCCGCCCATGTCGTCAATTTTCGCGATGTAATCCGTCGCGCCTTTCTCGATCTCATCGGTCAGGTGTTCGATCAGATAGGAACCCGCCAGCGGGTCCACTGAATCAGCGACACCCGACTCGTAAGCGATGACCTGCTGCGTGCGAAGCGCGACACGCACGGATTTCTCAGTGGGCAGCCATAGGGCTTCGTCCATGCTGTTGGTGTGCAGACTCTGCGTCCCGCCAAGCACGGCGGAAAGAGCCTGCAGCGTGACTCGCACGACGTTGTTCTCAGGCTGCTGCGCGGTCAGCGTGGAGCCCGCGGTCTGGGTGTGGAAGCGCATCTGCCAGCTGGCAGGCTTCTGTGCATGGAACCGTTCGCGCATGATCCGTGCCCACATACGGCGCGCGGCACGGAACTTGGCGACCTCTTCCAGCAGGTTGTTATGTGCGTTGAAGAAGAAGGAGAGCTGACCCGCGAAATTGTCCACGTTCAGGCCGGCCGCCAGGGCTGCCTGCACATATGCCATCCCGTTTGCCAGCGTGAACGCCACTTCCTGCACGGCGGTGGAACCCGCTTCCCGGATGTGGTAACCCGAGATCGAGATCGTGTTCCAATATGGCACTTCCTGTGCACAGAATGAAAATATATCCGTGATCAGTCTCATCGAAGGTGTGGGCGGGAAGATATACGTGCCGCGCGCCACATACTCCTTGAGAATATCGTTCTGGATGGTGCCGCGCAGTTTGTGCATATCCGCGCCCTGGCGCTTCGCCACTGCAATATACATCGCCAGTAAAACGCCTGCAGGCGCGTTGATGGTCATCGACGTCGAAACCTTGTCGAGCGGGATCTGGTCGAACAGCTGCTGCATGTCACGGATGGAGGAGATCGAAACGCCCACCTTTCCCACTTCGCCCTGTGAGATCGGGTCGTCCGCATCGTACCCGATCTGGGTCGGCAGGTCGAACGCCACGCTGAGTCCTGTTTGTCCCTGTCCTAATAAATAGCGATAGCGTTTATTGGATTCCTCCGCTGTGGAGAAGCCCGCGTACTGACGCATTGTCCAGAAGCGCGAACGATACATCGTCGGCTGCACCCCGCGCGTATATGGATACTCGCCCGGGAAGCCCAACTGATCAAGATATTCCTGCCCCGCTGGTTGAGTAGGGCGAGTGCTCGTCTCGTCCGTATCGAAACCAGCCGTTGTTGGCAGCGCCACACGCGGAATCTCAATCCCTGCCGAAGTCTCGAAGCGCTCTTTCCGCTCCTTGAATTTTTCCAAAGACTTCTTGAGGGTATTTTCCTGCCATTTTCTGTATTGCTCGAAGAGGTTGATTGTCATTTTTTCTCACCACGAAGTGTCACAAAGGGTCACGAAGGATTCCCTCTCCGAATGGGAGAGGGCCAGGGTAAGGGCCTTTGTGGTTGGTAGATTTTCATCAAGTATAAATCCAACCCGGAATAACCGGTAGGACAAGTGACATACTCAGACAACGAGTAACATCCTCAATAAAACAGACCGGTTTCCTATGCTACACTATCATGATGGAAATCTGCTATCTGCTCGCCTTCCCCGATTCAGAGGAGACCACACGTCAGCCTGCCGAACAGATCAAAGGCTTGAAGGACGCGCCCTACTTCCAGCCAATAGACATGCACCTCTCCACTCTGGGTGAGGAGACTGTCGTTATCGAAGGCTACGCCGTCTCCGTCACGCGCCAGAGGTACGACCGGCGTGTACAAATGGTGGAGTGTCACTTTGATCTGCGCGATCCGTTTGCTACATCCGTCCTGGCAGACCGCACAAAGATCCAGAGTGCGCTGCAGAGCCGCTACATCCCAGAAACATTCCGCAGGAACAACCTGTTCGAGGAGTACACGATCCTGCTCGTTCAAGAGGCAAAACCCGCGCCCGACAAGTGGATCGAGAAAAACAGCACCGCCATCGCAAACTTCATCCGCTCACAGCGTGAAGTCTTCGATACGGAGGAGCTCAACGAGATCCTTGCCTCGCGTGCGCGTTATTCCGCCCAGGAACTGACCCTCATCGATTGGGAAGGCGCGGTCATCATTGTCCCCAACGGCGATTATCAATCGGATATCGCATTGCTCAAGATCGGCAACTATCAACTCCTGCGCTATCGCATGCTGGACCGGTCCGTGGATGAAATGCTGGATAAGATCAATGAACGATTCTTTCAAAACAAGCGCCGTCCGCGCGCCACACGCGGACTCATCCGTCAGATCGCGGAGCACAGGCTGGAAGTGATGCTCGACTTCGAACGCGCCGAACAGAACCTGCTGCTGATCGGCGACTGGTACACCGCCAAACTATATGAAGTGATCCAGAACGAGCTCTACCTCAAGGACTGGAAGGATAGCCTGCGCACCAAACTGGATAATCTCGAAAACATCGTCCAGACCATCAAGGACAATTTTTCCCTTTCCTGGGAGACCCTTATGGACCGTCTGCAGCTTCTGGGCTGGGTACTTTTGCTGGTTGGCTATATTTATTTGTATTTTTTGGACGCAGGATTCATCAAACTTCCCTGATAACAGAATCTGGCGGGCATCCATAAAATTGGAGCTATCTTAACCATTCAAGGACCATTCTCCACATGTTGACCCTTCGGACGCCAAAAATCTATTTGTCGACATTTGTGCTACTTCTCTCCAGCCTGGCCTGCCGCGCCGTCACGAGCCTTGTCATTCCCAATACCCCAACCCCGCCGCCCACTCCCACTTCCACTTTTACGCCTTCGCCTCCACCCACACTGGCTGTCACAACTGCCGTGGAAGTCGAACAGGAAGCCTTTTGTCCTGTTGTTCTTTCAGATATCATGACTGCTGCAGGAATACTCGGTGAAACCGGAGCCGCAGATAAGGAAAGGCACCTTGTCACATACACAGTCACCGCTGAGGAGATCAGCGATCCATATTACGAGCGGGTGCCTGCCAATTTCAAAGAAGAGCAGGAGGATACGGCAACCCACCAGCAGGTCTGGGACTATTTCACGGCGCTCATCCCTGCAGAGCAACGTGAGTTTGTTGCGGAATATTCCATCATCACCGATGGTAAAGACAATATCCTTGCTGCTGTCATGCAGACCGCCGACGATCCCACATCATGGACGCTCGAGGTGGATACTGCCGACACAAGCGATTATTACAACCTGACCTTCACATTGATCCATGAGTTTGGCCACCTGCTCACTCTCAACGCGGACCAGGTTCCGCCGAGCAACGAGGTGTTCAATCATCCCGATGACAATGGTATCCACCTCCAGGAAACCTCCCTCTGCCCGAACTACTTCCCTGGCGAAGGATGCAGCCAAGCTGATTCGTACATCAACACATTCCATCAGCGCTTCTGGACGAACATTTACGATGAATGGAATAGGATCGACCAGATCGAGGATGAGGATGTATACTACGGACAACTGGATGAGTTCTATTTCAGGTATCGGGACCAGTTCGTGAGTGATTACGCCGCATCCCACCCAGCTGAAGATATTGCAGAGTCCTGGTCCCATTTTGTGTTCGGGCCGAGGCCGCAAGGCATGACGATTGCCGAACAAAAGATACTCTTCTTCTACGAATATCCCGAGCTTACTGCCCTGCGTGAAGAGATCCTGGGCAACCTATGTACTGCATTCCCACAATAATATGAACAATAACGGACGTCCCATTTCTGAATCCTACTGGGTGGAACCTGGTCGGTTTCTGGCGGGCGAGTACCCCGCCAACTTCGATGAGGAGCTGACCCGCAAACGCATTGACACGTTCATCGAAGCAGGCTTCAACACATTCATTGACCTGACAAAACCCAACGAAATGATTCCCTATTCCGCCATTCTCCATGAGCAATCACAAGCCTATGATGTCGAGGTTCAGCATCATCGCTTCCCCATCGGGGATTATGGTCTGCCCACGCCCGAGCTGATGAGGTCCGTTCTGGATAGGATCGACGAAAGCCTGCGGGCGGGTCGCAAGGTCTATCTCCATTGCTGGGGCGGCATCGGTAGAACGGGAACAACCGTCGGCTGTTATCTGGTGCGCCGCGGGTTAAGCGGGGACGAAGCGTTGCGTCAGCTTGCTGAATGGTGGCGCGGCGTCCCCAAGAGTTACATTCATCGACATTCCCCTGAAACCGGCGAGCAAACCGCCTTTATCCGCACCTGGGACCAGTACGAGCATCCCACAAATGTGTGACTCGTGTGATTCATTGGAAAATCATTAGACTACGGCCTGGCGAAAACATCCCTGTATAAAAAGCAGTATAATCTTTTGCGGAGACTCGACTTTTTTGGAAACCACTCAATCGACAACACAACCACAGCCGGAGCCCATCCCTGAACCCGTCACAGAACAATCCACCGATTGGAAGCGATTCGTCCTGGACATACTGGAAACACTGGTTCTGGCTGTAATTCTTTATTTTGGGATTAATGCGGTGTCTGCGCGAGTGCGCGTGGATGGCTTTAGCATGAGACCCACCCTGCAGGACGGCGAGTACATACTCGTGAGCAAACTTGCCTATAAATTTGGCGAGCCCATGCGCGGCGATATTGTAGTATTCGTCTTTCCCATCAATCCCGAAGAGGATTTGATTAAACGCATTATCGGCATGCCAGGCGATACCGTCACCGTTCAGGATGGCGTTTTGAGCATCAATGGCGTGATGATCGACGAGCCATACATTAATGCTCCACCTGCGTACAATGGCTCATGGCAGATCTCGCAGGGTGAATTATTTGTATTGGGAGATAACCGCAACGACTCAAGAGACTCGCACCAATGGGGGCTGTTGCCGGAGGAGAACCTCCTCGGTAGAGCGGTGCTGATCTATTGGCCGCCTGAGGAATGGCAGGTTATCAGGCATACCGATCAGGTGGACATCCCAACTTCAATTGCGCAGGACACATTGAATATCCGATGAACGAGCAACCTACACTCGCCAGTCCCACCTCGTCCTTTCCATGCAATGAATGCGCCGCGGGCGTATTGCATCTTCGGCATATTACCTATTTCACGTGGCTCGGAGAGGAACTCATTACGGTGCCCAACTTTCCTGCCTGGATATGCGACATGTGTGGGAAACGCGAGTACGATGAACGCGCCATCGCCTGGCTGACCATGCTGCTCAACCCCAATGCGGGAGAGCCAACACGCCGCGTTAAACGACGCCCGCGACCGGGTCCCGCAAAACGGAACATTTCTCACCCTCCGCTTGACTGACAGTCATCGACAAATACAAGGCAGTAACCATGGATACTTCCCCGCGAACCTACCGCTTTCTTCCCGCCGACGTGTACACATCCGGTTATCGTGTCGTGGGAAAAGTAATGGTTTCCACAAATGGCATGATGGGTATCATGAACGATATCAACAAGTCACACATGGAGATCCATGACGCGCGTCTTGCCCGCATCCACATGCCCACCAAACTGGTGGACCACTTCGAAGTTGTCCGTTTGATCAAGTCACAGGTGTTTGCAGTCTGCGCGTCACGCCGGGAAGATCTGGGGCCCACAGGCATCCAGCGCGGGGGCTACAGCAATCTTGTGGACCTGCCCGTTCGCCTTGCCACGCACATCTATGAACTCGAAGGCAAACTTCAAGTCTCCGGGCGTTTTGACTTCGCAGTGATGGTTGCGGACAAAGCCCGCAACTTCATCCCCATGTATGAGGCCGTGCTGACAGCAATTTTGCTTCCAAGCCTGAAAGTGGAGAGTCCCGCCATTCTGTTCAACCGCGAAAAAGTGGACCTCATGGCACTTCTGAGTCAACGTGCAAAAGAAGACAAATAGCACGAAATGCTTGACCCCTGACCGGTGCGATGATAAAATCCGCCCGCTTTTGATGTGGGCGGCTTCGTGCCACCGCACATCACATTGCTGACATGAGTCAGCGATGCAGACTGCCCCCATCGTCTAGTGGACTAGGACGCAGCCCTTTCAAGGCTACGACCGGGGTTCGAATCCCCGTGGGGGCACCTATATGTTCCGTGGTGAAAAATCTATCATGGTTGAATGGAGTAAATAAACCATGATAGATATCAGACCCACAAGAAACAAATCCCACGACAAAACAATGCCTGACCTTGCGGAGTTTATGACCACAACAGAAGCCGCCGAAAAGCTAGGCTTTCACGTTAAATCAATCCCTAAAATGGTTAGAGATAACGTCCTGGAGGGTGTGCGTTTTGGGCGTGCCTGGCTTGTCTCTCGGAAGTCAGTTGACTTATATCTCAAAAACACAAAAGGCTTAGGTAAAAGAGATCTACGATATAAAGCCAAGATTACGAAATAAACGCTCATCAAATGATGGGCGTTTTTGTTTGCTGTGTATTATTACTATGGTATTATTACCAAAGGAATAATACACAGCACATTTACAACAGAATAACCGCCGCCGTGTACCGTGTGACTTAAAGCATGGAGAGTGGCAGCGCGGCAAAGATTACAGAATAAAGAATGTCCCTCAGGGCGCGAACCCTGAGGGACATTGAACCAAATAACGCGGCAGGCGCATCATTCAGCCTCACAGCATTATATCGTTGCATGCGCGCGCCCCTGCAATTAGCGACGGGCGTTTTTTATCGGAACACCCATCAAAAAGAGATGCCAAATGAACATACCTGGACAGCGTATGACGAGCGGCGCCATCAAAAAGATATTGCTTATCCTACTAATACTCCCCGCCCTGGCTTGTAGAAGCACTATCACAAAGCCAACCACTAACTTAAGCATGGATGTTTTCTTAGAAACTGCAACCCCATCCCCCACTCCACAGATCACGGACACAGCCACAGTGACAGCAAGCCCAGAAGCATGCGAAGTCAAAGCTGACGCTTTACACCTGCGAGGTGCGCCAAGCATCGAAGGGACTGTAATCGCCTGGCTTGTGAAAGGCGATCAATTGACCATTCTCTCCGATCCGCCTTCGGGCGGTTGGATACAAGTCACAACAGCCGATAATCAGATCGGCTTTGTCAATTCGCATTATTGCAAGAGTGAAACGATGAGAAGAATTAAATGAAACAACCCCAAGTTTCCAGTACAAAATTCGCAGTGCTGACGCCGTGTCATTCGTCAATCGACAAATCGGGGGGCGTGGTCTATACTTAAGGCATAAGCCCCGCGGTTGGACCCGCGAGGCTTTGACATAGACTACGCGATTCGAGCGCGTAGCGGATAGGGAAATAATAGCATAATCCTACCGCCTGCGCAAATTGGTTGCGTGGGCGGCTTTTATTCTTTAGACATTTCGAACGGAGACATTATTTTGTTCGAGCAAACCTTCAAAAACATTGACGATAAATTGTGGAAAGATGCGGGCTGTTCCAGTGAGTTGGATTATGTGGAGCAGACTTCGTGGATTCTGTTCCTGAAGTATTTGGATGATCTCGAAAAGGACAGAAAAGATGCGGCGGAGTTAACAGGTAAAACATACACGCCGATCATCGATAAGAAATTCGTTATTACTCACGACTAATTTAGTTTCTGGTGCAAAAGTGGCACCTTTGCACATTAACAGTTGACAAACGAAAC
>JBDTPH010000181.1:0-7986 GCA_039932795.1 Chloroflexota bacterium
ATACACCAGGCGACCCGAACGGACAGGTCCAACTTTGGCGGGCGGAAGCTCAGATGAAGATACAGGCACATTGAACGGGACCAAGCCTGCGTCCACGTCAAGAAGCGGAGAGGAGACATCCATTGCATCGGTCCAGCCCGATGCCGGGTCCACATCACTGTCCTTTTTCTCATCCCAAACGTCTTTCGGGGTAAATTCCATTCCATCGGGTTTTGCAAAAGCGACGAAGTATGTCCCCGCCTCGACATTGAATCCGTAATAGCCGTTCGAATCTGTAGTGGTCTGTTGCAGCAGGGACTGGTTCGAATCATAGAGATTGACACATACGCCGCCAACGCCGCGCTCCCATGCTTCACGGATTCCGTTCTGATTTTCGTCGTTCCAGACCTGGTTGCCGAGAATCATGTTGGTTTGTACAAAGATTTCACTTCTCACTTCACAATTTCCAATGATGGGAATTTCAGGTTCAGGCATCTGGCCATAGAAGGTTGTAAGGAAACGCGTTGCACCTTCGGTAATGTAGATCTCGAAGACATATGGCGCAAAGGACAGCCCTGCCTGCGGCCGGGCAGTGACAGGGAAATGTGAAATGGAAACAAGCGTGGCCGGGAGTTGCAGCAGGGATGGGTCTTCGACGGCGAGGCCCGTTAACGGATTGATGATTTCGACATACGGGGTGGGTTCAGGAATCCGTGTGTTCGGCTCTGGTGCAGCAGAATCAAGGATTTGAGTTGCCGGGATTGTTGGGGAGGAGGTTGCAGTCGAAACGCTCGGACTGCAATTACTCAGAATGAAAGATATTAAGATGAACCAGACGAGCGGGAAACGATGGATGGATTGGAACATTTGTTGATATTGCTCAAGCCGCCGCCTGGAGCAAATTAGGATTCTTCAAAACCCTTTTTCACGCGGTAATATGTAGTTTCCAATACCTCTGGTAGTACGCGGGTCTCTCCCAGCGTGGACATGAAGTTCGTGTCGCCTGCCCAGCGCGGGACAATGTGGATATGCACATGTGACTTGACGCCCGCTCCTGCGGCTTCACCGATGTTCGCCCCCATATTGAACGCTTGTGGGTTGTAGATCTTGCGCAGGACAGTCATGCAGCGCGAAGCCAGTTCCATCATTTCGGCGCGCGTTTCGGGGTCGAGTTCTTCGAGATTAGGCTTATGGTCAAATGGGACGACCATCAAATGCCCGCTTGTGTAGGGGTAGCGGTTGAGGATCACGTAGGCGCGCTCGCCGCGATACGCGATGAGATTCTCTGCGCTGTCTTCCTTTTCCTGCATAACGCAGAAGATACAGCCTTCCACTTTGGTGCTACTCTCGATATATTCCATACGCCAGGGGGACCAGATATGATTCATGGGCAAATATATAGGGTGAGAACAGTTTTATTGCTAATGGGCTTGATTGGATGGGCGAATTGTAGCAGAATTCCTGGCTATGGAGAGTAAGGAGTTTTAAGAGATTTTGCCCCTAATATCCTGCCTCATCCTTCCTAATTCATCATTTTTCGATTATCCTCCCACGGATGCAACCCACCCTTTTCTCCACCCAGCAATGGACAGTCTCCAAGCTTACGTTTTACATCCGCAGGCTTCTTGAAGAGAACGAGCAGCTTCAGGATGTGTGGGTGCAGGGGGAAATCTCGAATCTGTCGCGTCCCGCTTCGGGACATGTGTATTTCACACTGAAAGATTCAAACGCCGCGCTCAAATGCGTGATGTGGAAGACATCCGCGGCGCGGTTGAGGCTGCCGCTGCAGGATGGCATGGAGGTGGAAGTCCATGGCAGGATCGGCGTCTACGAGATCAGCGGGCAATACCAGCTCTACGCAGACCAGATCCGACCTGTAGGCGAAGGCGCGTTGTATCAGGAGTTCATGCGGCTCAAGTCCATGCTCGAAGCGGAGGGGCTTTTTGAGCCTGAACGCAAGCGTCCCATCCCGATGCTGCCCCGAAAGATCGGCATTGTCACCTCTGCTACAGGCGCAGCCTTGCGCGATATACTCAACACCCTGCGCCGTCGTCTGCCCATCGTGGACGTGCTCCTTGCCCCTTCCCCTGTGCAGGGAATCGAAGCGCCGCCTGCGCTAGTGAAAGCGATCCAGTCTTTAGTTCGCCAATCGCCCGATGTAATTATCATGGCACGCGGTGGTGGTTCGATCGAAGATCTGTGGGCATTCAACGATGAACGCGTAATACGCGCGGTTGCCAACTCGCAGGTCCCAATCATATGCGGAGTCGGCCACGAAACGGATTTCACTCTGTGTGACTTCGCCGCCGATCTGCGCGCGCCGACTCCCACGGCTGCGGCAGAACTCGCTACACAATTAACGTTATGGGATCTGCTCGCACAAGTGGAAAACTACAAGTCGCGCCTGTCTTCTTCGACTCTACGCCTGCTCGCCGAACAACAGAATATTCTCTCCTCCCTGGTTGCCGGGCTTCGGTATGCGTCGCCTGACCGCCGCATCCAATCTGAGCGTCAGCGCGTGGATGAGCTGGCGCGCCGCGCACATTCATCCCTGTTGCATCGCGTCCAACTGCAATCGGCGCGGCTGCATGGGATGCAGAGACGGCTCGAAGCGTTGAGTCCGCTGGCGGTGCTGGCGCGCGGCTATGCAGTCGTGACGCAAAAAGACGACGGCAGTGTTATATCCCGCGTTGCGCAAACCCAGCAGGGTCAGCAAGTCAACATCCGTTTTTCCGATGGAGAAGTTGACGCGGAAATCAAAAATCAAAAATCGTAAATCATAGTTCGAATATTGCCTGGAGTTCCTATGCCCAAACCATCTTCCAAAAAAGCAGAAAAGCCGGTTGAAGAATTAACCTATGAAGAAGCCCTTGTCGAACTCGAGCGGATCGTCTCTTCGCTGGAGGAGGAACAGAATCAACTGCAGGATGCGATCGCGCTATTTGAGCGCGGGCAGGCTCTGGCTTCGCGCTGCGGCGTGCTTCTTGAAGCCGCGGAACTCAGGGTAAAACAAGTCGCGGGTGATGTCGTTCTTCCCTTCGAAGAAGAGTCGGAATGACTTCTCTGGCAATATTTCAAAACAAAGTCCTGATCGCCGGGCTGTCGGCCTGGCTGCTGGCGCAGATCATCAAAATACCGCTTGATTACCTGCGAACACGCCGCTGGAATTGGGCATTGCTCCTTACAACGGGCGGCATGCCAAGCTCGCATTCCTCGTTGATGACCGCCACCACGCATGCCATTGGTCTGTATGAGGGCTTTGCATCGCCGCTGTTCGCAATCGCGGTCGCGATCACGATGATCGTCATCTACGATGCCGCGAACGTCCGCAGACAGGCAGGCATCCATGCACAACGCATCAACGTGATCTTTAGTGAACTCCTGCGCGGGCACCCGATCAATGAAAGAGATTTGCGTGAAGTGCTTGGTCATACACCGTTGGAGGTTGTCGGCGGGGTTCTGTTTGGTTTGCTTATCGCAACCGGGCAATGGTTGGTCTGGAAATAATAAAAACAAGGAGAATAAAACATGGAAGAACTGATTGCTCTTGTTATGAAGAAAACAGGCATGCCCAGAGAGACTGCGCAAGCCGCCATCAAAGTGGTGCTCGATTTTCTCAAGAAGAAACTGCCAGCCCCGGTTGGCGCAACGATTGATGGCTTTCTTGGCGGCAAAGGCAAGATGGCCGGAGCCGCTGATATGCTCGGCGGGCTTTTGGGGGCGGCAAAAAAGAAAAAATAGTTCAATGGCAAAGACGGCGGGTCATCCTGCCGTCTTTGCCATTGCATACATTTGCTTATGTAAATTATGAAGAAGGGGAACGACGTAACCGTCGAGTCAGCGCGCCGATCATCATTTGGACCTCCGGAACCCTGAAGATCACCACTCCCGCTACATAAAGGAGTCCACCCAGCGCGACTCCTCCCAAAGCGATAACCCAACGGTTCATTTCAGCTGCAGCCTGGATCCAGAACCACAACCCGATCGCCATCCCAAGCGCGGCGCCTGCACAACGGACGAACCCACGCGTGATATGTTTGCCCTCAATGCCGTTCAATTGTTTGCGCATGAAGATGAACAGCGCGGCTGCTTCGAGTGCAGTGGCAAATGAGTTTGCGAGTGCGAGCCCTCCAAGTGGAAGCCAGCCAATCTGTTCGAACCACCATGAGAACAAAAAGCTAAAGACAATATTCAGTCCCATGGCGATGGTGCCAATCATCACGGGAGTTTTCGTGTCGTGCCGGGCATAGAAGGCACGCGTCAATATTTCCATGATCGAATGCCCTACGAGGCCAGCCGCGTACCAGAGTAATGCCCACGACACAAGCCGAACGTCCTCCCCGTCAAATTTGCCTCGCTGATACAAAGCGGATATCAATGGCTCGCGCAGGATCATCAATCCCACGCTGGCAGGCAGCGCCAGTAATATCACCCCTCGCAGGGACGCAGCAAGCGAAGCGCGCATTTCGTCCACCAGGCCAAGGGCGTGTTGTGCCGAGAAAGTAGGCATGGCGGCAATTGCAACCGATTGTGCAATGGCAATCTGTGCCATGAGCATGAGCGAGAAGCCATATCGCAAACCCACCACGCTGCCTTCATCCATTTGTGAACCCAGCCAGATATTGACCCAGAAATTAAGCTGGACAATTGCCACGCCCAATAAGCGGGGTCCCATGAGGAAGATAACCTTCCTGACATTTGGATTGTCGAGCCCCAGTGATGGAATATAGATTCCCCTGTGCTTGATCAGTGTCGGGACCTGGACAAGCAAATAGGCTGCTGCGCCGATCACCACGCCCCAGGCGAGTCCGCGAATCCCCATGGTCGGCGCGAGTACCAGTGTGCCGAAAATAATTCCAAGTTGATACATGGCAGGTGTCAACGCAGGGATGAGAAATATCTGGTGCGCGTTGAGGATGCCAGAGATAAGACCTCCCAGACCAAAAAGTACCGCAGATACAAGCTGGATGCGCAGCAGTGAAATCGTAAGTGCAAAAACTTCTGCATTTTCGGCAAGCCCGGGCGCGAGCGCATAACGGACCAGTTGGGGTGCCAGGAAAAATGCAAGTAGGGCCAGCAGGCTTACGGTCAGAGTGACCAGATTTGCGATCGATGAGGCAAGTTTCCATGCACTGTCTCTCTCGTCCCTGGCAAGCAGCCCGGTAAAAGTTGGAATAAATGCAGAACCGAGTGCTCCCCCTGCGATTAAGTTGAACAGGGTCTCTGAGACCTGATTGGCGGCAAGAAATGCATCCAATTCCGAGGAGGCGCCAAAGGCTCGTGCTACAAGGATTCCACGTATAAGCCCAACGATCTGGCTGAAGAGAAAAGCCAGCATAACTGTCCCCGCGGCGCGTGCGATCTGGCGATTGGCGTTTGCGTTAGCAGTGGTCACGGTGGAGGATTATAATCGTGAAAATCTACGAGGAGAGTCTATGAGCGCCGTTACTCAACACGGGTATCTGGTCATTGCCGATATTTCCGGCTATACCTCATTTGTTGCCAGGACGGAGCTGGAACATTCGCATGAGATATTGTCTGAACTGCTCGGTTTACTGGTTGATACATTCAAGCCGCTGATGACCATTTCCAAACTCGAGGGCGATGCAGTGTTCGCGTATGCCGGGCAGGAAAAGATTTCGCGCGGTGAAACGCTGCTTGAATTTCTTGAAAACACGTACATTGCGTTTCGCGATAAGCAGACTTCAATGAAACGTGCAACCACCTGCACATGCCTGGCTTGTCAGAACATCCCATCGCTTGATCTAAAATTCATTGCTCATCATGGAGATTACATCGTCCAGCATGTGGGCGAGATCCGTGAACTGGTCGGCTCGGATGTGAATCTGATCCATCGTCTGACGAAAAATCATGTGACTGAGGGAACAGGCTGGAAGGCCTATATAATGCTGACCGATCCGTGCCTGGATCATTTGAATCTAAATCTGGAAAACACGCACACACAGATCGAATCCTACGAGCATTTGGGGGACGTCAAAACTCACGCCATCGACCTTCACCAGCGTCATGATGAGATTGTCAGCGAACGAAGGATCTATCTCACGGAAGAAACAGCCGACCTGGCTTTTTCCGTTGATTTTGGCGTGCCTCCGCATCTGGCTTGGGAATGGATTCAAAACCCTGAGAAGAGGAATCTGGTAATGCCGGATGTGCATTGGTCCATGGGAGACAGGCCACTCGGACGAGGTGGCATTGGTGCAAGCAATCACTGTGCACATGGAGAAGGCCTCAGCACCGAAGTGACTGTGGACTGGCGTCCATTTGAATATTCGACGACCGAATCCTATGAGAAGGGCAGGCGGAGGTTCACGGAAACGGACCGTTTCGAAGTGTTGCCCAATGGCGGCACAAAATTGCAGGTGTTCGTGAAGTTGAATTTGCCCTTCCCGCGTTTTATTCGAAAGCTTATCGCGCGCAGGATCCTGCTGGATACGCATCATTACGACCAGACATTGATGGAGACCGCAAGATTGGTGGGGGAACAATACTTAACACAGGCACGCAGGATTGAATAGCACCCTGTTCAAATGATGACGCGCTTTTATCAGCTCCTCTCGGTCAAGCCTGGTGAGAACCGTATGGCCTCGCTCGTCATTGGGGTCATGCTCTTCACTGCGATGGGAGCCGCCCTAGGCGGCACTGCAATCGAGGCACTCTTCTTTGCGCGTTTCGGTGTGCAGTATCTTCCCTACATGTTCCTGGGGCTGGGCATTACATCCATGATCATGTCGTTCGGCGTGACGGCTCTCCTTAGCCGGGTGCCGCGTCAGGTTCTGTACATTAGCATCCCTCTGCTTGTTTCGGTCATCCTGATCGTTGCGCGGTTTGCCCTCTTCAGCGGACAGAACTGGCTCTATCCTGTTCTGTGGCTTGGCAAGGAAGTTCTTAATATCTTCATCAGCCTCGTGATTTGGGGGATCGCAGGTGTGGCATGCGATACACGTCAGGCAAAGAGATTATTTCCGTTGTTCAATGCCAGCCGAATACTCGGGCAGGTGATCGGCGGGTTTGCCACGGGGCTGCTGGTCGCTGCCATAGGGACAGAGAACCTGCTTCTTATTTGGGCAGGCGCGTTATTCGTAGCCTTTTTCCTCAGCCGCGCTCTCCTTTCACGCATCCAAATCTCCTCCACGCCCGAAGGACGCAAGTCCCGTCGCAGACAGCAGACGTTGATCCAGGAGATGCAACGCGGCTATCAGTACGTGCGCGGCTCCTCACTGATGACATGGATCTCCATTGCCACGATCTTTTTCTCAATGCTTTATTTCTCCATCTCGCTTCCATTCTCACGGACTGCCACCCAGCAATACGTCAACGAAGACTCCCTGGCAGCTTTTCTTGGCTTCTTCAACGGTGTCAGCACAGCCGCCGCATTTCTCATATCACTGTTGCTTGCCAACAAATTCTTTGCACGCTTCGGGATCATGGCAGCCATTCTCGTACTTCCCATCATTTACCTGATCGGCTTTACAAGCCTTGCCATTGCCCCCGTTTTTTACGTCATCGTCGCGTTCCGCTTCGCGCAGATGTTGTGGATCTCAGGCATCGCAGACCCGGCCTGGCAGGCAATGTTCAACGTGGTACCCCCTGAGCGCCGTGACCAGGTGCGTGCGTTTATTAGCGGTGTTCCTGAGCAGGCAGGCACATTCATCGCGGGTGGTGTTCTTATCATCGGAGAGCAGACACTCACGCCACAGGGACTTTATTTCATCGGTCTTTTTGCCGCGGTAATTTGCACCTACGTCATTTATCAGGCGCGGCGCGGCTATAACCATGCGCTCATTGAAGCCCTTCGGGCCGGGCGGCCGCATCTCTTTTATAGTGATGAACAACCCTTTGGCGGCTTTCATCAGGATGCAGCTGCCATTCAGACCTCGCTCAATGGGCTTCGGGATCCCGACCCCGCGATCCGCCGCGTTTCGGCTGAAATTCTGGGAAATCTTTCACTGCCAGAATCCACCCATGCCCTCGTGGATGGATTGGACG
>JBDTPH010000182.1:0-3040 GCA_039932795.1 Chloroflexota bacterium
CGGGTCCACCGGCGCAGGCGTGCCGCGTCCTTCAACGAGGAAATTCCAAAAGCTCCAAAGAAGAATGATCGAACCGATCAGCCATAGAGGCAACGCCAGATAGGCCATGAGACCTGTCTCCACCTGTGACCCTTTTCGCAGTAAAGCCAGCGGAATATAACCTGCCACCATCCCCGGAGCAAGAATAAGAAATAGAAGAGATTTGAGGGCGGTCATGCCAACTCCGTCTACCAGCAATCTTATACCCAGTGTACGCCATCTTTTAATTTTGGGTAGAATATCACCTATGGATACATGGCGACTTCTCATTACTCCCCCGGCACGCGGTGCCTGGAATATGGCACTTGACGAATCGATCCTTGAACATATCGGACGCGGCGAATCAATGCCAACCTTCAGGCTGTACGCATGGGACCCAGCCTGTCTCTCCCTGGGACATGCACAGCCCTTTTCAGACGTGGATACCGCACGCCTCAACGAACGCAGCTGGGAGGTGGTACGCCGTGCCACCGGGGGACGCGCGATCCTGCACACAGATGAAATCACCTATTCAGTCATCGCGCCGAATGACGAACCGCGCGTGGCAGGTACAGTCCTCGAATCGTACAACCGACTCGCGCAGGCATTGCTTCTTGCCGTACAGCAATTGGAATTACCCGTTGAAATGGAAGAGGGAAGAATCAACGATCATTCAACGCCCAACCCTGTCTGTTTTGAAGTGCCTTCCACGTACGAAATTACGGTAAATGGAAAAAAACTAATAGGCTCAGCCCAGGCACGCAAAAAGGAAGGCGTGCTCCAGCATGGATCACTTCCTCTGACAGGTGACCTGACGCGCATCTGTCAGGCACTGGTATTTAACAGCGCGTCGGCGCGCGAAGAAGCGTCGAAGCGGCTGCTGGCGCGGGCTGCGACCGTTGAATCCGCTTTGGGACACGCGATAAGCTGGGAAACGGCGTCGCAGGCTTTCATCCACGCGTTCGAAGCGCAATTGGGGTTAAGTCTAAAAAGGGGAGGGTTGTCTGAATCCGAATCCGAAAGGACGGATGAATTGGTTCAAGAGAAATATGCCCATCCATCGTGGACGGAACGATTTTAGTGCGGAGTAATCCGTTTTATCCCTGGTCGTCTACAAAGATCGTGTTGGGGTAACCGAGTGCGGCAAAGAACTTCAAAAGATAGGCTTCAGCGTTGAGCTGTGCCTGTTCGAGAATGCCATCTTCGAGCGCTCCCTTGAGGATCTCCTCCTCGGCCTTTTGCCGAACCAGAGTCTCGAGGTTGATATCAGGCTTGCTAATAATTCCTGTATCACGCTCGTAGACGTATGACTTCTCGTTATTCAGTGCGGCAATAAAGATTTCAGCGGGAGGCAGCCTCACGGTAAGCACACCGTTTTCAAAACGCATATCTTCCGGATTTAGCTTTGACATATCAATGCCGGCGATCACCGTGCCGTGCCCCACGAACAGGATCTTGTCGCCAAACAGGGATTGAAATGTGCCACCGCCTGTTTCGCCTGTGACCACCTTCTCAACACTGTACTGAATGGTCTCCAGTCGCGCTAGTGCGCGCACTTCATTGATGTAGGTTATAGGGTCGGCAATAATGGTGGGCGTGGGATTCAGCAGGTTCGAAACCTGGGTCTGCAACGAGCGGTTCGCTTCATTGACCTGGTTGAATGGTTCCGTGGCGGCCTGCGCTGACTCTCGCACAGTTTGCACAATAAAATACGCACCCACCCCTATCACGATCAGTATCAAGAGAGAGAGCAGGTTATTATTTTTCATGCACGTATTATAATCTCTACAAACCAGACGTGAACCGTACACCTGCCTTATTAACAATCCTCTTACTTACATGCGCAATCTTCCTTGCAAATTGCTCATATCCACGCGTAAATGTAACTCCGGCAACCGTGATCCCCACGCCTGAAACCGAGGTCACACCCACGGATACGGCTCCGCCGCCTCTTGCCACGGTGGAATTGGGTCTCGCTGAAAACCCCTTGATCCTCGCCCTGCCCCCTTCCGCCAGCTCACCCGAACAGATCGCGGCCGCCCAATTAATCGCATCCCTGTTCACCGAACGGACAGGTTATACCGTTGTCACGGTCATTCCCGATTCTCACACTGCGTTGGTGGAAGCTCTTGCACAGGGCAATGCTCACATTGTCCTGCTCGACCCATATGCGTATGAACTCGCGTATCGAGAGGGGTCGGTAAAAGCGGTTTATGGCGTTTTGAAGGATGGAGAGGCCATGTATGGCGCGCAGTTTGTCGCAACCCGTAAAGGCGGTTTTCAATCCTATTATAATGAGGTCACAGAGGAAAACACCGAAGATGCCGCATTGGCGCTGGCACAATTTGTTGATAAAAAGCCATGCTGGAGCGATGAGGCCTCGCCATCGGGTTATGTGATCCCATTGGGATTCCTTAATGAAAACCAGATCATCACAAAACCGGCTGCGTTCGTGGAGGGACATCCCACCGTTGTACGTTCGCTGTACGCAAGCGGGATATGTGATTTCGGCGCCACGTATGTGGACGCGCGCAAATTCCCTTCGCTCGAGGATGAATTCCCCGACCTGGCGGAACAGGTCATTGTGGTCTGGCGCATTCCCGATATTATTCCCTATGAAATACTTGCATTCTCATCCAATATGCCCGAGGGCATGCGTGAACTTTTTACGAATCAAATAGCAGCCATTATGCAAACGGACAATGGACGACTGGCCTTCAGCACTGCCTTTGGCATCGAGGAACTGCAGGTTGTTAATGACGGGTTTTATGAGGAGTTTCGTATTTATGTGGACGAGTCGGCGGTCGATCTATCCACTCTCGTTAAGTGATTTGAAGGTAGCCACATGGCAAGGCTTACAACAATGGCGTGGGGTTGGGATGAGTGTAATTTTCTTAATCAAAAATCACTTGTTTAAAACTTCAAGAGGCTGTATTATCCCTTTGTAAGGGAACCTTTCCCGAATCCAAATTTCAAGAGGAGAAGATATGAAGAAGTCACTTACTATGCTCTTCGCTGTAAT
>JBDTPH010000183.1:0-11662 GCA_039932795.1 Chloroflexota bacterium
GCAAACGTGCCCGCGCAAGGTGGAAGAACACAAGAGGCGAGTTGGGCAGGCGGGAATCAGCCTGGGCAAGATCACTGAGCGCGCCTGAAATATCGTTCTGTTTTATTCGCGCAATGGCACGTTCCAGATAGGCTTCCCCAAAGTTTGGGTCGAGGCGGACGGCTTCATCCAAAAAGGATCTGACGTCCGTATTGGGGTCAACCCCCAGCCTGCCGCGCGCCAATCCCACGTAGCCGGGACCAAAGTTTGGGTTCACGCCCAGCGCACTTTGATAGGCGTTAATCGCATTGGCGTAATCGCCTTTGAAACGATACGCTTCGCCGATGTAATAGTAGGTATCTGCTGCCTCAGGCTCAATCCGGATAATATCCTGCATTCCACGGATTACTTCGTCCCAGTTCCCTCTTTCAAAGGAATTCCTTACGGCACGGTACATGTCCGCGGATTGAGGCGGGCGTGGAGTCACAACATACAGCGGCGTGGCCGTATATTCCGCGGACAAAAGCTCAGAGAGCGGTGCAGAGGTGTTAATCCTGGCAGGCTGACCCGTTGCATTTACAGAAGTTGGAGTTAAGGTATAGGTCGGTGAAGGACCCGGTGTAATAGTCGGTATTGTTATCCCACGATTGACACCCGGGATGACGAAACCAAACACCACCGCAGAGACCAGTAGAGCGCCTATCGCGATAAAACCACCCATCCGGACAACAGGGCTGGCTTTAACCGCTTCCCATCCCTTGAGTTTTGGCTTTTCGTGTGCAAGTAAAAGTTTATCCTCCCAGGCACGCGGACGATTGACGGGAAATGGCTGAATGGTATCATCTGCAGGCAACGCACCATGCAGGATCAAGCCTCGTTTGGCGGTGACATTTTGAGGGTCCAGCTTGAGCGCTGTTTGCAGACAGTAAATCCGCTCCTTGGTGGTGTCCACCGTGGCGCTCATCCAGACCCAATAGGTTGCGTTATTCTGATCGGTTTTCAGCAGACCCGTGAACAACTCGCGCGCACGGGATTTTTTCCCCTCACGCAGGGCCTCCACCGCTTCCTGGAAAACTACGTCGTCTTCAGCCATGCGCTGATTTTACCCTACTCATCCCCGAACAGCAGACGGGTCAAGTCTGCATATTCGGAGATTCGTGAAATTCCTCCACCTGGTAGGTAAGTACATCCAGATGTTTCTTTCGCCACAGGTCGGGGCTTGCTCCCATTTTATGGCAAAGGTTGCTAAGAAACTCGGCAGGGTCGGGGATCTTCTCCCATACCTGTGGAAGGAATGTGGTGCGCTGCGACCCATCCCGAACAATGACTCCGTCCACGTTCGGGCGCAGTTTTGATAGCAGGTCATTCGCATCTTTATAGTCAAGTGGAATGGGACGCGTCAGGCGCGAAACCTCGATCTGGATTCCGTTCAATTCGCGTTCACTCAGCGGGGGAAAGCGCGGATCCTCGAGTGCGGCGGCGACAGCATGTTCACGTACATCCTCTGCAAGCGGTTGATATGGCTCCAGCGCGCCAATGCAGCCACGCAATTTTCCATGCAGGGTCAATGTGACAAAGGACGCGCCGTTCTCGCGCAACCGCGGCGTCAGGAACGAGACATCCAAAGATGGCAGTTCACCACCCTTTACCCCGCGTTCCACCGCCTCGCGCGCCAGGCGGAGCAATACGTTTCGTTCTTCAAGAGTAAGTTTGTCTTCCATAATTCTGCCCAGTTTCACCACTCGTGCCGGGTCAGGTTCCAGCGGCCTAAAGTGGGGGTGGAATTAACTTCCAATACACACGGTTATGATACACCAGTGGCTCGCCCTCACCTTCGCCATGTGCTGCAATCACCTCCGCTACAAAAAGTGTATTCTCGCCGATCGGCATGCTCTGTATTACGCGGCAGTTGAAATATGCCATGCCGCCTTTGATCAGGGGCGCGCCGATCGAAAGAGTCTCCGTTTGCAAGCCTTCAAACCGATCCCCGATATTCGGCAATTTCCCCGCAAAACGATTTGAGAGTTCCTTTTGGTCTGAGGAAAGGATTGTTACAGAAAATTCATTGGACTTTACAACCAGTTCATGGGTATGGGTCAATTGTCTCAGCGCCATCGAGATCAAAGGCGGTTCGAGCGAAATGGAAGTGAAGGAATTGACTGTCATTCCATATTGTTTACCATCATGCAGGGCTGTAACGACCGCCACGCCTGTTGTCCAAGCACGCATGGCACGGCGGAGTTGTTCGGGGTCAAGAGTCATTTTTTCTCCAGTGAAATTCATCATAACGGCGAGGCATGGGTGCGTCAAGACAAAAAATCGAGAGCGTATACATTTCTAACAAACGGTTTACTGCAAAGATGGGCAGCAGGTCATATTCCAGGGTATGAAACCATGGTTTTCCCTTGCAAGTAAACATTTTAAAAGGTAATATTATGCGCAAGAGACATGGGCTCGACATCCTCCCGCTCCACGCGACGTGTGCGTCCACTGCGCGCAGTGCAAGCCACACTTGGCATTGCCATCCTTATGGCAACGCTCTTTACAGCGCTGCCATCGCGTGGTTTGGTTGCGGGGAATTTCTATGACCGTTTGAGCATCATACTCACACCTCGTTCCCCAGAGGGAGCGCCGCTCGTCTCACAGCCACAGTTGCGTATCGGCATTGTAGCCGGACATTCGGGCAACGATGCTGGCGCCGTATGTTACGACGGCAACGGTAACGTCACACTGACTGAAGCAGATCTCAATCTCGAGATCGCGGCGATCGTCCAACAGCAATTAACACAACAGGGATATCAGGTTGATCTTCTGCGTGAATTCGATTCGCGCCTGAATGGTTATCGCGCGCTTGCCATTGTTTCCATCCACAACGATTCATGTGAATATGTCAACGATCAAGCCACGGGCTTCAAAGTTGCCGCGGCGCTCAACACTAATGACCTGAACCGTGCCAACCGCCTTACTGCCTGCCTGGTGGATCGGTACGAGCGTCTCACAGATATGACCTTCCACGCCGGCAGCATTACAGGCGACATGCGCGAGTATCATGCTTTTCGCGAAATCGACCCAAGCACAGTTGCCGCCATTATCGAAACCGGATTTCTTAACCTTGATCGTGAAATACTCACCAAACGGACGGACCTTGTTGCTGCGGGCGTGGTCGAAGGCATTTTGTGTTTTGCAAATAACGAAAACATCGAACCCACAGCCATCCCAAATTTGATCCCATGAGATCATCACCCGCGAATGGACTCTCCCGCCTCCGCTCCGCAGCAATCCTGTGGCTGATTCCGTTATTCACGGGTGTTGGATTTGCCCTGTTCTTTTTGGCCATATCCCCAGGCAGTGCTGCGATCTTTAACACAGCCACACCCACCCAGGAAAACCTGTGGGCCTATGTTGCTCTTCCAAAGCCAACATACACAGTCACGCCCGTACTGCCTCCCACCGAACTACCGTTGCCTGCACCGCAAGCCACCGAAACGCCCGGACAAATGGTTATGGAGATCGTCAACGATACGGCGGTTCCCACCTACGCGCCTGAACAGCAGTTGGTGCGCGGCTCATCATACGGTGGATCCAAATACATCCTGGTGGATATCTCGGAACAGCATATGTACGTTTATGAAGGCGATGCCCTCATTTACAGTTTTGTCGCTTCCACGGGGATGAATAACGCCACACGCATTGGCACTTTTGCCATACAGAGCAAAATCCCCAGTGCATACGGTTCCACATGGAATATCTGGATGCCAAGCTGGCTCGGCATCTATTGGTCCGGCGGGTTGGAGAATGGCATCCATGCGCTGCCCATCATGCCGAATGGCAGCACACTATGGGCGGGTTTGTTGGGAAGACCCGTCTCTTATGGCTGCGTAGTATTGGGAACATACGAAGCGCAGGTATTGTACGACTGGGTGGAGATCGGAACGCCGGTGGAAATTCAATGGTAAATTCTTTTGCCCAGGGTAATTAATAGCATTCATTAAAGGTAATCCTATGGACACGAACTTCATCAAGGCTCATGAACTCATTGTAGAAGGGCGCGCAGCAATGCGGCGCGGAGAAAAAGCATCGGCGTGGAAGATGGCGGAACAGGCCGTTTCGCTTGCGCCAGATATGGAGGATGCGTGGCTGATCCTCGCTGCATCCGATCCCAATCCGCAGGATGCATTGGCGTACGCGCAGAAGGCATTGGAGATCAACCCGTCGAGCACGCGCGCACGCAGAGGCGTGGAATGGGCAATGGGGCAATTGGATCAGGTTGAGGCTTCGGGAGAAACAGTTGTGGCGTCGCCGAATTTCGAATCGAAGCCGGAAGATGCTCAACCAGCGGCAAAATCCAGGAATCGGAAATTAATCTACGCGGCTTTATTTTTGGGGTTATTAACCTGTGCAGTGCTTGCCTTCGCGGCCTACTCAGCCGTGACACATCCTGCATTCGCATCCATTTTGAACCTGACATCTGCACCCACACAGGAGGATCTTTGGGCGTCTGTCGTGGTCCCAAAAGTATCCGTGACGCCCATCGAAGCGAGCGCATTCGCGCAGCAGGTTATGGATACCCCGACGGCTTTGCCGGAAGGGACAGCTGTTCCCACAAAAAAAATCAAACCTACTGCCGAACCCACCCTGGCTCCCACTGAAGTTCCAGGTGAGGTGTCAACATCTGCACCCGAAGTGACGGAAACACCCGGCGCCATGGTCATGGAAATCGTCGACGATACACCGACAAGTGAATACGTCGCGCCGAAACCATCCGCTCCGCTGCCAGATATCGCGAGCAGTGGAGATGGAGTTCGCTGGATCGATGTTGACCTTACCAACCAAAGCGTGTATGCCTACGAAGGCGATGTGGTTGTGAATTCATTCGTTGTTTCCACGGGGACGTGGCTCACTCCCACTGTCACAGGTCAATACAAAATTTATGTAAAATATCGCTCGGCGAAAATGTCCGGCCCCGGTTACTACCTGCCTGATGTCCCTTATATCATGTACTTTTATAAAGGCTATGGATTGCATGGCACATACTGGCACAACAACTTTGGCACGCCGATGAGTCACGGATGTGTAAACCTTAGGACAGAGGAAGCTGCCTGGTTATACAACTGGGCATCGGTAGGCACACTGGTGAATGTGCATTATTAGCGTAGTCGAGCACAAAGATTCACCGCTCACTACCTGCCATGTGCAGTGGGCTACATCATGAGCAAGCCTGATCTTTCGCGGCGTGATTTTCTTAAACTAAGCAGCTATAGCTTGATGGGAATGCTGCTGCCAAACATTTCACTGACTTATCCTCGGCAGGACGATTTCGCCAACCTGCAGGGGCGCGTCACGGAACGCACGGTCTGGTCCTACGAAGGTCCTGATTTCAAATCCACCCGCAAAAAACTATACTGGCATGACCTTGTCATCCCTATAAAAAATTCGACCATCAGCGATGACGAGTCTACACATAATCGCGTATGGTATGAGGTGGAAGAGGGTGGATATGTCTATTCCGGAAGCATCCAGCCAGTGCGTACGATCCTGAATGAGCCGCAGAACATTTCGCTGAAAGGGACTCTGGGCGAGGTCAGCGTGCCGTTTAGCGATGCACACCTCGAACCAGATTCCAATACTGAGGTTGTGTACCGACTGTACTACGGATCAGTCCATTGGGTCAAAGCCAGTGCCATTCATCCTCTGGATGGAAGCAAATGGTATACCCTGCTGGATGACAAACTCGAGCGATCCTACTTTGTCCCTGCAGAACACATCCGCCTCCTACCCGACTCGGAACTGACTCCGTTATCTCAGACTGTTCCTGATAAGGAGAAACGCGTCGAAGTCCGTTTGAACGATCAACTGGTCCTGGCATATGAAAACAACAACCTTGTCTTTGCCACACTCGCATCCACGGGCGGTCGGCTCCAAAGCGGAACGTACACAACACCAGGCGGAAATTTCGTTACATTCCATAAGCGTCCCACAAGGCATATGGCCGGGGGCGATCTCGCCGCCAGCGGATTTGACCTGCCCGGCGTCCCATGGGTTCTCTACATTACCAAAAGTGGGATCTCTTTTCACGGCACCTATTGGCACAATGACTTCGGACGCCCGCGCAGTCATGGATGCATTAACCTGACACCACAGGCCGCCAAATGGCTCTACCGCTGGACAACGCCAAGCGTCCTGCCTGATAAGGAATTGGCCTATGGCTATGTTGGAACGAAGGTGGAAATCAAAGTATAGAAAACAATGCAGAAGGAATACTTCCTGTAATGACAACAAACACAATGAACATTAAACAGCAAGTGATGAATTGGATGCTGGTCACGCTGCGTGAATCGGCGTGGGCTCCTGTGGGCGTATTCGGTTTTTATCTGTTTGGTCTTCTTTTTAATCTCTATGATCTTTATCCCCCGTTGGACATCCCGACACATTTCATGGGGGGTGTTGCGATCACGTATTTATATCGTACTGCCATTCATAATTCGCAAAAAATCCTGGGCGAAATTCCGCCCGCCATTCAGATCATGCTTGCCTTTGCTGCCACTGGGACCACTACCGTTTTTTGGGAATTCTACGAAAACATCCTGGATTATTTTTTGGGAACACAAATGGTGCGTGGGCTTGGCGACACACTGCTGGATATGTTCCTGGGCTTATTCGGTGCACTTGTCCTATCCCTGCTGTACAGGCGGCGATAAATTTGATCGCCTTCTGCTGCCTGATGTAAGACTTAGAATAAATTCCTGTTCTCTTTTACCCAAATAAATAATCTGCGAATTCCTTCCTCTACGCCGATCTTCGGCGTCCAGCCCAGTTCCTGTTCAGCCTTGCTAATATCGGCATAGAAGACGCGCTGGTCACCTGGGCGCCAGTCGCCATGCCCGACTTCGATTTTCTCTTCAAGCAGTCTTTCAAGGATGGGACCAAACTCCGCCCACACAGACATGACGTTCTGCGGTCCGCCGCCCATGTTGTACACCCTGCCCGACGCGATGTCTATTTTTTCGACTGCTGCATCATACGCGTTCATCAGGTCGTCCACGTTCAAAATATCACGCACCTGTTTGCCATCCCCAAACACTGTCATGGGACGTCCTGTCACAGCTGCAATGATAAACCAGGCAACCCAACCCTGATCTTCCACACCGAACTGACGCGGCCCATAAATGCAGCTCTGGCGAAACACCACGGAGCGCAAGCCATAAATACGCGAGTAATCGCGCACATATTGGTCACCTGTCCCCTTGCTGCAGCCATACGGGGAATGGAAATCAAGCGGTTGCGTTTCGGGGCAGCCATTGACCAGGTCCTTGTAGCGCCAGCGCGTCGCGTCCTCGACCAGTTCAACATCCTCCATGCCGCCATATACCTTGTTGGTCGAGGAATAAATAAAAATGGGATTGCGCTCCGAATGGCGCGCGGCTTCGAGCGCGTTGAATGTGCCCAACGCATTCGACTCAAAATCATCTCGTGGATCTGTAACAGATGTGGTGACAGCAACCTGTCCGGCCAGATGTATGATCACGTCGGCGTCACGGGCTGCGTCTATCAAAAGGGCCGCATCGCGTGTATCGCCAGCGATCATGTTAAAGGCTCCGTCGCCAAAGGTTTCCTTTAACCAATCGAGATTGCGCAGAGACCCGCCGCGCGACAAATTGTCGTACACGGTCACCTTCTCACCGCGTTGGACCAGCCTGTGGACGTAGTTCGAACCAATGAATCCGGCACCGCCGGTAACAAGATAATGTCGAGGCATTTTTGTCTCCTCTGTCAGACCCTGTGGGCCGCTGCTTGTTTGATCGCAAAGAAAGATACCATAACTACGCCAAAAATAAATCCACCAATGTGTGCCCACCAGGCGATGCCGCTGCCTCCGCCGCCCTGGACCGCAAACAACCCTGAGTATAGTTGTGAGGCGAACCAAAAAAGCAGAAAGATGAATGCAGGGATCTCGATCAGTGTAAAGATAAAAAAGAGGGGTACGATGCTGGCAATGCGCGAGCGGGGAAACAGAATTAAGTACGCGCCCAGCACCCCGGCCACAGCACCGCTTGCACCGATCATCGGCTTATCACTGAATGGCAGGATGTATGTCTGCATCAGCCCAGCGGCCGTACCTCCGAGCAGGTAAAAGATCAAATAGCGGATGCTGCCCATACGCGCTTCCACGTTATCACCGAAAATAAACAACACCCACATATTGTTGATGATGTGGAACCAGCCTCCATGCAGGAACATGGATGTAAGGATATTTGTCCAGCCGGAAGAGGGATCACTTAAAAAATGTCCTGGGATCAGCCCCCACGTAAAAATAAATTCTTCAAGCGCGGAAGACTCCATTTGTATTTCATACAGGAATGCCAGGACGTTGGCAACGATCAATATCAGATTGACTAAAGGAAATTTTAGGGAACGAACAGTATCGTACAGAGGGAACATGTGCTATTTGGTGTTTCCGACACTGTCCTTCGATCTAAAATTCTTCAACTGCTCATAGACCCCGGAAAGGGTCTGGCCCTCACGCAGGAGCCCAATGCCACCGATAACGCCACTGTTGATATAGTTATAGAGGCGTCCCGTCAGCGCGACCGCCAATGCAGTGGAAGCAAATTCCTCTCCCGCCAGCAATGTGATGGCGCCGCCGAACGCGCCTTCGAAGGTGCCAACTGCTCCCGGTAAAGAGGGGATCGCGCCGCCGAAAGCCGCGGCTCCCAGCCCAAACATGCCCCAGACCAGTTGCGCCTGCGGGAAAAAAGCGCGGATGATCAGGTAATAGGAGATGATGGCAACCACCCAGTTAAGTGTCATCCAGAAGAGGAAACGGACAAACAACCAGCCATCGGTCAATACGGCCAAACCTGCAAAAAACGATTCAAGGAAACTTCCGCCAAGTTTTTGCAGCGAGGGCCAGCGCGCGCTTAACTTATGGAACAGGTCCAGCGCCCACTGATTGCTGCGGGCCAATAGATAAAGCAGCACGAAACCTGACAATACAATTGCTCCAACGATGATGCCGACACGTTCTGTTCCTTCCGCACCTACAACGAACGGCAAAGCTGCCAGTAATATGATTGCGGAATATCCCAGGTCCATGGTCCGCTCGATGACAATGGTTGGCAGTATCTCCATGAACTGCATGTCCGATTTGCGACTGAGCAGGAAGGCACGTCCCACCTCACCAAGCCTGAATGGGAGGAAATTGTTGAGCAAATAGCCTTCGCCAATTGTCCAGAATACATCACTGAAGGAAGCGCGGTTGCGCAGGAGTGTCCGCCACACCTGAGCACGGACAGCCATCCATAAGAAACCGATCGCAAATGCAACCAACAGCAAGGGATAGTTCGCGTTGCGAATGGCAGCGAGCATGGCGCGCAGGTCAACGAAATACAAGATTGCAGCGATCAATAAGATACTGACAACTGCCCCGGGCAGCCATCGTTTTGCATCTTTCATATCAGAGCGATTCCTTTTTCCACCACAAAGAGCACAAAGGTACACAAAGAATTTACAACCTTCATGATCCCTGGCGCCCCACCTGCCCCCGCCTTTGGGGGTTGTGGCTGATAATTATTCCTCTTCCAGTTTCAACACAGCCATGAACGCATCCTGTGGGATTTCAACATTCCCCACCATCTTCAAGCGTTTCTTGCCCTTTTTCTGCTTTTCGAGCAACTTTTTCTTGCGTGTGATGTCGCCGCCGTAACACTTTGCCAGCACATCCTTGCGCGTCGCTTTGACGTTGGCACGCGAGATGACGCGTCCGCCTGCCGCGGCCTGGATGGCGACATCATATAGTTGACGCGGGATCAGTTCCTTGAGTCGGGTGATGAGCCGCTGGCCCTTGTGGAACGCGTCCTTCTTGTGGACGATGGTCGCCAGTGCATCCACGGGCTCACCATTGACGAGGATCTCGAGCTTCTGCAAATCATCACGACGATACTCAAGGAACTGATAATCGAGCGAGGCATAGCCTTTGGTGCGCGACTTCAGGTCGTCGAAGAAAGCAATGATAATTTCTGAAAGCGGGATCTCATAATCCAGCTGCACGCGGTGCGGAGCAGGATATTCCTGTTGCTTGAAGATGCCGCGCCGTTTTGTGACCAGGTCCATGATCGGGCCATAATAATCGGTGGGCGTGATGATCTCGATGTTCATCCACGGTTCGCGGATCTCCATGACCTTGGATTCATCGGGCAGTTCTGCAGGCGAATCAACCGGCATGGTAGTGCCATCAATCATCACGACTTCGTATTCCACGGATGGCGCAGTGAAAAGAACGTTGAGGTCATATTCGCGTTCGATGCGTTCCTGAATGATCTCCATGTGGAACAGGCCGAGAAAACCCGCACGGAAACCAAACCCCAACGCCTGCGATGTTTCGGGTTGGAAGGTCAGCGACGCGTCGTTGAGCTGCAGTTTATCGAGCGACTCACGCAAATTGGAATAATCGTCCGCTTCGACGGGATAGATGCCAGCGAAGACCATCGGTTTGGGATTGCGGTACCCAGGCAGAGGTTCCAGAGCGGGAGCCGCTGCGCGCGTGATCGTATCTCCCACGCGGCACTCATGCACAGTCTTGAATCCGGTGGCGATGTAGCCCACTTCCCCTGATCCCAACGCCTGGACAGGTTTCATGCCCGGGGCAAAGATCCCGATCTCCACAGGACGCATATCCACCCGGGTCGCGAACATGCGCAGGACATCGGTGGATTTGAGGGAGCCTTCGACAATACGGACATACGCAATCACTCCCTTATACGAGTCGTAATGCGAATCGAAAATGAGTGCGCGCAGGGGTACATCATCGGCGTCCTTCGGCGGTGGGATGCGCGTGACGATGGCTTCAAGGATCTGTTCCACATTAAGGCCATCTTTTGCAGAAACCTGAATTACATCGAGGGGGTCAACACCAAGCAACGCGCCCACATCCTCCGCCACTTCATCGGGACGGGCGGAAGGGAGGTCAATTTTGTTGATAACGGGGATCACTGTAAGATCGGCTTCGAGCGCCTGGTACAGGTTGGCAAGCGTTTGCGCTTCAATGCCCTGGGTGGCATCCACCACCAGCACCGCGCCTTCACAAGCCTTGAGCGCGCGGCTGACTTCATACCCGAAGTCTACATGGCCGGGAGTATCGATCAGATTGATCTCGTATCGCTGATTGTCCTTCGCGTTGTAATACATGCGGACGGCGGAGGCCTTGATGGTGACACCTTTTTCGCGTTCGAGGTCCATGGTGTCGAGCATCTGTGTGGACATGTCGCGTTCAGAGATCGTACCTGTTAATTGAAGCAGGCGGTCAGCGAGCGTGGATTTGCCATGGTCAACATGGGCAATGATGCAGAAGTTACGGATATGATCGGTCATACTGCTTTCAGGAAATTACCAGTTCGTTTTGTGAGATAGGTACAGGCAGGGCATTTCACGCGGGTTAAAAGTCTGGCGAAATACCATGTATGCGGGGGAAAGTATAACCGAGTTTTCACTGCGAAGGCTTTCATTGCGAGCAAAGGGAGCGTCGAAGTGACACGATGAATCCCAAAAAACAAAAGATGCGAAGACACACCTTTTAAGCGATCTTCGCACCGATCAATATCTAATCTTCTTTTGGCAGTAGCCTAAGCGATCAAATTCAGTAAATCACGATTTTCATGTCACTCTGAGAGAGCGCTCGCTGCGAACG
>JBDTPH010000184.1:0-5465 GCA_039932795.1 Chloroflexota bacterium
TGGCAAACGTACAGTTTCCGGGCAAGATCCCGGCAGGTCTTGTGGCTGTGATCATCGGCATCCTCTTTGGATGGACCTCCGGCTATATGCAGATCGGCACATTGCAGCAAGCCATTTCAAATGCAGCAATCGCAATTCCACTGCCGCAGATTCAAATCTTATTGGCAGGCCTTCCAAAGGTCGCTCCCTATCTGGTCACAGCCATCCCGCTCGCGATCTACTTATTCCTCGAATCGCTCAACAATGTTGAATCCGCGCTGGCGGGCGGCGACGCATACGACACGCGCGAAGCGATGCTGGCCGCAGCGGGAGGAACTCTCGTAGCTTCCCTGTTTGGCAGCCCTTTCCCGACCCTCATCTACATTGGTCACCCTGGCTGGAAGTCTGTGGGATCACGCGTAGGATATTCATGGCTAACGGGTGTTACGATGCTCCTGCTCGGCGTGCTTGGTCTGCTCGGTATCCTATCGGCGATTATTCCTGTTGTTGCGATCCTGCCCATTCTGGTATACATCGGCATGTTGATCACCTCCCAGGCCTTCACCGCCAGCCCCCAGCGACATGCTCCCGCAGTTGCCATTGCCATTGTTCCCTGGATCGCAGACTTTGTCAAAGTTCAGGTGGATAACGCCTTGAATGCCGCTGGGACCAACGCGGGTACACTTGGCGTGGAGGCGCTGGCTGGCGCAGGTGTCTCGTATGCAGGTATGGCTGTACTTGGCGCGGGTGCGATCCTGGTCGGCATGATCCTGGCTGCCATCGCGGCCTACGTGATCGACCGAAACTGGATGGGCGCCATCGGTTATTCGCTCTTTGGTGCAGCATGCGCGTGGGTGGGCTTCATTCACTCCACCGAATTGCGCTGGATTCCCTCAGTCGGTGCGAATGGTTTCAATGCAGCCTGGGGCCCGGTCCTGGGCTATCTCGCCATGGCGGCCCTGTTCGTTGGAATGATGTTCTATACCCGCAACGAACCCGTGCCTCAATTCGATGCCCTCGCCGAATCCGCAGCGGATTAGACGTATCCTGGTTAACAATACAGCCTGGGGTATTTGCCTCAGGCTGTAACTTCTTACTCATGCAAATTCAAGCTGCATCCATTGGTGAAGCGATCCCGCGTGACAACTTTGACGCGGTAATTCACAATGTCTTTGACACGGCTGCCAATCTTTGTCTTGTGGATAAAAATCGACTCATCACACTGCTCGTGTCGGACCAAAATGAACTTCCGCAGGGAATTCGGATTACACAAAGAACTGCCTCGCTTCAATCCCTAACCGTCGGGCTGGTCGCCGCCTGTCGGGCCGGGGTTCTCCGTTTTGAGTCATCCCCCTTAACTGTGGATCTGCGTAGCGCACCCGTTTGGGAATGCCACATTTCAGAACTCAATGTGGATATGAAGTCCGCTTCTTCTGTGCAGTCCTGGTCGCGTGTATGGCAAATGCTCAACTCACGACAAAAACTAAGTAAAGCAGAGATCGTTGCGGATGATTTATTCCAACGCAATGCGGGCTCCTTACTCAGTCAGAAAATAAGCAGACCTGTCCTACAACTTATATCGTCAACGGGACAATTTGAAATTGAAAAGTCAATTGAAGCGGCAGGAAAAATGATCGGGCTTGGCCCTGGAGTTACCCCAGCCGGTGATGATCTTTTGATTGGCTTTCTTGCTGGCTTATGGAGTATTTCTGGAAAATTTCAAGGTCGGCGGTCTTTTATTCATTCGTTGGGTATCAGGCTCATGGGAGTTGCAGAGCAGACCAATCTGATCAGCCGCACTTATCTCTATCATGCAGTTCACGGACAATTTTCAAGCAGTCTTACAAACCTGGCACAGGCGATCGCGCTTGGTTCTGAGAATCTACAAGACATGGCAGATGCCGCCATGCGTGTGGGGCATTCCTCCGGAATGGATTCAGTCACAGGCCTGTTGATCGGGCTGTGCATCAGGAACACGGAATTGTCTCCAGCCTGATCCTGGTTTATCAAATGGGAAGTCCAGGAAAATAAAGGAAAAACTATGGCAAATTCGCAGCGCATGATCAAAAATCTCTATCGGGATTCAGTTTCGCTCATGCAGTTCTCCGAAAAATTACGCGCGCTGGATGGGATTCAACAGGCCTCCGCAGTCATGGCGACTGAGAACAATATCAGCCTGCTTGTTGAGGCAGGTTTGCTCGCAACAATTGTTCCTCCCAGCCCGAACGATCTTCTGATCGTGGTGGAAGGTGAAGATGATTCGTCTGTGGGCGCGGCACTGGATCAGGCTGAGGCGATGCTCAAACAAAAATCAGCGGAAACAGGCGAAGGCGGAGTCCGGCGCGTGCCTCCACGTAGCATCGAGATGGGTCTGGAGTCCATGCCCGCGGCGAATTTCGCGCTGATCTCCACCCCGGGTGAATATGCTGCCGCGGAAGCACGCAAGGCGATCCAGCTTGGATTGAATGTGATGATATTCAGCGATAGTGTCAGCATGGAGGAGGAGATCCCTCTCAAGCAATACGCGCGTGAACATGACCTGCTCGTGATGGGACCTGATTGCGGGACAGCCATTATCAATGGGATTCCCCTTGGTTTTGCCAACGTTGTGCGGCGAGGGGATATCGGCGTAGTCGCCGCGTCGGGCACGGGATTACAACAGGTGACCAGCTTGATCGATCGTTTTGGAGGAGGCATTACACAGGCAATCGGCACAGGCGGACATGATTTAAAATCAGAAGTGGGTGGCATTACCATGCTCCAGGGGATTGGAGCCCTGACGGCTGACCCATCCACAAAAATAATTTTGTTGGTTTCGAAGCCGCCTTCACCTGATGTGATGAAGAATGTTTTGGAGATGGCCGATCAAAGCGGCAAGCCTGTCGTTGTAGATTTTATCGGTGCGGACCCGGCCAGCATCACATCTGATTCGATCACTGGCGTCCGCACACTGGAAGATGCCGCGAAGGCATCGGTCAATCTTTCACAGGGGAAAGCTTCTGGAGAATTTACTGGCAACCTTCCAGATCAATATATAAATGTTGCAAAAGAGTGCGCGGCGAAATTGAACGCAAGGCAAAAATATATTCGGGGCCTGTTTAGCGGTGGCACGTTCTGTTATGAGACTCTACTTTTATTGAGCGAAACGCTGGGGATCATTTATTCGAACACTCCAATTAAGCAGGAACACAAATTGGAAGATGTGTGGAAGTCACGTGAACATACCGCAATTGACCTTGGTGATGATCTTTTCACACAGGGCCGCCCACATCCAATGATCGATTTTCGCTTACGGAATGAGCGCATTCTTGATGAAGCGGCAGATCCCAATACCGCGCTGATCCTGTTGGATGTTGTGCTTGGTTATGGTTCAAACATGGACCCCGCAGGCGAGCTCATTCCTGCAATTCAGGAAGCACAAAAGATTGCCGCACAGGCAGGGCGCAGCGTGGTCTTCGTGGGTTCAGTATGTGGAACGGATGGCGACCCCCAGAATCTATCGCGGCAGGAAGCCTTGTTGCGCGATGTAGGTGTCATTTTGACCGAGAGCAACGCTCAAGCCGCACGGTTGGCGGCAGCGATTGTGAACGGGAGGGTTTGATGGTCAATAAATTATTTGAACAGGATCTGCAGGTCATAAACATCGGGCTGTCTTCATTTGCTGATTCAATACAGCAAACTGGCGGTAAAGCCACACACCTGGATTGGCGTCCGCCCGCTTCAGGAGATCGTGAAATCGGCATGAGCCTGGCGCTCCTGGTGAATGCTCCAGAAGTTGAAGATGCCAATCGAATCGCGCACGAGAGATTCCTATCAGCCCAGCCTGTATTAATGGGGGTCGAACAAGCGCTGAAAGCCATCCCGAATCTATCAGAGAGAACGCTGCTGCATGCCGGCCCTCCTATTGAATGGGATCGGATGTGTGGCCCCATGCTGGGCGCAATCATTGGCGCAATTCTGTATGAAGGCTGGGCCGGGGATCAGGAAAGTGCGCGTCAACTGGCGGCCAGTGGAGAGATCACATTCGCACCCTGCCATCATCTTGGAGCAGTGGGTCCCATGTCGGGAGTCATCAGTCCGTCCATGCCTGTATGGATCGTCAAGAATCAGGAGCGCGGCAACGTATCCTTTAGTAACTTGAATGAGGGACTTGGCAAGGTTCTACGCTTTGGCGCCAACGACCCGTCAGTGTTGGAGAGACTCAAGTGGATGGAAACAGTTTTAGGCCCGGCCATGAACGCTGCAGTCCAGCAACTGGGTGGCATCGAATTGCGTTCCATCATCGCGCAGGCACTGCATATGGGCGATGAGTGTCACAATAGGAATGCTGCAGCATCATCCTTACTGTTCAAGAAGCTTACGCCAGCGTTATTGAGGACGGAGGTTCCTCAAAAGGATATTGCCTCGGTTTTGGAATTCATCGCGGGCAACGATCATTTTTTCCTTAATCTCTCGATGGCATCCTGTAAAGCCATGCTTGACGCGGGCCATGGCGTTGAACACAGCACACTGGTGACTGCGATGGCGCGCAATGGTGTGGAGTTTGGGATTCGAATGAGCGGTACAGGCGATCAATGGTTCACCGCACCCGCGCCGATGGTGGATGGATTATTCTTCCCCGGCTACACCTCGGCTGATGCCGCACCTGACCTTGGCGATAGCGCAATTACCGAAACAGCGGGCATCGGCGGATTCGCAATGGGTGCCGCGCCTGCCATCGTCCAGTTCGTAGGCGGCACACCACAGGATGCAATCGCTTATACCCGCGAGATGTACCATATCACGATCGGGATTAATGGCGGTTTTACCCTGCCTCCCTTAAATTTTGATGGCGCGCCCGCTGGCATCGACGCCCGTAAAGTGGTTGATACAGGAATCGCGCCGGTCATCAATACCGGCATTGCACATAAAGATGCGGGTGTGGGCCAGGTGGGTGCGGGCATCACACGTGCTCCTTTGGAATGCTTCAATAAGGCAGTTCAATCAAAAATCCTTTAGGAGGAGCGCAATGACTGAGAAACGGAAACTTGCTGTGGTCGCTGTGGGCGGGAATGCTTTGATCCGTCAGAAGGGAAAAGAGTCGCTGCCCGAGCAGTATGCGGCGGCGTGCATAACCATGCCGCATATTGTCGATATGATCCAAAACGGCTGGGATGTCATTGTCACGCATGGTAACGGCCCCCAGGTCGGGTTTATCCTGCGTCGTTCCGAACTCTCAGCTCACGAACTGCATGCCATTCCGCTGGATTACTGCGGGGCCAACACACAAGGTTCCATTGGCTATATGTTCCAGACCTCGCTGCAAAATGAATTCAAGCGGCGTGGAATGCCAAACCAGGCGGCAACCGTTGTCACACAGACTCCGGTCGATAATAATGACCCCGCGTTCAAGAATCCCACCAAACCGATCGGCTCCTTTATGGATGAGAGAACAGCGCTTCACCATCGCGATGCCGTGGGTGGTGACGCCGTACGGCAAGGAGCTG
>JBDTPH010000185.1:0-3178 GCA_039932795.1 Chloroflexota bacterium
GCACCTGGGCGTCAGGGCAAATCCAGCCTGTGTACTTGAAAGTCATTCTCGGTGTTGGATTGTTCATTGTCGCGCTCAGCTTTTTGCGACACCATGAAAAAAAAGACATTGTTCGCCTGGATGCCGCTATTCGGTTGGAGTATGGCGGTAATAATGCCGAGACGATATTGGTTGCCGCGGATGGTGAAGAGATACGCTATACCGTCTGCAATAGAACCGAAGGCATGATGCTTTCCGGCATTGGCGCACTGTTCATGGGCATGGTCTCTACTGGATTGGGCGAAATGAATGGATATTTTCTGCTGCAACGCTGCCGCGTCCCAAGCAAAGTCTCCGTGGCAACCAGCGTCTTCGTAGTTGCCGTCACCGCGCTGGTGGCTTCGGCGGGACATTTGGCGAAGTTCATCCAACTGGGCGGCGACACGCTCACGACCGTCTTGAGCATTGTCATGTTCACCGTTCCAGGCGTGATCATTGGCGGGCAGATCGGCTCGCGCGTTGCCAGCCGCATCCCGCAACGCACCCTCGAAATCGGCTTGGCGGTTCTCTTTATTCTGGTTGCCTCACTCACACTGGGGCAGGTAATCTTATGAATCGAAAACGTAAGAATTTCCTAGGGTTATACCTCTCTATGATTGAATATAAAGGAGACTTTAAATGCAAAACCTCAAAACCTTCCGCGCTGAAAAAGATCAATTCTTTGGGCACCATCATCAAAGCCCGTTGACCCCGGTGCAAAAACAACACTTTAAGGGGCTCAATTATTTCCCTGAAAACACCGCGTTGCGCTTGGAAGTCGATGTTGAACTCTCGACTACATCGGAAAGCATCATGATCCAGACAACGGGAGGTCAGCCGCAATCCTATCAGCGTTTTGGAAAATTCAAGTTTCTCGTTGATGGGCAGTCTGCCGAACTCACTATTTACAAAAACGGGCATGGATACTTTCTGCCCTTTGTGGATAACCTTGCTGGGAAAGAAACCTATCCTGCGGGTCGGTACCTTGAGCCTGAGAAGCTCGCCTACGGAAAATTCCTGGTGGATTTCAACCTGGCTTACAACCCCTATTGTGCCTACAACGAACAATGGTCTTGTCCGATTACGCCAGCTGAAAATCGTTTGAAGGTGGCTGTCCGCGCTGGTGAAAAAATATTTGACCACTAAACAACAAGGAGAACTGAAATGAATATACCTCTACATATAACTGATGCGGAATTTGAGAACACCGTATTGAAATCAACCACACCTGTGGTTGTGGATTTTTGGGCGCCTTGGTGTACCCCATGCAAAATGATCGCGCCTGTTTTGGAGAAATTAGCTGCAGAATACGAGGACAAGTTGACCATTGCCAAGGTCAACACGGATGAGAATCCAGAATGGGCAATGAAATACGGTGTGCAGGGCATCCCCACCTTGTTGTTCATTGCTCAAGGAAAGATAATAGATCGCCAGGTTGGTGCTGCGCCCGCGGCTGACATCAAAACCCGGGTGGATAAATTATTGAGGATCGCGGTCGGAGCATAACTTCATGGCAAACGAACAAAAGAAATACGATGTCGCCATCATTGGCTCTGGCATCGGCGGTTCTACCCTGGCGAGCGTCTTAGCTCGCCAGGGTTTGTCTGTCATTGTATTTGAGGGTGGCCAGCATCCACGCTTCACGATTGGCGAGTCCATGATCTTGGAAACGTCCGAAGCCATGCGCGCCTTGGCAGAGTTTTACGATGTGCCCGAACTGGCTTATTACAGTTCGGAGAATTTTTATAACTACATCGGCACGCAACACGGAGTGAAACGCCACTTCAGTTTCGTACATCACACCCCGGGCAAACATATTGATGTCCGCAAAACCCTTCAAGCCGTGATTCCCAAAATGCCCTACGGACATGAGATCCACATCACCCGCCAGGATTCAGATTATTTCCTGACATCTGTTGCGATCTCCTACGGTGCAACGATCTTGCAGAACACCTTTATCAAAGATATCAATGTCCAACCCGACGGCGTGGAGATCATTACCAATAAAGACAAAACTTATCGCGCTGAATACATCATTGACGCGGGCGGAATGAAATCGATTCTTGCGCAGAAATTCAACTGGCGACACCTCGACCTGATGTCACACTCGCGCACCATCTTTACCCACATGATCGATGTGCCTGGCTTCAACGATGTGACCATGCGGCATCAGGAGTTTGGGCATCCTTATCCGCTTTCGCAGGGAACACTGCACCATATCTTCAAAGGCGGCTGGTTGTGGATCATTCCCTTCAACAATCATCCCGCTTCTACGAATCCTCTATGCAGTGTCGGATTGCAGCTTGACCCTCGTTTGTTTCCACAGCGGGATGATGTATCGCCCGAACAGGAATTCCGTGACTTTATAAAACAGTTCCCCGATATCGAAGCGCAGCTCAAAAACGCAAAACCAGTACGCGATTTCATGCGCATTGACCGCCTGCAATATTCGGCGCATCACATCGTGGGTGATCGATTCGCCCTGCTGGCGCATGCCGCGGGATTCATTGATCCACTTTATTCCAAAGGGTTATACGTCACTCATGCACAAATTTTCCTGATCGCAGACCTGCTGATCAAAGCTAAAAAGACAGGCGATTACTCCGCCACTGCGTTTACCTCCCTTGAACCCATCACACTGGATTACATCAACATGCATGACCGGTTGGTGGCGAGTTCTTTCAAGTCCTGGCATAACTTCAATCTCTGGAACGCGTATGAAGTGCTTTGGCTGCTCGGCGCGTACCTTGAGTATTTGAGTCTGGTTACCAATCGCTTCCGTGCAAACAACAGAGATGAATATATCCACCTCATGCACGGACATAAACTGGCAGGTGGAGGTTTTCCGCTGTTCTTTGAGATCCAGGAAAAGATCGACGCATTGATGGACCAGGTCAACCCTGAGGATGAAGCGGATGTGGACCGCACAGTCGCCGAGATCAAGAAACTATTCGAGCAATTCCCGTGGATGTCCTCCGCATTCAAGGATTTGCTCAACGGCAAGAATCATTTGCCCGACAATAAAATCCGATTCAACCTGCTCAACCGCCGTGTTGGTTTCATGGGCAGCGGTGAATACCGCAAACATTTCTTTGGCGAGAAATCCATACTCACGTTGCTGAAGAAAGCCATCGAAGATCAATTGAAGTATTCCGTCCCC
>JBDTPH010000186.1:0-8521 GCA_039932795.1 Chloroflexota bacterium
AATGTAGAGGTCCAGAAGTATGGCCAAAGTTTCTGGTATGACAATATCCAGCGCAAGCTTCTCGAAAGCGGCGAACTCAAAGCCATGATCGAACGCGGCGACATTCGCGGCGTGACTTCGAACCCGACGATCTTCAACAATGCCATCGCCAAATCAACGGACTATGAGTCCGCACTTTTACCTCTTGCCTGGGCAGGCTGGGATGCAGAAAAGATCTTCTGGCAGCTTGCAATTGAAGACATTCGCGCGGCATGTGATGCATTCGCGCCGTTATATGAAGAATCGAACGGTGGGGATGGATATGTCAGCCTGGAGGTGAGTCCGTTTCTTGCCAACGATACTGATAAAACCGTGGCACAGGCCGAGCAACTGTGGGTGCGCGTTGCGCGGCCAAACCTTATGGTCAAAATCCCTGCAACGCAGGCGGGCATCCCTGCCATTCGCAAAGCCATTGCAGCCGGGCTCAACATCAACGTCACGTTGATCTTTTCGCTGGCGCGTTATGCGGAGGTGATGGATGCCTTTCTCAGCGGCCTTGAAGATCGCGCCGCGGCGGGCCATCCCGTTGATCATATTGCGTCGGTCGCCTCGTTCTTCGTCTCGCGTGTCGATTCAAAAATTGATCCGAAACTCCCTGATGGTTCACCTCTTAAGGGAAAAGCCGCCATCGCGAATGCGAAACTGGCATATGATGAATTCCAGAAAACGTTTTCGGGCCGCCGCTGGGAAAATCTCAAGGTCAAGGGTGCGCATGTCCAGCGTCCGTTGTGGGCGAGCACCAGCACAAAAAACCCTGCATACCCCGATACCATCTATGTGGATAACCTGATCGGCCCCGAAACGGTCAACACCGTTCCACCTGCCACACTCGACTCCTTCCGCGATCACGGCACAGCTGCCATAACCCTGTTACAGGATCTCGACCAGGCGCAGCTTGCGCTCAAACAGCTTGAAGCCGCTGGTGTTTCGATGGATGTTGTCACACAGGAACTGGAAGATGAGGGAGTCAAATCATTTGGGGAAGCTTTTACACAACTCCTTACGACCATTGAGGAGAGGCGGAAAAGCGCCGTGTCTTCTCTTGGACCTTTGGCGGATGCTGTCTCTAAACGTATGACCGAGTTCGAAGAGGATTCGGCGCATACACGCTTGTGGGCGCACGATGCCTCATTATGGACATCTGATGCCGCGGCGCAGGCAGAAGTGAAGCTCCGCATGGGCTGGCTGGATTCTCCGTTGAAAGCTCGTGAGCTGATCCCTGCTTATAGGGCATTTGCCGATGAAATCCACATGGAAGGGATTCAACGTGTACTCGTTCTGGGCATGGGCGGCTCATCGCTCACAGCAGAGGTATTCAGTTCACTGCAAGCCGCAGCGAATATTGAAGCACCAGTCTCTCTGGCAATTCTGGATTCAACCCACCCCCAACAAGTTGCAATGGCGGCTGAACACTACCCGCCAGATAAAAGCTTATACATCGTTGCCAGTAAATCAGGCGGCACCGCTGAAGTGATGGCCGCATTCGATTACTTCTGGAAATTAAGCCATGGAGATGGCTCACGCTTCGTCGCGACCACCGATCCGGGCACATCATTGGAAGCGCTGGCTCGAACGCATACCTTCCGAAAAATATTTTCTTCCGACGAATCGGTTGGCGGGCGTTTCTCTGCGCTGACAGACTTCGGCCTTGTCCCTGCCGCCCTGCTTGGCATGGATTTGAACCGCCTGATCGAACGCGCCGAATGGATGCGTGCTCAATGTTTTGCCTCCAGCAGCGGATTGGATAGTGAAGATGGTAAAGTGGAAACGCATGGACGAAGCGTGCCCGCGGCCCGCAACCCAGGTTTGGCGTTGGCGGCCGTGATGGCAGAGTCTGCGCTCTCAGGCCGCGACAAATTGACGATCCTGAGCGACGCGCCTTTGTCCGCTTTTGCAGGATGGATCGAGCAGATCATTGCCGAGTCCAGCGGCAAGGATGGGAAGGGAATCCTGCCTGTGCCACTGGAGCCTCTGGGCGATGTGAATGTGTATGGCAATGACCGCCTGTTTGTGTATCTGCGTCAAACGGGTGAACTGGATGAAGCAGTTACAGCACTTCGGAATGCAGGTCATCCAGTCATCCAATCTCCAGTCTCAAATCTCTACGACATCAGCGCGGAGATGTACCGCTGGGAGGTTGCCACGGCGCTGGCATGTGCAGCTCTTGGCGTCAATGCGTTTGACCAGCCGAATGTGGAAAGCAGCAAAAAGATCACCAAGGCAAGGATCGCCGATTACCAGAAGACAGGGAAGTTGAACGAAGGTGAGCCCGCCTGGAGCCGTGATGGCGTGAGCTTGTTCTCATCATCCAGTGTGAGCGGCGATGACCTTGCGGACATATTGAACAGTTTTCTGACGGATGCACAGCCGAATGGATATGTCGCCATTAATGCCTATCTGCCGCGCGGCGAGGACACGATCAAGATCCTGCAGGAGATGCGTACTGCGATCCGTGCGAAGACGGGGAATGCAGTCACAGCAGGTTTTGGTCCGCGCTTCCAGCATTCAACGGGGCAGTTCCACAAGGGTGGGTTGAAGGATGCATTGTTCATCCAGATCACTGCTGAACCTGAAAAGGATATCGATATCCCCAGCGAAGGTCTGACATTTGGGACATTGATCCGCGCCCAGGCTTTGGGTGATTATGAAGCTTTGATCGAGTCTGGTAAAAAGGTCCTGCGAATCCATTTCAGCAATTGGAAGGATGTTGAAAAACTCCCTGTATTGCTGGCCTGAATAAGTTCACTTAAGGCGCCGCACAGCCCAAAGGTGTGCGGCGCTTTCTACTTTATGGGTTAATCCGATTCTCACCCTGTCGTCTTACACTTTCTTTAGAAAAATAAAAAGCCCAAGGAATTTTGGGTTCGACTTATTTGCTATGAAAGATTCTGGAGGCGTTTATATGGTCAATCTTGCTGCAGGAAAGTGTGTTGCATGTCGCGGAGGCGAGCCGATGTTAACAGAAGCCGAAATTGAAGAATTGAAGTTGCATGTGCCACAATGGCAAGTTAAAAAAGTAGATGGAATGAATCGTTTGGAGCGGATCTTCAAATTTAAGAATTTTAGTCAGGCACTGGAATTTACAAATAAGGTTGGCGAGATCGCGGAAGAGGAAGATCATCACCCTCTGATCGTCACCGAGTGGGGAAGAGTCACCATCCAATGGTGGACACATAAGATCGGCGGCTTGCATAAGAATGATTTCATCATGGCGGCGAAAACGGATGAGATTTCGAACGAATCGCAATGACGCCAAATAAGTTGACTCGCAGGGATTTTCTTAAACTTATCGGGATCGGATTGCTCGATATTATTCTGCTGGCAATTGGAGGAGCATCGTATGGGATGTTCGTGGAACCCAACTGGCTACAGGTGGAGAGAATAAAACTAAAGCTGCCGCGGCTTCCGCGTGTATTTTCAGGCTTGCGGCTGGCACAGATCAGCGATATCCATATGGGCGGCTGGATGAATCGAGACCGTTTTCAGCATGTTGCAGATGTGGTTCTCGCCCAAAAGCCTGATGTTCTGTTAATAACAGGGGATTTCCTCACGGGTCATCAGTCTACGGATGTATCAAGGCTGGCTGTAGAAGATCTGATGGCGGTTTTATCTCCATTGGCAAAATCCATGCCCACTTTTGCGATACTTGGCAATCATGATTATTGGACGGACCCGCAGGTTGTCCGCGAAATATTAAGTTCCTGTGGTATTACGGACCTCACAAATAGTGTTTTCAGGCTGACGCGTGAAGACCAACATATGTACTTGTGTGGGGTGGATGATGTCTGGGAAGGTGATGTCCGGCTGGATGATGTGCTGTCTCAACTGACGGACAGTAACGCTGCAATATTGTTGGCCCATGAACCCGATTTTGCGGATATAAGCGCGGCTACGGGAAAATTTGATCTGCAAATCTCCGGTCACTCGCACGGTGGACAGGTGGTCATTCCATTTTTGGGGCCGCCCATTCTGCCTCACCTCGGCCGAAAATATCCGAGTGGGCTTTACAAAGTCCAGGGGATGTTTCAATATACGAACCGCGGCGTGGGGATGATTACTCCGCCGATCCGATTTAATTGTTTGCCTGAAATTACAATCTTTACTTTGGAAAGTGAATAAATGGCCCGGCCAGGTTTTTATTTTTTCGTGGCTTGATATCGAATCAGCCGGTGCCAGATCTTCAGCGCCCAAAGCTGATTCCCCAGAAAACCAAGGATTTCACCCAGCAGTGCATCAAAATATTTTGGGATGGGCGGCAGTGGAATGGCCGGGCTGAAATCCACTGTGCGGCCATCAATCGTGAAGGTATATCGTCCTGTGTGATTAATGGCGGGAGACGCTTCGAGCCATTGACGGACGATGATTCGTTGTGATGGTGACCAACTGTCTGGCAGGTCAGAGGTCGCCTTTACGCCACAGATCTCTGTCAGATCCAGGAAGAGCTGTTTCTGATCCGGAGTGAGGGATTTGGTTTCGGTAAAAAACGCCACATCCGGGTCCACGTTAACTAGAGACTTTAACCACAGGCGATGAACAGTGGTACGGATCCCGTTCTGCAAACCGGGCGTAGTCTGGTTATACAACAGGTAACTATAAAAGCGGGAGTCCCACCAGTTACCTACATCCGCTCCAATGCGGATGGCGTCGCATATTCCCAGTGCAGGCAGAATCGGAGTGCCACACAAAAGCAGGTAGGCATCTCCGGCCGCCTCCCGAATGACTTGCAGCGTCTGCCGATACGCTGTTTCGCGCGGGATATCCAGATGACGTTTGCCGGGCTGGGCACCTGCTGAGAGGAAATCCAACTTTAGATAATCATAGCCCCACGCCCGAACCTTTCGAATTAAGTTCTTCAACCATTCCATGACTTCGGGATGGGTGGTATCCAAAGCATACGTATCTGTGGACCATTCGAATCCTGCAACAAACAAATTCCCATCATAATCGTGCAACAACCAGTCCTGATGATCTTTGTAGATATCAGAAGTTTTTCCGACAACAAGCGGAGCCAGCCATAACCCGGCTTTTCGACCAGTGGCTTTGATCCTTGCGGCGAGAGTATCCATGCCTGACGGGAACTTTTCATTTGGCTCCCATTCTCCGGGGTTGATCTGCCAGCCATCGTCTATTTGGAAAACATCAAATGGCAGATCAGCAAGCTCTGATAGAACGTTCAGCAGAGTCTCCTCCTTGATCGTGTTGTAGAGGCTGTACCAGGAGCACCAAACACGCGGAGACGGTTTTGTGTTCGATCTCCCAAATCGTTGGCCAAGCAGGCTTGCATATCGTGAAAAGATCTCGATTTCGCTCCCCTGGGCGACGAACCAGTCCCCGATTCCTGATTCATACCAGCCGTGTAGTATGCCATCATGAATGGACACATGTGCATCCAACGCGAGCGCGCCCATGAAAATAATGCTTCCATCTGCCAGCTCTGCTGCGCCCAGCCAGGAACCATTGGGGTGCGGGTGGCGCGCATAGACGGGATCTGTCTGTCTGCTTTGGAACGAGGCAGGTTTCATGGCGGGCAATTCGTGGAACGGGTCGGTCCAGGCTGTCAGTGACCAGGATTGCCATCCGTGGCGGTAAAAGCTGATCGGAGGCTGAGGCAGCTTCAGGCGTAGGGATGTCGCATTGACAATTTGTGAGTCAGGAGATTGGGGCACGGAGTCCAGTGTGATGTGCGATATGTGCATGGCAGCAATTATCCCGCAAGATACAGCGCAGTGCAAGTTGACGAAGGCCATTTGTTGTGGCATAATCCGCAGAACCAAAAGGCAGTGAAGAGAACGAGTAGATTTGCCGAGGCTGTCAGCGAGTGTGGAACAGGTGAGAGCCACATCAGGAAAGCAGATCGAAAATCATCTCAGAGCCGCAAGCTGAAAACCGAGTAAGCGAGCCGAGGTTGTTCTTCGTTATCAGAACAGGATGATGCTGGTCATCCAACGAGAGCTCCACGAGCCCGAAACGGCGAGGATGGAGAATCAGAGTGGTACCGCGAGAATTTTCTCGTCTCTGTTCAGAGACGAGATTTTTGTTTTTTGGAGGCATGAATGTTCAAACCCGTATCATCGAAACTCAACGTTACTTCCATGGAAGAGAGCGTGCTCAAGTTTTGGAAGCAAGCCGGGATCTTCAGGAAGACCGTTGAGCAGCGTCAGGGTGCTCCTGAGTTTGTTTTTTACGAGGGCCCGCCCACTGCCAATGGAAAGCCCGGTGTTCACCATGTGCTGGCGCGCGTCTTCAAGGACATGTTCCCGCGCTATAAGATCATGCGCGGCTACCAGGTCTCGCGCCGCGGCGGCTGGGACACGCATGGCCTGCCTGTTGAAATCGAAGTGGAAAAGCAGCTTGGTTTCAACAGCAAACATCAGATCGAAGAATACGGCATCGATAAATTCAACGAGCTTTGCCGCAAGTCTGTCTTTACCTACATTCAGGATTGGGAACGCCTGACCGATCGCATCGCGTTCTGGATTGATCTCCAGGACGCCTATGTGACATACACCAACGACTACATTGAGTCGGTCTGGTGGATCTTGAAAAACTTCTGGGATAAGGATCTGCTCTACAAGGGCTATAAGGTCGTTCCGTATTGCCCGCGCTGTGGCACGCCTCTATCGGACCATGAAGTTGCCCAGGGTTACGAAGACGCGACCGACCCCTCGGTCTTTGTCCGCATGCCTCTTGTTGACAAGCCCGATACTTCACTGCTTGTGTGGACGACGACCCCGTGGACATTACCTGGTAACGTCGCGGTGGTCGCGCATCCAGATGTGGATTATGTGACCATTGAACGCGATAACGATGGTACAAAGGAAAAATTGATCCTTGCCAAAGCCCTGGTACAGAAAGTGTTTGGCGAAGAGGAAGTTAAAGTGGTTGATACGTTCAAGGGTAAGAAACTTCACGGGATGAAATATCAGCCTCTCTATACGTTCATGCCGACTGACAAGCCCGCGTATTATGTTGTGACAGGCGACTACGTCACAACCGAAGATGGGACTGGTTTGGTGCACACTGCCCCCGCCTTCGGCCAGGAAGATATGGAAACAGGCAAGAAGTATGACCTGCCCGTTTTGATGACTGTCCTCCCAGACGGCACATTCATGTCTGAAATCACTCCGTGGCGCGGTGTGTTCGTCAAAGACGCGGACCCGCTGATCATCGAAGATCTGCGCGCGCGCGGCTTGTTGTTCAAGTCTGAGGCGTATACACATAGCTATCCATTCTGCTGGCGTTGCCATACGCCGCTCCTGTATTACGCACGCTCATCCTGGTACATCCGCACAAGCGCTTATCGCGACCGGCTGGTTGAATTGAACAACACCATCCATTGGGTTCCTGAGCATACCAAGGAGGGCCGTTTTGGGAACTGGCTTGCAAACAACATCGACTGGTCGCTTTCGCGCGAGCGATATTGGGGCACGCCACTCCCTGTCTGGGAATGCGAGGAATGTAACCATCGAGAGTGCTTCGGTTCGGTGCAGGAATTATCTGGAAAGGCCGGACGTGATTTAAGAGAACTTGACCTGCATCGTCCTTATGTGGATGATGTTCACTTTGCCTGTTCTGTCTGCGGCAACCAGATGACGCGCGTCAAGGATTTGATCGATGTGTGGTTCGACTCGGGTTCGATGCCTGTGGCGCAATGGCACTATCCATTTGAAAATAAGGCCCAGTTCGAATCTCAGTTTCCCGCGGATTACATCTGTGAAGCTGTTGATCAAACACGCGGCTGGTTCTATACGCTGCATGCCATTAGTACACTGCTCTTCGATCAAGTAGCTTTCAAGAACGTTCTCTCACTGGGTCATATTCAGGATGGTGATGGGCGCAAGATGTCCAAGTCGTTGGGAAATATTGTCCAGCCCTGGGATGTTCTGAATGCCCACGGAGCGGATGCACTGCGCTGGTATCTTTATACTGCGACACCACCCGGGGTAGAGCGCCGCTTCTCTTCCGACCTGGTGGGTGAGGTGATACGTAGTTTCACGCTCACGTTGTGGAACGTCTATTCGTTCTTTGTGACCTACGCGAACCTCGATAAACCCACCGTCACCACCATGCCAATCGCAACCAGTGATCTCGATCGCTGGCTGTTATCTGAATTGAATGTGCTTGTCCGTGACGTGACGGAGGCATACGAAAATTATGATGTGCCGAACGCGACGCGCCCGATCTCTGTGTTTGTGGAAAAACTCTCGACATGGTATCTGCGACGTTCGCGCCGCCGCTTCTGGAAGTCTGAATCGGATTCCGATAAACAGGCCGCCTACTCGACCTTGTATACAGCTCTTGTGACCGTGGCAAAGCTGCTCGCGCCGTCCATGCCATTCCTGGCCGACGAGTTGTACCAGAACCTCGTGCGGTCCATGGACGAGTCCGCGCCCGAGTCCGTTCATCTTGCCCGGTGGCCGGAAGTTTTGCCAGAGATGATCGATGAATCCTTGAATCGCGATATGGCGCTGGTCATGCGTCT
>JBDTPH010000187.1:0-2706 GCA_039932795.1 Chloroflexota bacterium
CGCTTGCTGAAAACCTTCGCAAGGTTGATCTTGAGAGTTTTGCACCAAGAACTAGGTTAAGTAAGTGACCTTACGCAATGTCATTCTGAGCCCTTCGGCCCGGCTCAGGATAAACTCCGCGAAGAATCTCTAAGATTATCGTAGAGACCCTCACCTGCACTGCACCAAACGCAGTGCGGTGCAAGTGTCGCTTCGTTCACACCGTTCGTGCCGCGAGCACGTCGGTGCGAGACGGCATCGTCCCGACACTTGCATGATTTGCCATGGTTTGCTCACGCAAACCAAAAATCACACGCAAGTGCAGGTGTGTCCTTCGGGAGGGTGACATACTAAAAGACATAAACTGCGTAAGGTGAGTTAAGTAATTAATCCCGAGCTCCCGTTAAAGCTTCGGGACCCTGTGAGCGGACAAGCCGGAAGCAGAGCGCAGACCTGTTTCCAGGATCACAGGCATCGTGATCGCGTTGCTGGTCGCAGCCTCCGTTATTTATCACACACTGATCTGGCGAAGTTAAATAGACTTTATCGGTAATTAGAAAAACGTCCCGAAGGTTGTTGTTGGGCGTTCAAATTGCTCGAAATAAACCCTTCGGGACGGTGCCTGTATGTTATTTCCGATAACGTTTAAGTAATTAATCCCGTGCTGCCGTTAAAGCTTCGGGACCCTGTGAGCGGAGAAACAGTGTTCCCTGTTGCGTATGCGAAGCGCACATGCCGAAAGTGCTTCGCTCAGCATGAAATTTTAATAACCTGGTTTGACAAAATGGGGGATTTCCAATATCATTGTAATTGAAAATGATTTTCAATATCAGGAAGAAACATGAGTGAACATCCCTGGCTGATTCAATTAAACGAACAAGGTTATCGTCTGACAGATTCACGGCGCGCCGTCGTGGAGATCATGGCAGAGAGTACGCATGCCCTGACCCCCATCGAAGTTTACGATGAAGCGCGTTCGGCCCATCCCGCGCTCGGGCTGGTCACTGTCTATCGTACGCTCGAAGCGCTCGAACAGCAGGGACTGATCCAGCGCGTCCACCAGCCGCAGGGATGCCAGGCATTTATCACTGCACCCGCGGGTCATCAGCATCTGCTGTTATGCAGGCAATGTGGTGAAACGGCGCGCTTCGAAGGCGATGATCTCGAGACCCTCATCAAATCCATTGCCCGCAAAACGGGCTACCAGATCAGCGAACACTGGCTGCAACTATTCGGGCTCTGCCCCAACTGCAAAAAAGGACAGGCATGATTCGCCAGCTCTTCTCTGTTGTTTTATTCGCTGTTCTTCTCTCTTCCTGTGGAGGACAACCGGCTTCCAACTCAGGGACCGATGCCCCCGTTATTTTGACATCCACCTCCTTCCTGGCAGATATCACGCGCAACATCGCAGGTGACCGTATCGACGTGAATTCCCTCCTGCCTGTTGGTGCTGATCCTCATTCCTACCAGCCCACTCCGCAGGACGTGGCAAAAATATCTGAAAGCAAATTGTTGCTTATCAATGGCGCGGGCTATGAACACTTTCTGGAGGCGCTGCTGGAAAACGCCGACGGGCAGAGAACGGTCATCGAAGCCTCAGCAGGCATCAGTCCAAGAAAAGGCGCGGAGAGTGAGCAGGGAGTTGACCCTCACCTGTGGCTGGATCCGAACAATGTCATCCTCTATGTGGAAAACATCCGCGAGGCGCTCACTCATTTTGACCCTGAAGGTGAAGCGATATACCGATCCGATGCGGACGCGTATATCGCCGAACTCAAAGCTCTTGACGTGTGGATCGTGGAACAGGTAAATCAAATCCCCGCCGATAAGCGCCTGCTTGTGACCAACCACGAAGCGTTTGGATATTTTGCAGACCGATACGGCTTTACCATCGTTGGTACGGTCATCGAAAGTTTCAGCTCCGACGCATCCCCTTCCGCGCAGCAGCTCGCGGCGCTGATCGACCAGATCAAATCCAGCGGTGCGCCTGCCATATTTCTGGATGCGTCTGACAACACAATGCTGGCTCAGCAGATCGCAAGCGAAACGGACGTAACGGTCATCACCGACCTGCACCTTGAGTCGTTGACCGATGGCGCGCCCGCCGCGACCTATATCGATATGATGAAATACAACGTCACACAGATCGTGGAAGCACTACGTTCGCGCTGAGCGGAGCATAGCGGAGACGAAGCGTATGTATCCACACATCCATCACGAACCAGACCAGCCCATTCTTGACGTGCAGCACATCACCGTCCGCTATAACGGACGGGATGCGCTGGACGACATTACCTTCCACCTGCATGAAAGTGAACGCATCGCTGTTGTGGGTCCAAACGGTGCAGGCAAAAGCACGCTGTTCAAGGTGATCTCTGGCGTGCTGCCGCCTACATCAGGTGAAGTGAAGATCTTTGGCTCGCGCCCGCGCGGACACGTCTGCATTGCATACATCCCGCAGCGCAGCCAGGTCGATTGGAACTTCCCCGTCAATGTCGCGGATGTGGTCATGATGGGGCGCTCCGCCAAACTGGGCCCGCTCAACTGGCCGCACAAAAAAGATTGGGACTATGTCCATCATGCACTGGAAACCGTCCAACTCAGCAACCTGGCATCCCGCCAGATCAGCCAGCTCTCAGGCGGACAGCAGCAGCGCATGTTCATCGCCCGCGCACTGGCACAGGAAGCCGAACTGATGTTGATGGATGAACCGCTGACCGGTCTCGA
>JBDTPH010000188.1:0-13978 GCA_039932795.1 Chloroflexota bacterium
CCCACCTTTGAAAAAGCGCAATTTGTGATCGCCCAGGGTATAGATCTCCATGCACCGCTTATTCATTCTGTTACCCCTCTTCGTATTGCTGACCGCCTGCGCCCCGGCAACTGTCCCCTCTGCCGAAGTTCAAGTTCCAGATGTCGCAGGCATCAACGCGGATATTCCACCCGGTTTTATCGCGGCGGATGGTTCGCGCCCGCTGACCTTCCCGCAGGATTTTGGCGCCCATCCCGATTTCCGCACCGAGTGGTGGTACTACACCGGCAACCTGCAAACGCCACAGGGACAACCCTTTGGCTTCGAGTTGACAATTTTCCGCGTGGGACTGCTGCCGCCGACCGTTGAACTCCCCGCTGATTCACAGTGGTATGACCACAGCCTGTACTTTGCTCATTTTGCAGTCAGCGATATTGCAAAGGAAAACTTTTACGCGTTTGAACGGTACTCCCGTCCTGGCCCGGGGCTGGCAGGCGCGCAAGGTGACCCATACCGCGTCTGGCTCGAGGATTGGAATATCACGGAACGCGCAGCGGGTGTTTATCACCTTCAAGCCGCACAGGAGGAAATTGCCCTCGATCTAACCCTGACCGATGAAATGGGAGTCGTTCTGCATGGTGAGGACGGCTACAGCCGCAAAGGCGAAAATGTTACCAATGCTTCCTATTATTACAGCCAGCCGCGCCTGCGTGCTGATGGGTTTGTGCAAGTGGCTGGTGCCCAATATCCTGTCACTGGGCTGGCGTGGAAGGACCACGAGTTCAGCAGCGGTGTGCTGGACGAGAATCAAATTGGCTGGGACTGGTTTTCTCTTCAATTTGAAGAGGGTGAGGCGTTGATGCTTTTCCAACTGCGCGAACGTGATGGTGGATCTTCATCTTCTTCCAGCGGAACATTTATCCGCGCGGATGGAACGACACAGCCGCTACAAAAAGCCGATTTCGAGATCGCCGTTCTGGACGAATGGCGTAGCCCACATACTCAGGGCGTGTATCCTGCTGCCTGGGAGATCCGACTCAAGGAATCTAATTGCTTGTTGGAAGTCCAGCCCTGGATGGCAGACCAGGAAATTAACTTCCCAGCAGTTACATACTGGGAGGGGGCAGTGCGCTTCGAGGGTACCTGTGACGGTGCGCCCATGCGCGGGAATGGGTATATTGAACTTACTGGCTATGTTGGGAATTTGCCGCTGCCGTAGGATGCCCAGCAAATTCCAATAGGTTCCCTGTTGCGGGCCAACATCTACTTTGCAGGCGCTACTCTCGCGTTCGATTTACTCCCTAAAAGATTTCAAACAAGCGCATCAGGCTTTGCGAAAAGTCCAATTGCGCCTGAAAAAATTGTATCGCTTTCGCCATCATCCCGATCAATATTTCCACGATCTGGAAATGCGCTGGGAGAAGGCGATTTCTTCAAGCCGCTAATTTGGTTGGCTTGTATGCGACTTTTGCACCTGCTGCTTATTTCTCATTCATTCCCGACCAAAACAACTGTATGTTGACAATGGATATCTCCAATCTGGTCAGGACTTGGGTAAATGGCACTTATGCAAACTATGGTCTGATGCTTTATTCAACAGGTCCAAACCATATTATTTCTTATGTATCAAAAGAAAATGGTACAGCTAACGAATTGCCAAAACTTGATATCGTATATACAGTTCCAGCAACCAATACACCTACTTTCACGCCATCGCCGACAAATACCTTCACGCCTCCCTATGCTCCTACCAACACATCGACTTTCACCCCATCTGCAACATTGACTCCTTCGCCGACCAACACTTTCACGCCTATACCGACATTTACTTATACGCCCGCCTTTACTCCAACACTAACTCCAGTTCCAATCGCAACTTCAACTTTACCGGCTTATTACCATTTCAGATAAATCTTTGTTTGAGAAGAGCAATGGGTCAACCAACTTCCAGTTCGTTGTCAGCCCCTCAAAGATCCCGTCTACGACCGTTTTCTTTGATTACACCGCTGTGAATGGAGGTGCAACGGGAGGGGTAGCCTGTGGCAGATTGGTAGATTATCAAAGCAATACGGGGATAGTATCCAATATCCCTCCAGCTACATCTGTTAATATTACTGTGACAGTGTGTACTGACACTCTAGCTGAATCTGTTGAAACCTTTACAGTTGTATTCGGCTTTGGTGCATAAATCAAGAAAAAAGCGGAATCCGTCCATTAGGAGACAGGTTTTTAGGCGACCAAGTAACTTTCAGGCATACCCAGATGCGTCATTTTATTGAGTGCTAAACAACGGATCGATGCTTGTGTCATTTGAGTTTCCAGCAATCTTGCTGAAAGTCTATCGTCGAAGATGGTTTTTAGTCGAAACATAGTGGTTTCTGCCAAAGAACGAATATGATAGCCGGACTCTTCCTTCCATGATTTTCTTCCATGCTGGCGAATGTAGCGTAGATTCTCGTCTCGCTTATGACGTTCTTCCTTTGAGTTGCCATGCTGCCAAATATGGGCGTTCTTGCGTGGTGGAATCACGATCTCCACATCGGGAGAATGTTCATTGAGCGCCTCGTATACTTTACGTTTGTCGTAAGCTCCATCGCCTGCACAGGAGAGCAGAGTTTCTTCAATTTGCTTCAACATCTCTTTCACAACGGCATCGTCGCTGACATTGTTTTCCGTTAGCACAACCGCCAGAATTTCGCCTGTATCAGGATTGCCGCCCAGATGCAATTTGCGCCATGTCCGTCGCTTAGAGTAGCCATGTTTGCGAACCTTCCACTCGCCTTCACCATAAATCTTCAAGCCCGTGCTGTCCAAAACTATGTTCAAACTGCTGCTGCTTTTCTTCGGCAAATTCACCTTCAAGATCTTGCCCCGCCTGGAGTGAGTAGAATGGTCCGGCACACCTAGATGCATTTCCATCATTCCAAATAACGAACGCACAAATCCTTCTCCACCGCGATTGGTCAAATGAAACACTTCTTTGATCGTGAGCATGATTTCAATGGCTTTGTCACTTTAATCAAATTGACTGCCGCGTTGCTTTTCGCCAGTATACAGCCAGGTTTGCTCAAAATCTTCTGATAGCCAGAATGTGATCGAGCCACGTTGTACCCATGATTTCTCGTAGTCTGTGACCAGTTCTGAACACGATATAATGACTTCGGACGCGAGGATGGCTTTGATTGTTTAGGCATAAACCCAAAGTTACATTCTCGCGCCTCTTTTGTCTAGCCTTTCATGCACCCAAGCCAAAAACACGTTTTGCCGTCATTTTGCAGCGATTCGGACGCATGAGACCTCTGGAAGTTAAAATACCAGCACTGGAGAACTATATTTATCCAAATCTGTGAGCCTGAATCTTGCCCTGCTGGATAATTGCACGTAGAATGAATTTATCAACTCTGAAAGGACTGACTTTTCATGACCGACCTAAAACAGTTTGGTGAAGGCATCATCAACAATCTTGAACAGGTTATTGTGGGAAAGTACCAATCGCTGGAACTGGTTGTAATCGGTTTGTTGTGCCAGGGGCATGTTTTGATCGAAGATGTACCGGGCGTGGGGAAGACGATGCTTGCGCGTAGTCTTGCCAAATCCCTCGACTGCACGTTCAACCGCATTCAGTTCACGCCCGACATGCTGCCAAGCGACGTAACGGGCGTCTCGATCTTTAATCAGCAGAAGCGTGAATTCGAATTTCGTTCCGGCCCCATCATGGGGCAGATCGTCCTTGCAGATGAAGTGAACCGCGCCACACCGAAGACCCAGGCCTCGCTGCTCGAAGCCATGGAGGAGCGACAGGTCACAGTGGATGGCGTCACACATCCGCTTCCCAGGCCGTTCATGGTCCTTGCTACGCAAAACCCCATTGAATACGAGGGAACGTTCCCGCTGCCCGAAGCGCAGCTGGACCGCTTCCTGCTGCGCGTGCGGCTGGGATATCCCACCCCGTCGGAGGAGATGAGGGTGTTGAATGAGCAGCAGCTCCGGCATCCGATTGAAACGTTGAAACCTGTCGTCAAGGTCCAGGACCTGCTGGACGCGATCGAAGGTGTCCGTCAGATCTATGTGGCGCCCGCCATACAGCGATACATTATTGACCTGGTCGGGCGCACGCGGCAAAGCGGAGATGTCTACCTGGGTGCAAGCCCGCGCGGCAGCCTGTCCTTGTTCCGGGCCGGCCAGGCGCGTGCCGCCCTGCAGGGGCGTGACCACGTCCTGCCGGATGACGTCAAGGCGCTGGCAGTGGCGGTGCTCGGGCATCGCATCATTGTCTCACCGGCCGCGCGCCTGCGTGAATTGAGCGCTGACCGCATTGTGCAGGAGATCCTGTATAGCGCGCCTGTGCCTGGGGGTGATTATCAGGCTTCCGCAGAAACAGCAAAGGTCAAAGCCAAGTGACCCCTGGTCGCATTTTCGTTTTATTGGTTCTGGCAGTGGGCGGCGTGGGGACGGCTGTCAACGGTGGCGCGATCTATGTGCGATTGCTTTACCTGGGAGGTTTGCTCCTCATCGCAGCCTGGCTGCTGACTGCACTTTCACTGCGCGGGTTAAGAGTGGTGCGGCAGGCACGCTCCCAGCGCGGCAGTGTGGGAGACATCTTCGAGGAACATTTTGAAGTTGCAAATACCAGCAAAATTCCCAAGCTCTGGCTGGAGGTTGCAAACGAAACGGATATCCCGAATGCGACAGGTTCGCGCGTGCTGACCTTTTTGCGCGGCAATCAGAAGCGCATCTACACCGCCCGAACCTGGCTCACACGCCGCGGTGGGTTTCAGCTTGGGCCCACCACCATTACCTCCGGTGACCCATTTGGCATCTTCCGCGTGTCGAAAAAAAATCCCGCCACATCATCATTGGTCGTGTTGCCCCTGCTCTTCCGCGTCAACGAGTTTATATCGCCACCCGGTCTGTTGCCGGGCGGCAAAGCCATCCGCCGCAAAGCCATCGATGTCACGCCGCATGCAGCAGGTGTGCGTGAATACGTCCCCGGCGACCCGATGAAGCGTATTCACTGGCCCACAAGTGTGCGCCGCGATCAGTTGATGGTGAAGGAATTTGAACAGGACCCCCAATCAGAAGTGTGGCTTTTTCTCGATACATACAAGGGCGTGCATTTTGCACGCCCACAGGAGGAAGCCGAGTCATATCCGATCGACGACCTGTTGTTACTCCGCCGCCGGCAGGTGAAGCTTCAGCCATCCACCCTCGAATATTCCATCAGCATTACGGCTTCACTGGCGCATTACTTTATTGGGCAGCGACGCGCGGTGGGGCTGGTCACTGCCTCCTACCGCAGCTATAAAGTGATTCCCGCAGAGCGTAGTGAGCGACAGGAAGCGAAGATGCTCGAGGAGCTCGCCTTTCTGCAGGCCGAGAGCGCATACACCCTGCCCAGCCTGGTCACCGCGCAGATGGGACAACTACCGCAGGGCAGCAGCGCCATCCTTGTCACGCCGATGATCTGGACGGAACTGCTGCTGGCGGTGGATAGCCTGCAGCGCCGCAACCTGCGCCCGGTGGTGGTGCTGCTCATGGCAGAATCATTTGGCAGCCGAATGAGTAATGAAGAACTGGCGCAATTGCTTACCGAACGCAATGTGCCGGTCTGCCGCGTGTACTGCGATGCCGACCTTTCGGAAACCCTGTCCACGTTTTCAGCCAATACATTTGCAAAGGACGTCTCATGGCGACAGCCCGTGTTATCACACTTGACTTGAATTTTCAGGGACGACAGCACGCCATTGCTTCCTATTTGATAAGACATGCAGATGGCGCGGTACTGATCGAAAGCGGACCCGGCTCCACTCTCCCCGCGCTGCAAGCTGGTCTGGCGAATGAAGGTTTATCCCCCCGACATGTCACCCACGTATTGCTGACGCATATCCATCTGGATCATGCGGGCGCGGCGGGCTGGCTGGCCCTGCAAGGCGCAAAGATCTATGTCCATCCTGTCGGCGCGCCGCATATGCTCAACCCTGAAAAATTGATCGCCAGCGCAACCCGAATCTACGGCGAGCGGATGGAGTCGCTGTGGGGAGATTTCCTGCCGGTGCCCGAGAGTCAGCTCATCATACCCAACGACGCGGAAACGATCGAGATCGGCGACTTGAAATTTACGCCGATCAATACACCGGGTCATGCTGAACATCATTATGCATATCTCTTTGACGATATTTGCTTTTCAGGCGACGTTGGCGGAGTCCGCATTCCGGGCTATCCCTATTTGCGTGTGCCGATGCCGCCGCCCGAACTGCATCTGGAGCGCTGGCATGAAAGTATGGCGCGCTTGCGCAAGGAAAAATTCAAATATATCGCGCCGACCCATTTCGGTGTCTTCAGCGATGTGGCATGGCATTTGAATGAAGTGGAAAAGGGATTGGATTCCGCGTCACGCTGGCTGGAAGAAGTAATGCCAACAGACCCATCCATTGAGCAGATGCGCCAGAGCTACACCAGTTGGATCATGGATGGAGGCCGGAGTATGGGACTGGATGAAGACGTTGCGCGCGCCTATGAGCTGGCGAACCCGCTTGGCATGAGCGCAGATGGTCTTTTGCGATATTGGACGAAGGTCAGGAGTGCGGGGTAATTTCTGCTAAGAATCTGGTTCTTCACAAGCAGGCAGGGTGATGGAGTCGATCAGAGTTGGCTTCTCCAGCTGAAAAGTCTCTGAGTTTAATAGCACATTGTTTGTATCGTATTCCTGAACCGTAGCAACTAACTGATCGTCAGATCGTTGTACAATGACTGCCCATCTCAAGTTTTCATATCTGGAGATTACAAAATCGCGTGCACCCAGGCCAAACGCATACATAGTTGCCGGTCCCGGGTTGGGCTGCACATAGATTTCCTTTTTCTGTTGTGCAGCCCTGCATACTACAAAATTGGCGGTAGTATCACTGGCCTTTGAAATTTCAATACGCGTCAGGATCAGTCTTACTGTATCAGAGGCGGGTTCCTCATCGATATTTTTCCACGTACCTACATAATCATCCAGTTCTGAAGAGGAAGAGGCAGGCGTCGGTATGACTGTCGGCGTCTCCGTTGGCGTTGTCAGAATAGGCTCGATCGTTGCCGATGCCGTGAAAGTCGGCAAATCGGTGGGCGCAGTTGTGGCAGAGGGTGTCAGGGGGGCAGGGGTATCCGTGGGTGGAAATGTAGCTGTTATTACTACAAATGGGGGCGTGGATGTTGGCCGTACCATGGGGAGGACTGTGGGAAGGAGGCCAATACAGGCGGCAAAAATGCCCCCAATGGCGCCTATGGTTGCGGCAATTACCAGAGTCTTTTGTCCTGAATCTTGTTTGGTCATCTGACCTCCTAGAGTTTAGTACTGGGGACGGCAAAATATCAATCCCACCAGGAATGATACCCTATCCTTAAACTGTTTAAACGGATAATTTGTTTCAATGCGATGGGTGGGATGCAAAATTATACGCTCCTGTCGGGAATCATGCAAAAAGGACGGAAAAAGTGAATTGCCCATCTTGGATGATGATATGCGTCATGATAAGATTAAGAGCGTTTTGACACTGTTTTCTTCCTTCATTGACGGATGTCACGCTGAACGGGTGATGCTTGCAACAGGGCAGTATTGCTCGTTCAAGATATACTTTGTCCACAAGGAGTATGCATGAAACATTTTCTCGCAATATCAGATCTATCCTCGGGGGAAGTGCAGGACATTCTCGACCTCGCAATTAAACTTAAAGAAGAATATTTCAAAAAAGGCAATCCGCCGCTATTCAAGGGCAAAGTGCTGGGCATGATCTTCCAGAAGCCCAGCCTGCGGACGCGCGTCTCATTTGATATGGCGATGCGTCACTGCGCAGGCGACGCGCTGTATCTCTCGCCGAATGAGATCGGCCTCGGCAAGCGCGAGTCCATTGCCGATATTGCACGTGTCCTCTCGGGATATGTGCACGGGCTGATGGCGCGTGTGTTCGAGCATGAGCATGTTCTGCGGCTGGCACAGTGGTCTGATATCCCGGTGGTGAATGGCCTGAGCGATTACAACCATCCCTGCCAGGGCATGGCAGATGCACTCACCATTCAGGAAAAGTTTGGCAGGGCAAAAGGCTTGAATGTGACATACGTAGGCGATGGAAATAACGTCGCTGTGTCGCTCATGCATGTTGCCGCAAAACTCGGCTGGAACTTCACGATCGCCAACCCGGAAGATTATGATATGAGTCCGAAAGCAATCGAGGTTGCAAAAGAGACCATCAAGGAAACTGGCTCGGTCCTGACCTTTGTGCGCGACCCGCATGAAGCAGTCAAGGGCGCACATGTGATCTACACTGACACATGGACAAGCATGGGCCAGGAGGAGGAGACTGCCAAACGCGAAAAGGTTTTCCCGCCGTATCAGGTTAATGAACAACTGGTCAGCGAAGCGGATAAGGATGTGATCGTCATGCACTGCCTGCCCGCGCATCGCAACCATGAATTGACTGATGAAGTAGCGGATGGTCCGCATTCGGTCATCTTCCCCCAGGCGCACAATCGTCTGCATGCGCAGAAGGCGATTTTGGCGCGGTTGTTTGGAGTTGGGTAGGAATATAGTGCTGGTTGAGTAGGGCTGAGCGATTTTCTTAGCCCATATCGAAACCACCACTTTCAAGTTTATATTTCTTGTCATCTTTGGTCTCGATACCGCGGAAGAACACCGCCTACTCGACCATCGGGATAGTAGAAAATTAAAAGGTGAATTTATGAATACAAAGGATTATATTGCTCTTGAAGAGGAATACGGCGCACACAATTATCATCCGCTGGATGTAGTGATCGAACGCGCGGAAGGCGTATGGGTCTATGACGTGGATGGCAGGAAATATCTCGATTGCCTTTCAGCCTATTCCGCGGTCAATCAGGGACACGTACACCCGAAAATTTTGAATGCGTTGCTTGAGCAGGCCAGGAAGGTCACGCTCACGTCACGTGCATTCCGCAATGACCAGCTGCCGCTCCTGTATAAAGAGCTCTCCGAGATGACCGGCTACGAAATGTCGCTGCCGATGAACAGCGGCGCGGAAGCGGTCGAGACCGCGCTCAAGCTGGCCCGCAAGTGGGCATATCGTGTCAAAGGCGTGCCGCGTCACCAGGCTGAGATCATCACCGCCGCGGGTAACTTCCATGGTCGCACGATTTCCATTGTCACATTCTCGACCGAGCCTCTCTATCGTGATGACTTTGGTCCGTTCACGCCCGGGTTCATTAACGTCCCTTATGGCGATGCGGATGCGATCGAGAAAGCGATCACGCCGAATACTGCTGCCGTTATGTTGGAGCCGATCCAGGGCGAAGGCGGAGTCATCATCCCGCCTGCTGGATATTTGCAACAGGTTGCGGAAATATGCAGGAAGAACAATGTCCTGTTGATGGCGGATGAAATTCAGACGGGTCTGGCGCGGACCGGCAAGCTGTTTGCCGCGCAGCATGAGGATGTCCGCCCGGATGTGACGATCATTGGCAAAGCTCTCGCTGGAGGCTTTTACCCGGTCTCTGCGGTGCTGGCAGATAAAGCCATCCTCGGATTATTTACGCCGGGCGAACACGGATCCACTTTCGGTGGGAATCCGCTTGCAGCAGCGGTGTCACGTGCCGCCTTGAAAGTGATCCGGGAGGAAAATCTGGCAGAGCGCTCGCGTGAGCTGGGTGAATATTTTATGGAGCAGTTAGCCGAGATCCCCAGTCCACATGTCAAAGAGGTGCGCGGCAAAGGTCTTTTGATCGGTGTCGAATTAAAGCCCGAGGCCAAAGGCGCGCGCCGCTTCTGTGAAGCGATGCAGGCGAAGGGCATCCTGGCGAAGGAAACGCACGATAACGTGATCCGTTTTGCGCCGCCGCTGGTCATTGATAGAGAGACCATTGACTGGGCACTGCCATTGATCCGCGACGTTCTGAATATGCGATAAACTGAAACCCTGAAGGTCCGTTGGCCTGCAGGGTTTTTATGGAGGCTCACTATGAACATTGGAATTCCCAAAGAAAGACGGCCCTTTGAATTTCGGGTCGGTCTTTCACCGGCTGGGGTTGAGATATTAACCCAGCACGGGCATCAAGTCTACGTCGAACATGAAGCAGGCGTTGGAGCAGGTTTTGATGACCGCGAGTTCGAGACCGCGGGGGCGCGCGTCGTCTATTCGCCCGAAGAAGTCTTTGTGCGCGGCGATCTGTTGCTCAAGGTCGCCCGTCCAACAAAGGAAGAACTGGGCTGGCTGAGACCCCACACTGCTGTTGTGGGTCTGTTGCACCTTGCCTCCTCACGTGAAGATAAGGTGGAAGTGCTGCTCGAAAAGAAGATCACTTCCATAGCGTATGAACAGATCGAAACAGCCAATGGAACGCTGCCGGTTCTGCGGCCATTCAGCCAGATCGGCGGCAAGATGGCGGCTTCGATCGCTGCGCGGTTGCTCCAAAACAATTGGGGCGGCAAGGGCATTTTGACGGGTGGTATTCCCGGCGTCCCACCTGCTGAAGTGGTGATATTGGGCGGTGGTGTTGTTGGGCAATATGCCGCGGAAGCGTTCATCGGACTCGGCGCACATGTGACGGTCATTGACCATAATGTCGATGTGTTGCAGGAAGTGTATAACCGTTTTCCAGGCGTTGTCACGATGATGTCTACCAAACGAAATATTGAAAAGACGACTGCCTATGCCGATGTGGTGGTGGGCGCGGTGTTGGTACCCGGGGAGCGTGCGCCCATCCTGATCACCCGTGAAATGATGCGCGCCATGAAACCACGTTCGGTTTTTATGGATGTGAGCATCGATCAGGGCGGTTGCGCGGAAACCTCACGCCCCACCATGCACGATCAGCCCACCTATATTGAGGAGGGCATTATCCATTATTGCGTTCCCAACATGCCAGGCGTAGTGGCGCGAACTGCCACGCACGCCTTTGTCAACGCGGCCATGCCATACATTGTAGAGATGGCGAATAAGGGCATTGCCAATGCAATTCTCGATAATGACGCGATCTCAAAAGCGGTCAATACGCACAATGGCGAGCTGGTCCACCTGTCACGTCTTTCCCCCGGAGGCGACGATGGACTGGGCTAGCATTTATCAATCACGGATCGTTACTGCGCAGGAGGCGGTCCAATGCATCAAGTCGAACAACCGCATCTTTCTGACCGGTAATGTATCCGTCCCTCAGAAGACTCTCGCCGCCTTGGTCGAATGCGCTCCCAGTCTCGAGAACGTGGAGATCTGCCAGGCGCTGACGATCGGCCCCGCCGATTATGTGAACCCGGATATGGAAGGTCACCTGCGCGTCAACACACTCTTCATCAGCCACAACGTCCGTAAGGCCGTGCAGGAAGGCCGCGCAGATTTTACGCCGGTCTTGCTTTCCGAATTTCCGCTTTTATTCAAGCGCGGCATCCTGCCGCTGGATGTTGCGATCATCCAGGTCTCCCCACCGGATGAGCATGGTTTCTGCAGCTTCGGCGTGGAAGTGGGACTCACAAAGTCACCCGCAGAATCATCCAGGATCATCATTGCTGAAGTGAACCAGCAAATGCCGCGCACACTCGGCGATTCATTCATCCATGTGAGCCGCTTGAATTACATCGTTCCCGTGAATTACCCGATCCCGGAAATGATCATGGGAGAAGATGGCAACTCGGAGGTGGTTGAGAAGATCGCGGGCTTTATCTCGGAACTGATCCCCGATGGGGCCACCATGCAACTCGGAATTGGCGCCATTCCCGATGCCGTGCTGAAATATCTGCATAACAAAAAGGATCTGGGTGTCCACAGCGAATTGTTCTCGGATGGCGTCATTGAACTTGTCAACGCGGGTGTGTTGACCAATGCACGCAAGACCCTGCACCCCGGGAAGATCATCGCCGGCTTTATGCTGGGCACAAAGGAGCTGTACCAGTGGGCGGATGATAATCCGCTGATCGAAATGCACCGCACGGAATATGTCAACGATCCATTTGTGATCGCGCAGAACGAGCGCATGGTTGCCATCAACTCGGCAATCGAAGTGGATCTCACCGGCCAGGTCTGTGCTGATAGCATCGGTCCCAAGCTCTATAGCGGCGTGGGCGGCCAGCTCGATTTTATTTATGGCGCATCCCGCTCGAAGGGTGGCGTGCCGATCATCGCGCTCCCAAGCACCACCACGCTCAGGGATGGGACTCCCATCACTCGTATTGCTGCCATGCTCAAGCTGGGCGCCGGTGTGGTCACCAGCCGTAACCACGTCCGCTATGTTGTCACTGAATATGGCGTGGCGGACCTGTATGGCAGGACCATCCGTCAGCGTGCCCGCCAGCTGATCGATATCGCGCATCCAGATTTCCGTGCAGACCTGGAGAAGCAGGCCGGCGAATTGCATTATTTGTAAGCGCAGCCGCAAGCCTACTGGGATTTATACATAAATACTCACCGCAGGGGATGGCATTTTTATCTCTGTGGTGAGTATAATTTTATGTAGGGAAAGTATTATGACACGAAAAGCCAAAATTGTAGCAACCATTGGGCCCGCAAGCCAGAGCGAGGCAGTCCTCGAAAAACTGATCCTGGCTGGGATGAATGTGGCCCGCATGAATTTCTCACACGGCACCCATGAAGAGCATGAGGCACGCATTGCCATGGTCCGCAAGGTTGCAGCACGGCTCGGGGTGTCGGTGGGGATCCTGCAGGATTTGCAGGGACCAAAGATCCGCGTCGGCGAGCTGCCTGAGCCCATTCAACTCTCAGAAGGAGAGACCATCATTTTGTATGTGACTGGGACACCGCCTCCTGGCGATGGCGAGAAAAAAATCCCAGTGGATTTTCGCGAGCTCTTCAATTCGGTCCAGACCTCAGACCGGCTCCTGCTCGATGATGGGCGTCTCACCCTGCAAGTTACGGCCGTCAACGATCTCAATGCACTGACCGCGAAGGTCATTATTGGTGGGCCGCTATCCTCACACAAGGGGATTAACCTGCCGGGCATACGGTTACGGATTGCCGGGTTTACAGAAAAAGACGAAGCCGACCTCGCTTTCGGCATTTCTCACGCAGTGGATGCAGTTGCCATTTCATTTGTCCGCACAGTGGAGGATGTCAAGAAAGTCCGTTATGCGATGGAACGTTTTTCGAACGGGAAACGCCTTCCATTACTGATTGCCAAACTTGAAAAACCCGAAGCTCTGGATAACCTCGAGGCCATACTGGATATTGTGGATGGAGTGATGGTGGCGCGCGGTGACCTGGGTGTGGAACTCCCGCCGGAGCGTGTGCCTGTCCAGCAGAAGCACATCATCCGCACAGCCAACAACCGTGCCAAGCTCGTCATCACTGCCACGCAAATGCTCGAGTCGATGATCACGAATCCGCTGCCCACCCGCGCCGAAGCGTCTGATGTGGCGAACGCGGTGTTCGATGGAACCGATGCGGTCATGCTCTCCGCTGAAACAGCCGCGGGGAAATATCCTGTGGAATCTGTGCTCATGATGGACCGCATTGTGCGTGAAGCGGAAACGCATTACCTGGAGTGGGGATCCTCGCAGATCGTGACGGGTTTCGAACATAGCGACACAGCTTCCATGGCGCGCGCTGCACAGGCACTTGCCAACGATAGGAATGTCATGGCAGTGGCCTGCTTCACAACGCAGGGACAGACCGCCTGGCTCATGTCGAAGATCAGGCCGCGTGTGCCGATCATGGCATTTACAGCCAACCCTGATACAGCGGGACGGCTGACATTTATGTGGGGTGTGCACCCGCAGGTGGTGCCCTTCGCAAACTCACTTGAAGAAATGCTCAATCACGTGGACGCCGCGCTCATGCGGTCACAGGTGGTGCAGCTCGGGGACCAGGTTGTGCTGGTATGCGGTTACCCTCTCGGCGCGGTGCGCCCACCGAATATGGCAATACTGCATACAGTCGGCGAGCCATAGAATTACTTCAACCAGAGGAATTGATGAGGTGTAAGCTGTAGATCGATCGGCCCATTGCCGAACTCTTTTCCTGTGAGAAGGTCAGTCAGGTTC
>JBDTPH010000189.1:0-5015 GCA_039932795.1 Chloroflexota bacterium
CCAGCCACTTGCCCTGCAAATCGCCTTGACAAAGTCATAGTATTCAGCATGACATGACAGAAAGTTAACCGATTAAGGTTAATCAGAATAATGCATCCGTTTGTATAAGTATATGGGTTGCTACGGTATAAAATCGATTGATCAGACGGCTGAACTCACGAGCACTCATTTGCTCTGCCAACGCAGTGGAACCGCGCACGTCTGCAAACAGCATGGTCAGAACGACTTCTGCACCACCGGGATGCTCAAACACTTTGCATTTTTCACAGAACCGGGGGGTTGTATCTGGATTGGTCCTTACCCAGTAGGTGCATGATAAATCCGCCCAGCCTTTGAAAGGCGAGCCGCACAATTTGCAGCGTGGATCTGAGGGGAGCAACCCGTTAAGATGATAGATACGACGAGGGACTGGCTCGCCTTCGGTCAACATTTTGTACCACTGCTCTTCCACTGTTGGTTCCGTAGGCATCATTCTCTCCAAACTTAATTATATGATGGAAGCCGAAGCAATTTGCCTGCAACCACCCTTGCCTTTCAATCCTATAAGACCTCCTGGACTCTGAATGTCAATGTTTCAACATATGATCATCCACCTGTCGAAGGCGCGTATTTCTCAAGTAATTGTTCGACTTCCATAGCCTTGTCTGCGATCTCAGAACTTTCAAACCGCCTGATTTCAAATAGATGAGACAGTTGCGAATATAACTCAGGCAATCCCAAAATCTCTTCAACCTGTTCACGGATCCATTTATTGTAGGCAATTGGGTAGGTCCGACGCGCGATGAACAAGGCCTGCAAAAATTCACGGTATGCGTTGTAAAGTCTGTCAAAGGATTGAAAGTACAGTCCACGGTCAATGTATAGCGGAATGTGGTGCAGATTGTTGAGGCAATACCACCGCACTCTGTCCAACCTTTGCTGACGCAACTGTTCGTTGTAGTACGGAAGCCATTGTTCTTTGAGCTTCGCCAGATAATCACTGCCCTGCCATAATGGAACGCTGTACGCCAGGAAGTTCCCGATCTGCACCTCGAAGTCGTCAGGTCCGTCCGCCTCGTCCTGTTCCCGGGGTATAAAGACTCCATTGATAAAGTCGGGATGCACGACCGAATATTTGCCAGCTTTATACAAGGCTTTGACAGCCCGATTTGACTTCTCAAATTCCTCCCAGCCCGCTTCCAAAGCACTTAATTGTGACTGAGCCTGATCAGGCCGGGAAAGCACAACAATATCAAGACAACTGTCGCGGGTGGCTTTGCCGCGCGCACACGAGTTGACGAGTAATACCGCGTCGATCCTATAGTTAGATACGAAAAAATCCACAATGGAGTTGGCTGCGATTTGATGTTCCGGGGTTGGGTAAGCTGCTTGAAGTAACATAGACCTCTTTCAACGTGAGATTTATTTTATCAGCTTGGGTACTCGCGCCCTGCAAGGGCAAAGAAGCCCCGAATGAAATCGGGGCTTCTTTGTATGAGCTGGAAGAAACTTATATGGCATTGATATTGATTAATCTATTTGTGGGTTGGTGAAATAATTGCCAAGCTGGTCCTTCACCAGTAGCCAGCCCTCATAATATCCTTTTGTGGGTGGGTAGACCTTCACTTTCACCCACACCTTCCAGTTGCCATCCATGAAGACAGAGTTTGGATAGTAATATACTGTGTCCTTGTTGAGTGCAGATGCCAGGATTTTTCCACCTGGCTCACTGCGGATATACATCCCGTGTTTATAGTCGATCTTCAGGGTTGAAAGTGAATCAACGGGAGAAGGTGGACAGTTACAAGGCTTGGGAGGCGGAGGGGGATTGTAGGGAGGAGGAACAAGGATCCCGCCAGGCAGGTTGATCACTTGCCCCGCATAAATCAAGCTGGGATTCCAGATCTGTGGATTCACAGCAATCATGGAGCTCAAGCTGACTCCCGTGCGCGCCGCAATTTTCGCGAGTGTATCCCCCCATTGCACGACATATGTACCATAGCTTGGGTAGGAAACAGGAGGGGACGTGTATCCCGTCGGAATGTATAGCACCTGTCCCGCGTAGACCCAGAAGCCAAGCCCGGGATTCGCGGCCTGGATGGCTGCCACGGTGGTGCCGCAGGTTACCGCGATGCTGCTCAAGGTATCACCCCATTGGACAGTAATGGTACTGGCGCAAGTAGACCATGCCGATGCTCCGCTGGACGGGGCAAAGGACGTGACCAGAATTGCCGCAACAATCATTAATTGAAAAAATCTTTTCGTCATGACCTTCTCCCAATTGTTTCTTCGTTGAAAGCAAAATATGACTGGGAACAAAACTCGCAGTCCATATTTATAGAATACTCCAAAAAAACCACTTGTCAATCGGGAATTTGGCTCCGGGTGTGGTTCATTTTTTCGGAAAAAGGGGATAAGATGGGTAAAAGGCAGGCAGAAGGAGGCGGCATGAAAGGCGATGAAGTGCAAGCGAAATGGAACGGGTTGAGTGAAGAGATTATGCAAGGCATTGCGGGATGGCGGGAGCAACATCCGAAGGCGACGATGCGGGAGATCGAGACGGAGATCGATAAGCGTTTGTCGGAATTGCGAGCGAAAACGATCTCAGACACGGCGATGGCGAGTGTCCAGGCGAAGTGGGGAAGCGGAACAGCGGGAGTGGTGTGTCCGCAGTGTGGAGCGAAGTCGAAGGGTTCTTGACTGGCATAATGTCGCCATTTTACCCCTCTCCCGTCTACCACTCGCTACGCTCAGGTACACGTCCCCTGAAGGGGAGAAGCCAAAACCACCCTCGCACAGAGCCTTTGCTTTGCGGACGTCCGCGCCAGCGGACAAGATAGGACTCAACTCAATAGACTCTCCCTTGGGAGAGGGCAAGCGGACACGCCGATTATTACGCCAATCAGGGTGAGGTCCCTCACCCCCTCTTCGCGCGAGACTCCCGTATAGGGACAAATTAAGCATGCACAATCACATGCTCTCGCGTCAGTTCAACATAACGATTTTCTGTGAGTGCTAAAAGCAACTGGTCAAAATTCGCTATCAATAAAGTTTCCAGTTCAGCATTTCGAATATTGCCTGTGGAAATGAGCAATAATTTCTGCGGACGGTTTTGCAGCCAGAAGGATGTGCTGAAATCCGAATCTTTTGTTGTAATGACGCAGTTATTTTGCTCGGAATAATCCAGAAGCGCGGCATCTGCGGTTGCGTTGCGATCGGACAAATCCAGCGTATGGACAGCAGCATGTCCGCGCTCTTGAAAAATTCGGACTAGACGGCGTGGTAGATTGGCGTCAATTAGAAAGTTCATGCAATAACTAAACTCATCCGCTTGACCTGGCTCAGCCGCGCTGCATAAAACAGAACCGCCTGAATATCTGCAGCTTCAAGGTCTTCATAATCTGCAAGGATTTCTTCGTTTGTCATTCCCGAACTAAGCGTTTCCAACAGCCATTCCACGGAATAGCGCAGTCCGCGGATGGTGGGTTTGCCAAATGCCATGTTGGGATTGATGGTGATTCGACTAAGGAGTTCTTGATTTGTCATGGTTAAATCTCCTGCACCAATGATACACGATTTTCAACTATCCAGAAATCAACTTGCTGGCTTTCCCCATAACAGCGGACAAATCTTTCACGACCTCCTCATTCCGAAAGCGGACAACGCTTCGACACGGTGAGCGAAAGGCGAACCGTCAGCACAAGTCTTCAGCCCCATCTCACTCAACACTTTTTCCCGCCTTGTATCTTCTTCCTTCTGCAAATCATGGACATCTCTATCCACTTCAATGACCAACCCTGCTTTGTGACAATAAAAATCCACAATGAATCCCGCGATGACTTGCTGCCTCCTGCGATGAACTATCTCTGGTGTTCCTGCATATAAGCGCGTAACAACATATTGATTCTGGTTTGGTAGCCGCGCCCCTGCTTTTTATACCATTCCAGGACATCGCTATCCACACGCAAAGTCAATTGCGTCTTTGTGCGCGGCTTTAAACCGCGTCTTACAACCGCCTTGGCGAACATTTCTGGCGTGATGGCAGGCGCGTCGGAATAATCAATATCTTCGTCTTTCATTTTGTCGAGACGGGCAAAATCAGTCTGAGATTTCACGGAAGTAGGTTTCTTCTTCATATACGTTTGCCTTTCGGGCGGAGATGATACGGATAATGGTTTTAGCTTCAGTGTGGACGACCAGAATGACGCGGCTCTTAAGCAATCCAAGCGTTTGATAGCGTGTTTCGCCATATTCAAAACGGTCGTCAATGACAGTGACGGTATCCAACTCAAATATTGCTGGGACATCGGCAAAGTCAATGCCGTGTTTGCGAATGTTGATCAGCCGCTTTTTCTCGTCCCATTCAAATTGCATGGAACAATTGTAGTGTCAAATTGTCATTACGTCAAATTGTGATTTTTTGAAATGCAGACTCCACCCAACCTCACCCTGCCTAAAAACAAGACCTCCGCGCCAGCGGACAAGATAGGACTCAACACCATGCCCTCTCCCTTGGGAGAGGGCATGCGGACACGCCGATTATTACGCCAATCAGGGTGAGGTCCCTCACCCCCTCTTCGCGCGCTCTCCCCTTCCTTCTTCCCTTTTCACGCTTTGACCCAAAATTGGCTTGGATTTTGAAATTGCTACAAGGACAGAATATCACCAAGTAACAAATCTGTGTAAATTACAAATCGTTCTGCTTCATAACGACTCGTAATATCGGTGTGTGACCCTTTTTGAATTGCGTCTGAAATGGCATCGAGTCTTTTGATAGTGTACTTGCATATATCGGTCAAGTCGCACAGCGAAATCGGTCCATGCCGCACAGTGAGAGGAGGAAAAAGCGCTGTGGTCGGTATTGTATCCTACTGATTGTCTCATAATTTACTTAACTTTTTAAATGTGCTACAACGATAGCATGTTGAAGAAAAAACAAAACTCAACGAACTGGAAAGAACGCCGTCGCTTGCATGCGCTGAAACTTACTCGTGGCGGTTGGAAACAAAAAGAGATTGCCACCGCTTTGGATGTGA
>JBDTPH010000190.1:0-11179 GCA_039932795.1 Chloroflexota bacterium
CCGAGTTTGAGGTCAAACAGACCACGGGGGTCCACGGCGATGCGTCGGGCACGCTCAAGCTTGACGGCATGGCCGTCAACAAAAGCAAGGTTGCCAGGAAAAGCAAGGCCGCCAGGAAGAAATAAATCAACAAAAGTCGTAAACTTGGGGATTATATTTATGAACCAATGCTCATACCGTTGGCCAACAAATTCATTACATCCTACTTCTAGTAAAATGATGAACAGGAAAGATATCACAATTTTGCGGGTGTTAATTCCCTCTCATGCCTTCCACGTGCCCGTATCCATAGTTAGCCTATCAACGGCATGACCACCCACAAGAAAAGCACTTCGAAATTGTCTAATAATTCCTGGGGGAGCGCAAAAGCTGCTACGGCAAGGACAATAATCACAGCAATTAATACCCAACACAAAATATCAGAGCGTTTCATGCGCATCATTCTTAGCCTTCTTCCGGTTCTGTTGAGCTTGTTCTAGTTCTTTCTTTACATTGATGCAGCGCCGGTTGATCTTCTTTTTGCCTAGCCACACCTCGATCTTCACGGGACCACACTTTGCACACACTGCCGTCTGTTTCTCCTCATCAATGGCGGGCCGCGCCGTAGCTGGATTGATGACCTACGCCCGCGTCAGCACGGATGATGTCAATGGCATTTTCCGCTCCTACAGGGGTGAGGGAAAGCTCACTAATGATCCATTGGATACCTTTGGTCACCGCGCAGTTGTTCATACGCCGGACCTGCAAAAACTACTTGGGTATTTGTGCAAGAGCGGCTTTGAACATCATGTAGCTATGACGATGGGAAGTGTCTCAGAAGCTCTTGATGAAGCATTCACTCCTTATATGGGCTGGGAGAATTACAAACCTTCTTGGGCCTCTGAGTGAAATTATTAAACCTCCGGAATTAATCCAAAAAATCGTGAATCTGGTTCACGGCAAATTGTACTTTTACTGTGTTGGCGTATTTCTTATAGATTGAGACCCATACGCAGAAGGTCGCAGGTTGAAGTTCTGCTTCTGTTGTAAAAAGGCACTCAGACAGTGCCTTTTTGCTTTAAACGTGTTCAGTATACGGAGAGAAACAACTTTCCAGCCTTCCAGAGGGAACGGTTTTCTCGTCCTATCCTGCAATTGCCAACGGTTAAACACTGGTGATTACCCACAACTCGGAATCGCGGGGCTAAAGCCACCTGCTCAGTACATGGAAGCCCTCCGGGCTGGCGCAACCAGTCGGATTTATCCGACTTTCACGAGCTGAGGCAGGGCTTCAGCCCGCCGAATTAGGCAACGCAAAGATGTGGGTAATCACCAGTTAAACATCCTTGACTGATTGATACAATCTCTTATAATAGCAGATGTATTGACATCTATATATCTCTAAAAGATCTCATGAAAAAAGACCTGTTCAAAATCGATCACAAAAGCAAGTTGCCTCTCTACGACCAGATTGAACGTAGTTTACGGAACTTGATCGTAGATGGTCATCTTAAACCGGGCGAGGCAATGCCTGGCGAATGGGATTTGGCCGAATTTTATGGGGTGAGCCGTCTGACAGTGCGGCGCGCACTCGATGAGCTCGTCCGCCAAAACTGGTTGGAAAAGAAACACGGCGTGGGCACGTTTGTGCGCCAGCCCACCATGGCTTCCATCGCTGCAGGCAGGCTGAGTTTCACCGAACAGATGAGGGCAATAGGACGGGAGCCAGGTAGCAGGCTCATCGGACAGAACGTGGTCAGTGCCACAGACAAAATTGCACGCGCTTTGCGTATTTCGGAAGGTGACCCTATCCTCGAGATTACCCGCGTCCGTCTGGCCGACGATATCCCGATCCTGCTCGAGACGGCATGTCTGTCAACGGGCCGCTTTCCGACGCTGGAGAGTCATGATTGGTCACAGGACGAATCATTGTACAAAGTTTTGAAGGATGAATATCAGATCAGCATTTCATCGATGGACCACACCATCAAACCCGTCGCACTTACCGAAACAGAGGCGCGTTATTTGAAAGCCAGGGCTGGAACTCCTGCGATTTTGAGTCAGATCGTTGCGTATACACCGGCTGGTGAACCCGTGGAGTATGCCTGGTCAGTTTCCAACGGTGATAAGAGCGAATTCTATTTTCATTTTCAACGTACAGAATAGATCATATCAAAGGAGGTCCCGAAAAATAATCCTGCCCTTTTGTTATTTATTGCCCACAAAACTGATTTGATCAAAAGGAGAAAAGATGAAAACAATCCGTTCGATGTTGTTCGCGCTCATGGCCCTTGTCCTGACCGCGAGCGTGGTTGGTTGTCAACCCAGCCAGCCTGCTGGTCCCGTGACCATTCGGGTTTTAACCATGGAACAAGCCGGCCCAACCGTTGAGGAAATGAATGCCATTGTTGAAGAATTCAACAAGACCAATCCTGATATCAAGGTTGAGATCGAGTACGTGGCATATGATGCCCTGCACGATAAGGTCACAACCGCCATGGCATCCAATCCGCCCGCGTATGATGTCTTCCTGGCAGATGATATCTGGTATGCAGAATTTGCCAAGTCTGGCTATGTACTGGATGTGACCGACCGCATTACAGCGGATAGGCGCGAAGGGATCTTTCCAGCCGCGTGGGATATCACCACTGTCGGTGGCAAAGTGTATGGCATGCCCTGGTTGCTGGACGAAATGTACTTCTTCTACAATGAGGACCTTCTCAAACAGGCTGGCTTCGATGCTCCTCCGGCCACATGGGAAGAACTGATCGCCCAGGCTCAGGTGATGAAAGACCAGGGCATTGTTGAATACCCAATGGTCTGGTCCTGGGGACAGTACGAAGCTGCCATCTGCGATTGGGTCATCCTGCTCAGCGGAAACGGTGGTTCTCTGGTGGATGATAAGGGTGCACCCGCCTTCAATAATGAAAAAGGTGTTGACACTCTCAATTGGATGGTACAGACCATTGACGATGGGTACACCAATCCTGCTTCCATCTCCTATGTGGAGGAAGATGTCCGCAATGTCTTCTCGCAAGGCAAAGCTGCCTTTGCGGTGAACTGGACCTACATGTACGATCTGGTTAACTTCAATGCGGATGAATCACAGGTGACAGGCAAGATAAAGATGTCGCTCATGCCTGCCTTTGAAGGCTCCGGTGTACAGAGCTCATCCATCAACGGTTCCATGGGCTTCTCCATCGCTGCCACTTCTCCCAACCCGGATGCCGCCTGGAAGTACATTGAGTTCCTGACCTCCGAAGACATCCAGAATCAATACTCTGCCCACCTCCTGCCAATGTGGCAGACCAGCTTTGAGGGCGAGAATTTGACGAAACTGGAAGGGTACACACCTGCCAATGCAGTTACCGTACCGATGTTCAATGAGCAGTTCCCGTTCGCGCAGGTCCGCCCGAAGGTGCCCTATTATCCCGAAGCTTCCAAGTCACTGCAGCTTGCCTTGCAGGAAGCGTTGACAAAGCAAAAGACTCCCGAGCAGGCACTGAACGACGCCGCTGCCAAATGGGTCGAGCTAGCCAAGTAGAGCGTTCATTCCAACGGATGGGGACGCCCAGTCCCCATCCGTTTATGGAGAGGCTATGCAACGAAAGCGAACCCTCGCACAACAAGACACGCTTGTGGGCCTGGCGCTGATCCTGCCCAGCTTTTTAATTATTCTGGGAATTTCGCTTCAGCCAATACTTTCCACTTTATATCTCAGCCTATTCGAGGTGCCGCGCGGGATCAACCTGCAGAACACGTTCGTCGGACTGGGTAACTACATCGCGTTACTACGCGAGCCCATCTTTTGGGCCACCATTGGGCGCACCCTTTACTTCACTGTTATCTCAGTCGGATTGGAACTTGCACTGGGACTCGCCATTGCACAGTTGATCCACGCCCACCCGCCTGGCTGGCAATTCCTGCGGACGAGTCTCATTATCCCCTGGGCTGTACCCACGATCGTCAACGGCACGATGTGGCGCTGGATTTACAACGCCGATTATGGCGCGCTCAACGGTCTTTTTCTTCAACTTGGACTCATCGATAAATATATTCCCTGGCTGACACGCCCAGAGTTGGCAATGAACCTCGTCATTTTGGCGGACATCTGGCACAGCGTTCCATTCATCGCCTTGATACTGCAAGCCGCTCTTGCCACACTTCCTGCCGATCTTGAAGAGGCCGCTTCTGTGGATGGTGCCACCGCTCTTCAATATTTTTGGTTCATACGCCTGCCTCTGCTTAGGCCTGCGATCCTCGTGGCGTTGATCATTCGCACTGTAGAAGCCTTCCGCGCATTTGACATTATCTACGTCATTACCAATGGCGGCCCAGCGAATGGCACCGTGACGATCTCCTTCCTAACCTACCTTGAGATGTTCAGTTTTGGTCATGCCGGTCGCGGCTCTGCGCTCTCATTCCTCATCTCGATCTTTACTCTTGGCCTCGCATTCATCTATATCCGCATGTTATATCGTCCTGAGGAAAAACTTTGAAAAAGAAACTCCGCCTCATCGTTCTTTCGATTTTGGTACTGCTGGCTTTGCTTTTTATCTACGTCCCGGTGGCATGGCTGGTCATCTCCAGCATCTCCACGCGTGCAGAATTGCTGTCAACGCCCATCCATTGGATTCCGCAGAATCCCACGCTGCAGAACTACATTAACATCCTTGCCCCCTCACAAGGTACATCTGAGGTTGCCAAGACTTTCCGCATCACCTTGTGGAATTCACTGATGGTTGCATCCTCAGTCACCGTCATCGCGCTGGTTTTCGGCTCGCTCGCCGCCTATGCCCTCATTCGTCTGCATTTTCCGTTTCGCAAAACCCTGCTCATCGGCATTCTGGGCACGCGCATGATTCCCGAAATTTCGCTCGTCATTCCACTCTATCTTTTCGCCACGCGCTTCGGATTATTCAATTCGCCTGTCATTCTCATCATCACCTATCTGAGTTTCGCCCTGCCCTTTGCCATCTGGCTGATGGCGGCGTTCTTCGATACCATCCCCGTCGAACTTGAAGACGCGGCGCGCATTGATGGTTGTAATCGCATCCAAACTTTTTGGAGAATCATCCTGCCTATCTCTGCACCAGGCCTGGTGTCAACAGGACTCTTTGTGTTCCTCACAGCCTGGGATGAATTTTTCTTTGCACTCATCCTCACCAGCACCGTCAGCGCGAAAACCGTACCTGTCGCCATTGCTGAATTTACAGGTCGCTACGTTGTAGATGTTGGCGGGATGATGACGGGCGGCGTGTTAGCCGCAATTCCTCCTGTGCTCCTTTCCCTCATCTTCCAGCGCTATATCGTCAGCGGTTTAACAGCAGGGGCAGTGAAAGGATGAGCCAGCAAGTTGCCATAGGCATGGATATCGGTGGGACTCTTGTCCGAGTGGGAGCGTTTGATTCGGATGGGAAGCTCCTCGGTCAGCGGGAAGCGAGCCTTGCCTCCATCGGACCCGATCATGGGCTCCGCTTAATCGAGCAGTTGATTCAGAAAACGCTTGATTCCGTTAATTCCTCATCCCTGTTGGGCATCGGCATCGGCTGTACGGGTCCACTCGATACCGTCTACGGCCTCATTAATAACCCATACACGCTCGAAGGCTGGCGCAACGTTCCGATCGTCGAAAGACTCAATAAAACATTCAACATCCCTGTGCGGCTTGAAAACGATGCAGATGCTGCCGCACTTGGCGAATGCTGGCAGGGCGCGGGGCGCGAAGCGAAACGGCTGTACGCAGTCACAGTCGGGACGGGTGTAGGCACATCCTTAATTGTTGATGGGAAAATCTATCGCGGCGTGGATGGCTCACATCCCGAAGGCGGGCATCAACTCATTGATCCGCAAGGTCCCGAATGTTATTGCGGTCATCGAGGGTGTTGGGAAAGCCTGATTTCCGGCACGGCAATTACGAGCGCCGCGCGAATTGCAATGAATAATGAGCAACTGACTGCACTTGGCGATCCAAGTCAACTCGATGCGAGTGTCATCGCAGAAGCCGCACGCGCAGGCAACCCGGCAGCTCTCGCGATCATGCAAAAGGCTGCGCGCGATTTTAGCCTGGGTATACTCAACATCATTTCCCTTTTTGTTCCCGACGTGCTCGTCCTAAGTGGCGGTGTGATGAAAAGTGCAGACCTGTTCCTGCCGACACTTGAGGAAGCACTTAAAACTCCCCACCCAATGGTGCCGTTTGATCGTGTTCATATCCTGCCTGCGAAACTTGGTTATTATGCAGGCTTGTATGGCGGCGCCTATATGATTCTTAATGAGGCTACATGACCAACATTCCCTACATCCTTGATATTCTCAGCCAGCCCGATTCATTGAAAAACGCGCTCAAAAAATTTGACGCGGCACCGCTCGCGCCGCTGGCCAAAGCCATTCGCAACAATGACTTCGACCGGATCCTCGTCACAGGCATGGGCGGATCGCTGTATGCATCCTATCCCGTGTGGTTGACACTCGCAAATGCGGGACTTCCCGCGCTGTGGGTGGATACTGCTGAACTGATCCATCACACGCCGAATTTGATCACCTCGAAAACGCTGCTTTGGATATTTTCACAATCAGGCAAATCTGCCGAGATAGTCTCCGCCCTGGACTTTGAGCGGATGCAAAAACCTGCGGCCCTGATCGCCACTGTGAATGACGCGGAAAGTCCGCTTGCAAAAGCAGCCCAATATCATGTTCAGATCCATGCGGAAATTGAGAAGACCGTTTCGACGCGCACCTATGTCAACACCCTCGGCATTGGACAGCTTGCCACCCTGGCTTTGCTGGGCAAAGACATTGACGCGGCATGCGACGAACTCATGCAAACTGCGTCCGCAATGGAATCCTATCTTGCAGATTGGGAGGGTCGTGTCGAGCAGATCGGCAAAGCCCTCGGCTTCCCCAAACGCCTGGTCATTTTGGGACGCGGTTCTTCACTCGCCGCAACATATGCCGGCGCGCTCATTCTGGCTGAGGCAGCTAAATATCTGGCAACGCCCTTCCAGGCGGGTGAATTTCGTCACGGTCCGCTGGAACTGGCAACACCTGACCTGACAGCATTGCTTTTTGCAGGCCCGCAGGAAACCAGAAATTTAAATGAACGCCTGCTTAATGATCTGCGCGGCCACCAGGTAAACGCCTTTTGGATCGGTCCTGAAAAAAATGAATGGCAAATTGAGCTGCCGGGTGTCCCAGCCATTGGACAGCCACTGATGGAGATCATCCCGCTTCAATTATTGAGCATTCACTTCGCAAACCAGATCAGTGTCGAGCCCGGTTACTTCTTTAGGTCGGGGAAGATCACGCTTGCAGAATAAATTTGGGTGCAGGGCCGTCCCGTCCCAACGGCTCGTGGCCCGAAGCGGTGCCAGCGTGAACTCTGATGCATGCTGATCGAAAAGCGAAATCAGCGTTCACCTGGAATCTTGTCTTTCGCAAATTTGCATTTATAAGTGAGTTCGAACTGTCCTTTTGGATGCACCGTCCTCCAAAAATCTATTCTGCGCGCAGAGCTTCAGCGGCTTGCATCCGGCTTAATCGCCAGGCGGGATAGAGAGCGGCCAGCAGGGCGGCGCCGACTGCCAGCGCGAACGCCTGTACGAAAGGCGCGGGGTTGGCCTGCATTTGAAGCGTCCAGCCAAAAGAACGTTGGTTGATGACAAATATCAGGATCCAGGCCAGGATGTAACCGGTGGGGAGCGCCACCAGCCCGGCCGATGCGCCCAACAGTCCCGTCTCCCAAAAGGTCAGGCGTCGCATTTCTGAGACTGTCAGCCCCAGTGCGCGCAGGATTCCCATTTCACGTGCATTTTCCAGTTGCACGGCAAGCAGGGAACTCAATACGCCAATAAACGCCACCAGTGTTGTGAGCAATTGCATGGCAGTGGTGATGGCGAAGGTGCGGTCGAATACCAGCAGCGCGTCCTGGCGTAGTGCTCCGCTGGGATTGACCTGTATTTTGAGGAAGCCTGTCAACTGGGCACGCAGGTCGGCGGTCACGCCATCTATATCGGAACCGGGGGCCAGAAAAAGCACCACACCATTGAGTCGATCATCGTTCCACACTTGGCGGTACACGTCCAGGCTCATGCGAACGGCTCCGCGCGTGGAAGCATAATCAGCGTAGATACCGGCAATGGGAAATGATTGCCATCCGCGGGGTGTGAGAAGGCCGAGCGACCCACCCGGCTGGGAGATTCCCAGCCGGCTTGCCAGTGGTTCTGAGAGCAGGATGGCGCCCTGCCTCACCATTTGCCAGGCTTGTTGTGGATTGTCCTGGGCAACCAGAAAGAGACGTTCATCCATCTGTCGTTGCGGACTGACGGCGACCAGATCCACCGCACCGTGTTCTGATTCCGCCGTGACGACGCGAACAGCAAGGCTGGACTGTGCAAGAGGATGGGCCCGCGCAATATTAATGGCCTGAGGCTCAAGCGGCGTATCCAGGCGCGTGCTGCTCACGCCCTGTGTGGAGATATAGATATCTCCCTGCAAGGATTGCTCCAACCAAATCGTAACCGTTGTACGGAAACTGGTAATCATCACCTGCACGCCAATTGTGACCGAGACAGCAACCATGAGCGCCGCGACAGCGACAGCGGTGCGGCTTTGTGAGCGGATAACATTGCGCGGAGCCAGGCGACCCAGTAAGCCGAATAATCCACCGAGGGGCTCAGCCAGCAGCTGCATGAGGGTGACGGTCACAAACGGGGTGAGCATGGCCAGCCCAATGATCACGGCAAAGGTGCCGCTGAAACTGACGACAAGGTTGCGTGTAGGGAAAAGGAGAATGACAGCGCCGATGAGCACGGCAAAAATGCCCAGGCCTGCGACCACCCTGACCGTGGATTTGACTTTGCTCTCCAAACCAGCGCGCGAGAACGCCAGGCGCGGTGGGACGGAGGCGGCTTCCCAGGCGGGTGGGGCCGCAGCCAACACACTGGCAAAGAAGCCGGCCAGCGCGCCCTTGAGCAGGCTGGATGCAGGAACCTGGATCCCGCGCACACTGATGACAAAAAAAAGATCATTGATGGTCTGGGTAACCATCTGCACCGCGCCCTGACCGAGAAGAACACCCAGCCCCAGCCCCAGTCCGGCACCCAGCGCGCCAACCAGCGCGGCTTCGCCCAGCACCATGCCAAAGATTTGTTCGCGAGTGTACCCGATGCTTCGCAAGGTTCCAAACAGAGGACGTCTCTGGATGACTGAAAATGTCATGGCATTGTAAATGAGGAAGATGCCCACAAGCAGTGCAAGCAGGCTGAGGGCGGTCAGATTGACCTGGAAAGCGGCAGTCATCTCGGCGACCTGACTGTTGCGCATTTCGGAGGTCACTAATCGTGTACCAGCCGGGAGCGCAGCAGAAAGCGCGGATGAGTCAAAATTGTCGGGCAGGATCAGGTCAATTTGAGTCAGTGTGCCGCCCGTGCCGCTTAGGCTTTGGGCAGTGGAAATATCTGTCAGAATCAGGGTGTCCAGTGCGCGGCGGGCCAAATCATCAGAGGGCTCCAGCAAACCGGTCAGGTAGGCATGTCGTGTCTCGCCGTTGATGGAGAGTGTCAGGTGGCACGCATCATTCAAGGCGGCGGCAGAACAGGGCTGCAGTCCATAGCGTTGAGCGGTTGGGGCAGAGAGAAGAATTGCCCCGGGCACCGTTAAAAGCGCGGCAATTGTCTCCGTTCCAATTTGCTGTCCTGCGCCCAGGTAACTGCGAAAAGGTGCTTCGGCGAACGGATCGATGCCAAGCAGGGTGAATGGCACATCACCCAGTTGCGGGCTGACAGCATAAGCACTAACCAGTGGGGCACTCTCCAACTGGCCGCGCCAGTGCGGGTCGGTGCGCAGACGGACATAAACGGATTCGTCCACGCCCTGGGTACTTCCAACGATGGAATGGGTAGCGCGTCCGGTGACGGCGCTGGTGCTTAAGTCGAAGGCGCGCGCTGCACTGGCGTTGGCAAGATCGATGCTGACCATGACAGCCACACCCAGGGCGATGCCCAGTGTCATGATGGCGAATTGTATGGGATGTCGAAGCAGGGTTCGAAGGGAGAGCATGTTCAGCGCTCCACAACAAGTTGACCGTGCGAAAGTCGCAGGACACGGTCGGCGTACGAGGCGGATTCCTGTCCATGTGTGACCATCAACAGGGTGCGGTTTTGTTCACGTGTCAGGCGGGCAAGCAGAGACATGACCTGCGCCCCCGTTTCTTCATCCAGGTTTCCAGTGGGCTCATCTGCCAGGATCAGCAGCGGGTCATGCACCAGGGCACGCGCCAGCGCCACGCGCTGTTGCTCGCCGCCAGAGAGTTTTTCCGGGAAGGTCTCCCAACGGTCGAGCAAGCCTACGGCTTCGAGCAAATCCTGCGCTTTTTTGCGGGCATGTAGCCGCGGGATGCGGTTGAGTTCCAGCGGCAGGCTGACATTTTCACCAACGGTCAGGGTGGGAATCAGGTTGAAGAATTGGAAGACGAAGCCGATGCGGGCGCGCCGAAAGAGAGTGCGGTCACGTTCGGACAGGGCGGTCAGGTCCTGCCCATCCACCCAAATCTGCCCGCCGTCAGGCGCGTCAATGCCGCTGATCAGGTTGAGCAGGGTGCTTTTGCCGCTGCCGCTCTTACCAAAAATAGCCGTGATCTCACCGGGCTGGAATTCAGCATGGGCATTTTGCAGGACAACGCGGCGTACATCGCCTTCATAATAGGATTTAGTCAGGTTCTGGAAACGGAGAAATGCATTCATGGCTGTGATTGTATTCTGCCTGTGTTAGAAGAATATTTATGAGATCTTTCGCACGGAGGGAGTGAGCCGACAGGCGAATGTAGACAACGCGTTCGCGCATGAATCGTCTCGATCACGCGGCTCCGCTCACTATAGTCCCGATGTTTTTCGGGAGCGCGGTTGGTTTCTATATTCTCAGAGTTTTGTATATTCCCATCCTCTCTCACATGACTGCCTGCAGTAGCTGCCATATAATGCTCGAACATATAATGCCCACGGTCACAAATTGCGCTTTCCCACCTTTGAAAAAGCGCAATTTGTGACCGCCCTGGGTACAGTTGATGTCTGTATCCTGATTATAGTCTGGTTGCATATGAAAATCCCGCATCCTCCCTGGTTTTAGGGATGTACCACCGGATTGACGTATAATTTTTATGTACAAGTCATCTCAAAAATGGCATGTCACTCTGAGGGAGCAT